>NZ_MUBM01000480.1 GCF_002154505.1 Streptomyces carpinensis | reverse complement strand
CGAAGCGGCCGACACGGCGGCCTGCCGGCCGACACCGCCCTGCTCCGATCGGCTGTGGCCGACTCCGGCCCGGCCCCGCCCCGGGCAGGCCCCGGCCCGCTGCGGCGGCCCGCTCCGGCAAGTGAGCCGACACGGCTTCGCCGCCCAGGAGCACCACCGGCCCAGGCAGGGGCTTCCCCGGCGGGAGCCGCCCGCCCGACCGGGATCCAAGCCGCCGTCCGGGCCCGCGAAGAAGTCGCCCCGGCACCGCATGCGGTGCCGGGGCGACTGAAAGGGTATGGTCGCTTGCGCGTCAGCCGACGACCTTCTTGAGGGCGTCGCCGAGCGCGTCGGCCTCGTCAGGGGTCAGCTCGACGACGAGCCGACCGCCGCCTTCGAGCGGAACGCGCATGACGATGCCCCGCCCCTCCTTGGTCACCTCGAGCGGGCCATCACCCGTCCGCGGCTTCATGGCCGCCATGCTCGTTCCCCTTCCTGAAACCCAGCTCATCGTCAAGGCCGACGGCCCGCCGAAGGCAGGCGCGTTCCTCACCACAACGGCCCAGGACACGCGACACCGGCATCGAACACATTGCTTCCCGGCCATTATCCCGCATCTCAGGACCCGATGACCAACATCAGTCGGCATCGCTTGGGCAACGCGCGCGAGCAAAACCACTCAATTCGGCGATGTGGCTGCGATACTGCGCACCCCCACGGACATCCCCCGGCGACCGCCCCGGGGAAATTCTTTGACGCAGGTCACACGTCCGCTCCGCGCTCCGGCCGGTGATCTCCGTCATGCTGTCCTTCGGACACCGGACGTACCGGACGGTACGTCGTCAGCCGCGACACCGGAGGGGATACGCCATGGCCGACACCGTGCTCTACGAGGTGAGCGACGGGCTCGCGACGATCACGCTGAACCGTCCGGAGGCGATGAACGCGCTGAACGTCGCCACCAAGGTCGCCCTGCGGGACGCGGTCGAGTCCGCGGCGGGCGACGGCGCCGTGCGGGCCGTGCTGCTGACCGCCGCCGGGGACAGGGCGTTCTGCGTGGGCCAGGACCTCAAGGAGCACATCGGGCTGCTGGCCGCCGACCGCGAGAGTGGGTCGGGGCAGACGATGAGCACCGTGCGGGAGCACTACAACCCGATCGTGCGGGCGCTCGCCGGGGCCCGGAAGCCGGTGGTCGCCGCGGTGAACGGCGTGGCCGCCGGCGCCGGTTTCGGCTTCGCCCTGGCCGCCGACTACCGGATCGTGTCGGACACGGCGGCCTTCAACACCTCGTTCGCGGGTGTGGCCCTCACCGCCGACTCCGGCATCTCCTGGACCCTGCCGCGGGTCGTCGGGCCGAGCCGCGCCATGGACCTGCTGCTCTTCCCGCGCAGCATCTCCGCCCAGGACGCCCACGAGCTGGGGATCGCCAACCGGGTCGTACCGGCGGCCGAGCTGCGCGCCGAGGCCGAGAAGGCGGCGCGGGCGCTTGCCGACGGCCCGACGCTGGCCTATGCGGCGCTCAAGGAGTCGGTGGCCCACGGCCTGACGCACTCCCTGGAGGAGACGCTGGAGAAGGAGGACGAGCTCCAGACCCGCGCGGGGCGATCCGAGGACCACGCCATCGCCGTACAGGCCTTCGTGAACAAGGAGAAGCCGAAGTACCTGGGTCGCTGAGCCGGGACCGCGTGACTCGCCGGCTCCGGCCCTCCGTGAGTGCCGCCCCTGCTCGCCGGATCAGGGGCGGCCCGCGCGGCGGGTCACGGGCGGCGGGCGACGCAGTCCGCGAGGTGGTCGTCGACCAGCCCGCACGCCTGCATCAGGGCGTACGCCGTGGTCGGGCCGACGAAGCGCAGTCCGCGCCTCTTGAGGGCCTTCGAGAGGGCCGTGGACTCGGGGGTCACCGCCGGGACGTCGGAGAGCGTCTTGGGAACCGGACGGTCCACCGGGTCGGGGGCGTGCGACCAGATGAGGGCGTCCAGCTCGCCCGGGGACCACTCGGCGAGCACGCGCGCGTTGGCGAGGGTCGCGTCGATCTTGGCGCGGTTGCGGATGATGCCCGCGTCGGCGAGCAGGCGCTCGCGGTCGGCGTCGGTGAACTGCGCCACCCTGGAGATCCGGAAGCCGGCGAAGGCGGCGCGGAAGGCGGGTCGGCGGCGCAGGATGGTGATCCACGACAGGCCGGACTGGAAGGCCTCCAGGCTGAGGCGTTCGTAGAGGGCGTCGTCTCCGTGGACCGGGTGGCCCCACTCCTGGTCGTGGTACGTCACGTACTCCGCCGCGGACAGCGCCCACGGGCAGCGCAGGGAGCCGTCCGGGCCGGCGATCGCGGCACCGGCCGTCACCGCTTCGCCCGTCACCGGGCCCTCCGTCACCGGTTCGTCGGTCGCCGCGCGCTCCGTCACCGCGTCCTCCGTCACTGCTGGTCCTCCGGTTCGGCCTTGGTCATGCGCACATGGGCCGCGGCGGCCCGAGCGCCGGCCAGCGCGGACTCCAGATCGGCGATCCGCGCGTCACGCTCGGCCAGTTCCGCGCCCAGCCGGCTCAGCGCGTCGTCGACGTCCGACATGCGGTAGCCGCGGACGGCGAGCGGGAAGCGGATGCGCTCCACGTCGGCACGTCCCACCTGGCGGTCCGGCGGCAGCGGGTCGTGCAACCGCTCGGGCGTGGCCTCGGGCAGCGGGCCGGTGCCCTCGCCACCGCCCACGACCGCGAGGGTCACCGCGGCGACCACGACCGCGAGCGCGACGACCAGGAACAAGAACATAACCATCGCTGGGGTCCCCACGGAGTCCGGAGTCTGTCGTGTGTGTCAGGGTCCGATCGTGCCATGCGACGCTGACAGTTAGGGTCACAGGCGGCCGTAGGCCGGAACGTATCGGAACGCAAGAGGAGAGGTCACAGGGGATGCTCAGGCTGGGCAGGCGTGAATTCGGCACGCATGAGCCGGTGATCATGGCGATCGTCAACCGGACCCCCGACTCCTTCTACGACCAGGGGGCGACGTTCCGCGACGAGCCGGCCCTCGCGCGCGTGGAGCAGGCGATCGCCGAAGGAGCCGCGATCATCGACATCGGCGGGGTGAAGGCCGGGCCCGGCGAAGAGGTGACCGCGGAGGAGGAGACCCGGCGGACGGTCGGCTTCGTGGCCGAGGTGCGGCGGCGGTTCCCGGAGGTGGTGATCAGCGTCGACACCTGGCGCGCCGATGTCGGCGAGGCGGTCTGCGAGGCGGGGGCCGACCTCCTGAACGACGCGTGGGGAGGTGTCGACCCGCGGCTCGCCGAGGTCGCGGCGCGCCACCGGGTGGGGCTGGTGTGCACCCACGCGGGCGGCGCCGAGCCCCGGACCCGGCCGCACCGGGTGACGTACGACGACGTCATGGCCGACATCCTGAAGGTGACCCTGGGGCTGGCCGAGCGCGCGGTGGCCCTCGGCGTGCCCCGGGAGTCGGTGCTGATCGATCCCGGGCACGACTTCGGCAAGAACACACGGCACAGCCTGGAGGCGACGCGGCGGCTGGACGAGATGGTCGCGACCGGATGGCCGGTGCTGGTGTCCCTGTCCAACAAGGACTTCGTGGGCGAGACGCTGGACAAGCCGGTGAAGGAGCGCGTGCTGGGCACGCTGGCCACGACGGCCGTCTCGGCGTGGCTGGGCGCTCAGGTGTACCGGGTGCACGAGGTCGCCGAGACACGGCAGGTGCTGGACATGGTGGCCTCCATCGCGGGCCACCGGCCTCCGGCGGTGGCCCGGCGGGGCCTGGCGTAGAGGAGTTTCCGCCCCCGCCGACTCCGCCCGTGGCCGCCAGGGGCTTGATCCCCGGCCCCCAGGGCGCCGCGTGCTCGCCCGCGGCCAGGGTCTTTCGTCTGGATCATGCCGGATCGGGCCCCGCGGGCCGGGCATGATCCAAGCGAGAGGCCCCAGGTGGGGGCCGGGCGCGCACACGCGGCGGAGCCGCACCTCGACTCGGCGGCCGGCGCCCCTCGGAGGGCGCTACCTGCCCGCCTCCTTCGACACCAGCGCCACCGCCTCGTCCACGTCGTCCGTGACGTGGAACAGGGTCAGGTCGGCCTTCGAGGCCTTTCCCTCGGCGATGAGCGTGTTGGTCACCCAGTCGACCAGGCCGCCCCAGTAGGCGCTGTTGAACAGGACGATCGGGAAACGGGTGACCTTCTGGGTCTGGACGAGGGTGAGGGCCTCGAAGAGCTCGTCGAGGGTGCCGAGGCCACCGGGCAGAACCACGAATCCTTGGGCATACTTCACGAACATCATTTTTCGGACAAAGAAGTACCGAAAGTTCAGACCGATGTCGACGTAGGGGTTCAGGCCCTGCTCGAAGGGCAGCTCGATGCCCAGGCCCACCGAGATGCCGCCGGCCTCGGACGCGCCCCTGTTCGCCGCCTCCATCGCGCCCGGTCCGCCACCGGTGATCACCGCGAAGCCCGCCTCGACCAGACCGCGTCCCAGCCGGACCCCCGCCTTGTACTCGGGTGAGTCCACAGGCGTACGGGCCGAGCCGAACACGCTGATGGCGGGAGGGAGTTCGGCCAGCGTACCGAAGCCCTCGATGAACTCCGACTGGATGCGCAGCACCCGCCAGGGGTCGGTGTGCACCCAGTCGGTGGGGGCACGCTCGTCCAGCAGCCGCTGGTCGGTGGTGCCGGCCTGGACCTGGCTCCGCCGCCGGAGGACCGGTCCCAGGCGCTGCTCCTCCGGTGGCCGCTTCTTGCCCTCGGGGTTGCCTGTAGCCATGTGCGCTCCCTCCGTGTTCCAGGCCTCCCCCGACCCGGCCGGAGCCGGACCTCGGGGGAGGACGTTCCACCTCAGCGTAGATCTACGCGGGTTACGGGCGGGGGACCTCGGCATGTCCGCGGTGCAGCACCCCGGGGCGGCTCCGCGGGGCGGTCAGCTCGTCAGCCACGCCCGCAGCCGCTCCTCACCGGCCAGGATCTTCGCCGTCTCCACCCGCTCGTCCCGCTTGTGCGCCAGGAGCGGGTTGCCGGGGCCGTAGTTCACGGCCGGGACGCCCACCGCCGAGAAGCGGGACACGTCCGTCCAGCCGTACTTGGGCTTGGGGGTGCCGCCGACCGCCTCGATGAACGCCGCCGCCGCCGGGTGGCTCAGGCCGGGCAGGGCGCCGGGGCTGTGGTCGTCGACCACGAACTCCTCGACCCCGCAGTCCGCGAAGACCTCGCGGACGTGGGCGACCGCCTCCTCCTCCGTGCGGTCGGGGGCGTAGCGGAAGTTGACGGTGACGACGCACTCGTCGGGGATGACGTTGCCCGCCACCCCGCCCGAGATGCCGACCGCGTTGAGGCCCTCGCGGTACTCCAGGCCGTCGATGACCGGGTTGCGGGGTTCGTACGACGCCAGGCGCGCGAGGATCGGCGCCGCCGCGTGGACGGCGTTGGAGCCCATCCAGCTGCGGGCCGAGTGGGCCCGCTCGCCCGTCGTCCCGAGGTGCACGCGCAGGGTGCCCTGGCAGCCGCCCTCGACCTCGCCGTCGGAGGGCTCCAGCAGGACCGCGAAGTCGCCCGCCAGCCATTCCGGGTGGGCCTCGGCGACGTGCTTCAGGCCGTTCAGCTCGGCGGCGACCTCCTCGTTGTCGTAGAAGACGAAGGTCAGGTCGCGGTTGGGGGCCGGGACCGTGGCCGCGATGCGCAGCTGAACGGCCACGCCGGACTTCATGTCGCAGGTGCCGCAGCCCCAGAGCACGCCGTCCTCGTCCAGCCGGGAGGGCACATTGCCGGCGATCGGGACGGTGTCGATGTGGCCGGCCAGGATCACGCGCTCGGACCGGCCCAGGTTCGTCCGGGCGACGACGTTGTTGCCGAGGCGGTCGACCGTCAGGTGCGGCAGGGTGCGCAGCGCGGACTCGATCGCGTCGGCCAGCGGCTTCTCCGTGCCGCTCTCCGAGGGGAAGTCGACGAGCTGCGCGGTCAGCCGCGCGGCATCCAGCGTGAGGTCAAGCGGGGTATCGGCCATGGCGTCGACCCTAACCCGGCGAACCGCCCGGACGCCGCCGCGCTTTGTCCCCACAGACCCCAGTGGCCCCACCCGTCTCCAGTACCTTGTACGCGTGCCAGAGCCGTCCCCCACTTCGAAGCGCCGCGGCCGCCTCCTCAGGATCGGGGCGGCCCTGGTGGTCCTGCTCGCGGTCGCGGGGTATCTCGCGGTGCAGTACCTCACCGGTCGCACGGGAGGACCGGGCTGCAAGGTCGTCTCCGCCGACGACGGCGCCAGTTACCGGTTCACGCCGGAGCAGGCGGTGAACGCGGCGACGATCGCGGCCGTCGGCACCGGGCGCCAGATGCCCGAGCGGGCCGTGACCATCGCGCTGGCGACCGCCCTGCAGGAGTCGGGCCTGCGCAACATCGAGCACGGCGACCGGGACTCCCTGGGACTGTTCCAGCAGCGCCCCTCGCAGGGCTGGGGCACGCCGAAGGAGATCATGGACCCGACGTACGCGGCGGGCGTCTTCTACGAGCACCTGGCCAAGGTCCCCGGCTACACGCGGCTGCCGCTCACCGTCGCCGCACAGCGGGTGCAGCGCAGCGGCTTCCCGCAGGCGTACGCCAAGCACGAGCCGGACGCCACCCTGCTCGCCGCCGCGCTCACCGGGCGCGCCGCGGCCACGCTGACCTGCCTCGGCCGGCCGGGCGCCACCCGCACCACCGGCCCGGACGCCGTACGAGCCGCCCTGGTACGGGACTTCGGGCGGGACGTGCTCCAGGAGGCCGGCGCGGAGGTGGGCGGCAGCGGCGGCTCGTCGCCGAAGCCGCCGCCGAGCGTGGCGTCCGGCGCGGACGGGCGGACGGTGACACTGCCGGTGCCCGCCGGCACCGTCTCCGGCGGGCGCAGCGCGCAGCAACGCGGCTGGCAGTTGGCGCACTGGGCGGTGGCCAACGCCTCGGCGCTGCACATCGAACGGGTGTCGTACGCGGGACGGGAGTGGACCGCCGGGGTCGCCGACGGCCGGTGGCACACGGCGGACGCGAAGAACGCCCACGGGGCCGCCGGGAGAGACGTCTCGGGCGGGTCCGGCGAGCGCGACGCGGGCGCGGTGCGCATCACGACCGGACCGTAGTCGCCGCCGCCGGACACCCGTACGGACCCTCACCCTCCGGGGTCATGCGCGGCCGCTCGGGCGGGCCGTGTGCGCAGGTTTTCGTGCCGTCACTCCCGTGATCGTCGAAACCCGTGGGAACACAGGGCGGGAAGGATTCAGCAGACTTTCCGACCGGCCACTTTTTGTCCGGTTTCGTCAGCAGCCGATAATGCGACGCATTGCCAACTCTTTGCGTCGGCACGCCGCAACCTTCGCGGGCTTCGAGCGGTAGTCACTGCGTCCGAGCCCGGCCGGGCGGCGGCCCCCACAGCCGTCGGTCAACTGCCGGGCGTGGTCGGACAGTTCACCGTTCTCTCCCGTCGAAGGAGCAACATGTCCCTCCCCCTGACCCGCCGGATCGCCCGTGCCGCGCTGCTCGTCGCTGCGGGAGCGGCTGCCGGGGTCGGTGCGGCCGGCTCCGCCAGTGCTGCCCCCGAGCTGCCGGCCACTCCGAACCTCGGCGGCCTGACCGCACTGGACGGGGCGAGCGTAGGCAACACGATGGACGGCGCGGCGCAGCACGTCACCGGGGTCGCGGGCGACACCGGCAGCAAGGCGGTCAGGCAGGCGGTTCCGGCCGCCGGCCAGACCGGCGGCAAGCTCGTGAAGAAGGCGACGCCGGTGGCGCAGAAGGCGGCGGGCGACGCGGCGGGCACCGCGGGCGGTCTCCTCGGCGACACGGCCAGGACGGCCACGAAGGGCGGGCTGCCGACGCAGGGCCTGCCGGTCTCCGGTGTGCCTCTCGGCTGAGCGCGACTTCCGCAGTCGACGGGGTCCAGGGGGTTTCCCTGGGCCCCGTCGCTTCGACCGGACCGCAGTCGGCTACAGCCTCGCCACCGCCGCCGCGACCCTCTCGTCCGTGGCCGTGAAGGCCACGCGGACGAACTGCTCGCCCGCCGGGCCGTAGAAGTCGCCCGGAGCGACCAGGATGCCCCGTTCGGCCAGGTGGGCGACCGTGTCCCAGCAGGACTCGCCCCTCGTGGCCCACAGGTAGAGGCTGGCCTCGCTGTGCTCGATGCGGAAGCCGTGGGAGAGCAGTGCCTGGCGGAGCGCGGCACGGCGGGCGGCGTAGCGCTCGCGCTGCTCGCGGACGTGGGTGTCGTCGCCCAGGGCCGCCACGACCGCCGCCTGGGTCGGCGCCGAGGTCATCATGCCGCCGTGCTTGCGGATCTCCAGCAGCGGGCCGAGGACCGCCGGGTCACCGGCCAGGAAGGCGGCGCGGTAGCCCGCGAGGTTGGAGCGCTTGGAGAGGGAGTGGACGGCGACGATGCCCTCGTGGGAGCCGCCGTTCACGTCGGGGTGCAGGACCGAGACCGGGTCGGCCTCCCAGCCCAGCTCCAGGTAGCACTCGTCGGAGAAGACCAGGATGCCGTGCTCGCGGGCCCAGGCGACGATCCGCGTCAGGTCCTCCTTGCCCAGCACCTCGCCCGTGGGGTTGGAGGGCGAGTTCAGCCACAGGAGCTTGAGGTTCGCCGGGTCCAGGTCGGTCGGGTCGTCGTAGGCCTCGTGGTCCGCGCGGGCCAGGCGGGCGCCGACCTCGTAGGTCGGGTAGGCCAGGCGCGGGAAGGCGACCTTGTCGCCGGGGCCGAGACCCAGCTGCGTGGGGAGCCAGGCGACCAGTTCCTTGGAGCCGACGATCGGCAGGACGTGGCGGTGGGTGATCCCGCGCGCGCCGAGGCGGCGCTCGACCCATCCGGAGATCGCGTCACGCAGCTCGGGCGTGCCCCAGACCGTCGGGTAGCCCGGCGAGTCGGCCGCCGCGATCAGCGCCTTCTGGATCAGCTCGGGGACCGGGTCGACCGGGGTGCCGACCGACAGGTCGACGATGCCGTCCGGGTGTGCTGCGGCCGTCTTCTTGTACGGCTCCAGCTTGTCCCAGGGAAAGGTGGGAAGTCGGTCGGAGACTGCGGACACGGGATCAGGCTCACTTTCTCGTACGGCATGCGCCCGGTACGGCGAACGCCTCGGTCCCGTACGGCAGCCGGAAGCGCCGGAGGCGATCAGGGCCGTACGGGACCGAGGCGGCACGGTGTGCGGGCCGCTTGAGGGTTACTCGCCCTGCGGCGGCAGCGCGGAGACGACGGGGTGGTCGCGCTCGATCAGCCCCAGCTTGCTGGCGCCGCCGGGAGAGCCGAGCTCGTCGAAGAACTCGACGTTGGCCTTGTAGTAGTCCTTCCACTCCTCCGGCACGTCGTCCTCGTAGAAGATCGCCTCGACCGGGCAGACCGGCTCACAGGCACCACAGTCGACGCATTCGTCCGGGTGGATGTACAAGGACCGCTGGCCCTCGTAGATGCAGTCGACCGGGCACTCCTCGATGCACGCCTTGTCCTTGACGTCGACACAAGGCTGCGCGATGACGTAGGTCACGCTGTCGTTCCTCCTCGATAGGGCGCTGGCGGGCCTCCACAGGCTCCGCCGCCTGGCGCGCGGGAGCGCGGCGTCGTCGATGCCCGCCCCTAGTATCTCCGTTCCGGGGCATGATCCGAACAGGAGGGGTGAACCGACCTGTGGAAATCTCGTCGACAGGACGCTTCGAGGTCCGTATCACCGCTGCTGACGTGGGCAAACGGGTCTCCGTACGGCGCTTGAGCGAACCTCGGGGAACGGGTGAGAAGTTCACCGACACGGTGGGTGTTCTCACATCATGGGACGACGGTGTGCTGCTGATCACACGAAAGAACGGCGAAACCGTCCGGATCGCGGAGTCCTCGCTGGTCGCCGGGAAACTGGTGCCGGCCGCACCGGCCCGGCGCAGGGGACCGGCGGCGACGTACGAGGAGCTCGCGCGGGTCGCCGCGCGCGCCTGGCAGCCGGTCGAGAGCGAGCGGCTCGGCGAGTGGCTGCTGAGGGCGGCCGGCGGTTTCACGCGGCGGGCGAACTCCGTGCTGCCGCTCGGTGACCCGGGCCTTCCGCTCGACGAGGCGCTGGCCGCCGTACGACGCTGGTATGGCGAGCGCGGCCTGCCCGCGTACATCCAGACCGCCACCGGCGCCGAGGGCACGCAGGAACTGCTGTGCGCCGAGCTGGAGCGGCGGGGCTGGGTGCGCGAGGTGACCGCCGAGCTGTGGATCGGGGCGCTCGCACCGGTCGCCGACCGGGCCGAGGGCTCCGGGGTCGTGCTGTCCCGCACGGCCGACGAGGCGTGGCTTGCGCGCTACCAGCGCAAGGGGGTGAGCGAGGTGGCCCTGAAGGTCCTGGGCAGTGGGCCCTCCGTGTGGTTCGCGACCGTTCCCGGCGCGTCGGCCGGGCAGCCGCCCGCCGCGATCGGGCGGTGTGTCGTCGACGGCCGGTGGGCGTCCTTCGCCGCCGTGGAGGTGGATCCGGCACGGCGCCGCCAGGGCCTGGCCACCGCCGTCATGGCCGCGCTCGCCCGGCAGGCCCTGGCCGAGGGGGCGTCGGCCGCGTGCCTCCAGGTGGAGGCCGACAACGCCGGAGCACGCGCGCTGTACGCCGGAACGGGCTTCACGGCGCACCACGCCTACCACCACTACCGGGAGCCGGGACCGGAGACGGAGCCGCCGGCGCGACCGGGGGTCCCCGGCACCGGCGCGGCCTAGCGAGCGACGCCACGACGCCGTGACCACCCTGATACCGCCGTCAGCCCCGTGACATCGCCGTGAAAGGGCACGAGCCTGCCATGCGTCCCCCCTGTTCCCCGCCGCCGCCCGAACGGGCCGCCGAGCTGCGCCGGCGGTTCGCCGAGGAGGCCCGGTCCGAGCGGCCCGACCTGTCGGTGCTGTGCCTGCTGGTGGGCGCGACGGCCGACGGGACCCTGGACGAGGCCGGCCTGGACGCGGCGCAGCTGGAACTCGACGGGCTGGCGGGGCAGCTGCCGTACCGGCCGGGGGGCCCGCGCGCGTGGGCGCAGGCGGTACGGGAGCTGCTCGGCGAGAGGCACGGGTTCCACGGCTCGGCCGCCGACTACCAGCGCCTGGAGTCCTCGCTGCTGCACGAGGTGCTGCGGCGGCGGCGCGGGCTGCCCATCCTGCTGTCGGTGGTGTGGATGGAGGTCGCGCGGCGGGCGGGGGCGCCGGTGTACGGGGTCGCGCTGCCCGGTCACTTCGTGGTGGGGTTCGGTGCGGCGGAGGAGCAGGTGCTCGCCGATCCGTTCGACGGGGGCAGGGTGCTCACCGGGGCGGACGCGGAGCTGCTGGTCGTCGGGGCGACGGGGGCGCCGCTGCAGCCCTCGATGCTGACCCCGGCGGGTCCGCTGGACGTGGTGCTGCGGATCCTGAACAACATACGGGCCTGGGCGGCCGCACGGCCCGAACGGTCGGACGTGGCGCTGTGGGCGGTCGAGCTGTCGCTGCTGCTGCCCTCGCATCCGGCACGGCTGCGCTACGAGCGTGCGCAGCTGCTGGTGCAGCGTGGGGACTTCGTGGCCGGGGCGCTGGAGCTGGAGGCGTACGCCGAGGTGATCGCGGGGGTGGACCGGTCGGCGGCGGAGCGGGTACGGGGGCAGGCGCAGGCGGCGCGGGCGATGCTGAACTAGGGCCGCTCGTTCGGATCATGCCGGGCTCGCGGGGTCTGGCCTGATCCGAACGAAAGACCCTAGCTAGGGCCTCACAGCCAGCCCTTCTCCCGGGCGATGCGGACCGCTTCCGTTCTGTTGCGGACCGCCAGTTTCTGGATCGCGGTGGAGAGGTAGTTGCGGACCGTGCCCTGGGACAGGTGGAGCGCCCTGGCCAGTTCCGCGTTGGTGGAGCCGTCGGCGGCGGCGCGCAGGACCTCGCGCTCGCGGTCGGTCAGCGGATTGGCGCCCTCGGCCAGGGCCGCGGCGGCGAGCGTGGGGTCGATGACCCGGTCGCCGGCCAGCACCTTGCGCACCGCCTCGGCGAGTTGGGCGGCGGGGGCGTCCTTGACCAGGAACGCGTCGGCGCCCGCCTCCATGGCACTGCGCAGATAGCCGGGGCGGCCGAAGGTGGTGAGGACGACCAGCTTGACCGCGGGCAGTTCCCTGTGGAGCCGGGCGGCCGCCTCGATTCCGGTGCAGCCGGGCATCTCGATGTCGAGCAGGGCCACGTCGATGTCGTGGGCGTGCGCGGCGGCGACGACCTCGTCCCCGCGGGCCACCTGGGCGACGACCTCGATGTCCTCCTCGAGGCCGAGAAGTGCGGCCAGGGCCTCTCGGACCATCGACTGGTCCTCGGCGAGAAGGACCTTGATCGTACTGCTCATGCCCGGGATCCTACGTCCACCGCAGCACCGGCGGGGACGCGGGCGACCAGCCGGAAGCCGCGCCTGACGCGGCCCGCCTCCAGCATGCCGCCGGCCTTCTGGAGGCGTTCGGTCAGGCCCGTCAGACCGTTGCCGGGACCCTCGCCGGAGCCGCCCGAGCCGTCGTCCTCGACGGACAGCTCCAGCATCGGGCCGTCCAGGGTCTGGCGGCGCACGACCTCCACCGCGCAGCGCCGGGCACCGCTGTGCCGTACGACGTTGGTGACCGCCTCGCGCAGCGCCCAGGCGAGCGCGGACTCGCTCTCCTCGGGGACGGCGGTGAGGTCGGGCTCGGCGGGCAGTTCCGGACTCACCCCGGCCGCGGTCAGCGCGACCTGCGCGCCGGCGAGCTCCGCGGCCAGGCGGGGGCGCCGGTAGCCGGTGACGGCCTCCCGCACGTCGACGAGCGCCTGTCGGCTGACCTGCTCGATGTCGGCGACCTGCTGGGCGGCCTGGTCGGGCCGGCCGGGCAGCATCCGGCCGGCCAGCTCGCTCTTCAGCGTGATCAGGGAGAGCGAGTGGCCGAGCAGGTCGTGCAGGTCGCGGGCGAGGCGCAGGCGCTCCTCGTTGGCGGCGAGCTGGGCGACGGTGGCGCGGGCCTGGCGCAACTCGACGGTGGTCCGGACCAGCTGGCCGACGCCGCTCATCGCGAAGCCGATCAGCAGGACCAGCAGGACGAGATTCTCGGCCACCTCGATGTCCGTGCGCCACCCGACCAGCATCATCACGGCGGCCGTCGCCGGGATCGCCCAGTAGGCCGTGCGGACCGAGAGGGTCGCCCCGCAGGCGACGGAGACGTAGCAGAACAGACCGAGCCATGCGCCGCCGAGTGTGAGGCACAGCACGATGGCCAGGACGGCGAGGAAGCAGATGAGCGCGACGACCACGGTCCGGGCGAACGGCCGCCCCATGTTCCTGAAGACCAGTGCCGTGTAGGCCCCGACGAAGGTCGCCAGTCCCAGCCAGCCGGCCGCCGTGCCGGTCGGCGTGTGACGGCCGGCGGCCAGGTCCTGGACCGGCGAGCTCAGGAAGACCAGCCAGACGCCGATCCAGACGAGCTTGCGCAGCAGCTCCCGCCGGTTGCGGGGCGGCCGGCCCATGCTCATCACATGCTCTTCGCGCTCCCGCGGCCGGTCCTGGGTCATGATGCTCACGCCTTCAGCGTGTCCTTCCGGTACAGCCAGGCCGCGCCGCCCGCGAACAGGGCGAAGAAGACGACCAGGATGGCGATGTCCTTCGTGTGCGGTGCCTGGCTCTGTTCGATGGCCTGCCCCAGTGCAGCGTACGCATGGGTGGGCAGCCACTTGGCGATGTTCTGCAGCCACTGCGGGAAGGTGGTCGCCGGCATCCACAGGCCGCCGAGCATCGACAGGCCGAAGTAGACGATCATGGTGATCGGGCGGACCGCGTCACCGGTGGCGAGATAGCCGATGGCGACGCCGAGGGCGGCGAAGACGAGGCTGCCGGCCCAGATCGAGCCGGTCAGGGCGAGCCACTGCCACGGGTCGAGGCGGACGTGCTTGACGGTGGCGGCGACCGCGAAGACGACGACGATGGACGGCAGGCTGACCACGGCGGCGCTGGCGGTCTTGGCGAGGACGTATCCGCGGCCGGGCAGGGAGGTCAGCCGGAGCTGGCGCACCCAGCCGCTCTCCCGCTCCTTGGCGATGCGCTCGCTGTTGCCCATGAGCACCGCCGTCAGGGCGCCGAAGGAGGCCATGGAGACCATCATGTAGGTCGGGAGGGTCAGGCCGGTGCCGTCGACCCTGGTCGTGCTGTCGGCCTTGCCGGCGATGATCAGGAACAGGATCGAGGGGTAGAGCACGGAGAAGAACAGGAACTTGCGGTTGCGCAGGGCGCGGGCGAGTTCCAGCTTGATCAGGCTGTTCACGACTGCTTGGCCTCCTCGGCCTCGGTGATGGCGACGAACGCCTGCTCGAGCCCGAGCCCGGCGACCTCGAGGTTGCGGGGGTAGACACCGAGCCCGTACAGGGCGTGGACGGTCGCGTCGGCGTCGGAGGACTGGATACGCACGGTCTGGCCGGAGACGTCGATGGCGGTCAGGAAGGGCAGACCGCGCAGGGCGGACTCCTCGATCGGGCCCTCCAGGTCGAACCGGACGCTGCGGGCGCCGGCCTTCGCCTTGATCTCGGCGGCGGTGCCGTCGGCCAGCAGCCGGCCCCGGTGCAGCACCAGCACCCGGTCGGCGATGGCGTCGGCCTCTTCCAGGTAGTGGGTGGCGAACAGGACCGTACGGCCCTGGTCGGCCTGCTCGCGCATGGTGGCCCAGAAGGCCTGACGGGCGGAGACGTCCATGCCGGTGGTCGGCTCGTCCAGGACGATCAGGTCGCTGTCGCCGGCGGTGGCCAGGGCGAAGCGGACCCGCTGGGCCTGGCCGCCGGACAGCTTGTTGACCTTGCGGTCGGCGATCTGGCTGATGCCGGCGCGGGCCAGCACGTCGTCGACCTTGAACCGCTTGGGGTGCAGGTCGCAGGCGAGCCGCACCAGTTCGGCGACGGTGACCTCCTCCATCAGCCCACCGCTCTGGAGCATGGCGCCCACCCGGCCGGCGACGATCGCCTCGCGGGGGCTGGTGCCGAAGACCGCGACCGAACCGCTGTCGGCGTGCTTCAGGCCGAGCAGCAGGTCGAGGGTGGTCGACTTGCCCGCGCCGTTCGGACCCAGCAGCGCCACGGTCTCCCCGGGGTGCAGGGCGAGGGTCAGCCCGTCCACGGCCCGTACGTTCCCGTAGCTCTTGGTCACCTGGTCGAACGCCGCCACCGCGGTCGCGGTGGCGGTCTCCGCTGTCATCGTCATGGCCCCCATCCTGACCGGGGGCCCGGGGCGGGCGGCAGTGTCGGGGATCCTGACTGCCGGATGACAGATGTCATACGGGCGGCATGACGGCGGGGTGACATGGCGAGGGGGCGCCGGGTGCGGTGTGCACCCGGCGCCCCCTCACCGGTGGTGCCCGATTTCGCCTAGCTGGGGTTGGTGTCGATGACTCCGACGCGCTCCGCCGCCGTCTTGCCGCGCAGGGCCTTGCCCAGCGCGGAAGCGACGTCCTGGGGAGTGACGGCCGTCTTCTGTCCGGTGCCCCGGGTGATCAGAACTCCCTGGAAGGTACTGCCGTACGCCTCCTTGAGCGCCTTGAGGTCGTACGTCTCCACGAGCTTGCCGTTGACGGCCTTCACGCCGAGGATCTTCGGCAGTGACACGTGGCCGAACCGGATGCTGTGCGCCGCGTCGGTCTGTACGGTCGCGATGCCGGACATCGCGGGCACCGCGAACTCCTTCATCATCCGGTCGACCTCGGCGTTGGAGACCGTCGGCCTCCGGGTGGTGGTGGGGACCAGGACCGGCGTGGTGCTGCCCGTTTCCACCTGGGTGCGATAGGCCTGTTCGACCGCCTGGGTCGAGCGCGCGACGTCGATGCCCTTGCCGGTCCTGCCGTACACGGCGACGGCCTTGTCGGCCTCGAACTTGATGGTGCCGTCGGAGGACGAACCGGCGCCGCCCGCGGCGTTCTCCAGGGCCGCCTGCAGCTTCTCCTCGTCGACGGGCATCTGCGGCTCGACCACCCGGTGGTTGCCGAACAGGGAGCCGATCACGGAGACGGGGTTGTAGTCGCTCTTCGCCGCCGCGCTGGCCGTGGCCTGGGTGTCGAACTGGAGTCCGGCCTGGTCGGGCTTGAGGGTGACGGTCTTGCCGTCGACCGACAGCTTCAGCGGCTGGTCGACCCACTTGCCGAAGGCGTCGTCGAGCTTCTTGACCGCGTCGTCGCGGGTCCCGCCGCCGATGTCCACGCCGAGCACGGTGGTGCCCTTGGGCACGTCGGAGTGGTTCATCAGCAGCCCGGCACCGTAGGCGACACCGGCGACGACGATCACCGCACCACCGAGCAGCCCCAGCTTGCTGCGACCCTTCTTCTTCGGCGCCTTGGCGGACTTCGCGGACTTCGCGGACCCGGCGGCGGCCGGCGAAGCCGACTCGGGCGGCTTCGGGGGCGTGTGCGACAGCGCTCCGTCGGCGCCGGGGCCCGACCGGAACGGCGAGTCGGTGCCGGGCGGCACGACGGGGATGCCGCTGGTGACGGTGTGTCCGGAGACGTTGTCCGGCCGGCCGGCGTAGCCCGGGGCGCCCGGCTCGGGGGCGGGCTGCTGCGGGGTGAGGATCGCGGTGTCGTCGCTCAGACCGCCGCCGGGGCGTCCGGTGGGCACGCCGGGAGCACCGGCCGGGCCGCCGGGCCCGGCCGGGCCCGAGGCGGTCGCGGGGCCCCCGGTGGGCGGCAGGAGCGGGCCGTCGCCGGTCACCGGACCCCCGGTCGGGCCGGTGGGCCCCTGCGGGCCGCCGGGCCGGCCGGAGCCGCCGGGGACGCCCGCCCCGTTGAAGCCGCTGAGGCCGCCGGGACCGCTCGGGCCGCCGGAGCCGCCCTGACCGTTCGGACTGTTCTGTCCGCCCTGGCGGTTCTGGCCGTTCTCCGAGAAGAACGGCAGGTCGTCGCGGCGCGGCTCGCCACCGCCGCCGGGACGGGAGCCGCCGGAGAGCGGACCCGCCGCCAGCGCCTCGGTCACGTCGAAGGAGCCGGTGCCGCCGCCGTGCCCGGGGGCGACGGGGCCGCCGGTGGCCCCGGGGAGCCCGCCGCCGGTGGAACCGGTGCGCGCAGAGCCGCCGGGCACGCTGAGGGCGCCGACGACGCCACCGGGCCGCCGTGGGGCGCCCGGACGCGAACCGCCGGGCACCCCGGTGCCGGCTCCCGGGCCCGACGCACCGGACCCCGTCGCGGACCCGTTCGCGGGCCCGCCCGAACCGCCGGGCAGCCCGGCGCCGTTGGACGCGCCGCCGCCCTGCGCCGCCTTGCTCGGCTGCGACTTGCGGGGCGCGAACCAGTCGCTGGTCGCCTTCTCCTCGGCCGGAGCAGCGGAGTCGGCGTCGCCGGAGGGCTCCACGGCGCCGGCCGGCGTCCGCCCGTCACCGCC
>NZ_MUBM01000048.1 GCF_002154505.1 Streptomyces carpinensis | reverse complement strand
CTGTGGGTGCCGGGCGGGGAGCGCGGGTGACGCCGGACCGAGGGTGACACCGGGCGCTGGGCGGGCCGGGCGGGAAGCGCCGACGCGGTTCCCGCGCGCGGTCTCCCCGTCCGGCCGGCGGCCTCAGCGGTCGGCGTCGCTCGCCGCGTCCCGGTCGGCCGCGGCCACCGCGGACTCGGCCGCGTCCACCTTCTTCCGCATGTCCGCGTAGCCCGAGGGGGCGCCGGACGGGGCGGATCCCGGCGAAGACGCCGAGGGCGTGCCCGACGACGCGGGCTTCGAGGCCGTGCCGTCGTGCTGGGCGCACCCGGCGGTGAGGGCGACGGTCAGCGCCGCCACCGCCAAGGCCGCCGCCGCCCGCGCGACGCGCATCAGCTCGTCTTCCCCTTCTTGCTCTTGCCGTTGTCGTCGGCCTTGCACCAGGTCTTCACGGCGGCCAGGTCCTTCCTTCGCTTCTCCAGGTCGTTGCGCAGCGAGGTGCGGTGCTCCAGGCGGTCCTGGAGGTAGGTGGCGATCTCGGTGTGGCCCGCCTTCTTCGCGTTGTCCACGCGCTTTTGCAGCCGGGCCACCGAGCCACGCGTGCCGGCCCCGGCGTCCAGCCGCTTCAGGGCCCGGTCGATCCGCCGGTCCAGCCTGGGTACCCGCTTGCACAGCGCGTGCGCGCCGTCACCGGTGGGCCCGGGCGCGGGGGTGCTCTCCGCCGCCGCCGCACCCGTGGTGCCCGCGAGGACGGCCGTGACGGCCAGTCCCGTGAGCAGCGTGCGCGTCCGTCGTCGTGCGTCCATCTGGCTCTCCGTCCGTTTCCGTGCGTGTCCCGGACGGGTCGTCGTCCGTCCGGCGCGACGCAAGGCTAGGGACGGTCTTTGGGGAAACTCTGTGACCGGTTCGTCCCGGCTGTGCCGATCAGCCAGTCCCGCCGGCCGGGCAGCTCCCCGCCGCCCGAGGGCAGCCGCACCTCGAAGCGCGCCCCCGTGCCGCCGGGCCCGTCCGTGACGGTGACGCTCCCCCGGTGCAGCGCCGTCTGCTGGGCGACCAGGGTGAGCCCGAGTCCGGAACCTGCGCTGTCCGGACCCCGCTGGAACCGCTCGAAGACCCGTTCCCGGGCCTCGGGCGGTACGCCGGGCCCCCGGTCGTCCACCGTGATCACCACCTGGTCCCCCGCACCGTGCACTCCCACGGCCACCCGGATCCGGCCGTCCGCGTCCCGGCCGTGGGCGAGGGCGTTGCCGAGCAGGTTGTCCAGCAGCAGCCGCAGCCCCGGCTCCCAGCCGTGCACGGCCGGGCCGGGCGGGGCGTCCAGGGTGATCTCGGCGTCCGGGGCGCGGCGGCGGGCCTCGGCCACGGCGGCGTCGGCGACCTCGGAGACGTCCACGGCGCGCAGCGCCTCCGCCTCCACCAGGTCTCCGCGTCCCAGCTCGCGCAGCATCACCAGCAGGCCGAGGAGCCGGGCGTGTTCGCGCCTGAGGTCGGTGAGGACCTCGGTGCGGTCCGGCTCCGGCAGGCCGGGGTGACAGGCCAGGATGTCGAGGTTGGTGCCCATGCTCATCAGCGGGGTGCGCAGTTCGTGGGCGGCGGCGGAGGAGAAGGAGCGGGCCGTGTCCAGGGCCTCGGCGGTGCGGGCGGCCTGCTCGTCGTAGCGGGCGAGGACCGTGCGCACGGTGGCCGCCAGCTCGTCGACCTCGGTGACGCCGGTCGGCCGGTGCTCGAGCCGGGCGGCGGAGGTGCGCGGGTCGAGTCCGGCGGTGCGGCGGGTCAGCCGGCGCAGGGGGGCGCTCGCGCCGCCGGCCAGGCCCCAGGCGAGCAGTCCGGACAGGGGCGCGGCGAACAGCGCGGTCAGGACGACGCGACGGCGTACGGCCCTCAGCTGGGCCCGGTCGGCGGTGTCCGGCGAGAACACCCACAGGGTGCCGGAGGCGTCGGGGCCCTTCAGCGGCCGGGACAGGGCACGCCAGCTGCGTCCGCCGGCGCGGACGGTGACCGGCCGGGAGGCCTGGTCGGGCAGGCGCACCGAGGGGTCCGGCTGCGGTCCGCCGCTGAAGGTGGCGTCCGGCGCGAGGACGCGTACGCCGACGTCGAGGGCGGAGCTGAACAGGTGCCGTTCCCGGGTGTCTGCGGCCTTGGGGCGGCCGTTGCGGGTGGCGCGCAGCAGGGCGCGGGCGTCCGGGGCGACGGCGGCGGCCCGCCGGCGCAGGTGGTCGTCCTCCACGCGGTGCAGGTCGCGGGCGACCAGGTGCAGCAGCAGCCAGCCGGAGGCCGCCACCAGCAGCGGAACGGTGCAGCCGACGGCGAGTGCGATGCGGGTGGAGAGCCTCACGACACATCCCGCAGCACGAAACCGATCCCGCGCACGGTGTGGATCAGTCTGGGCCGTCCGTCCGACTCCAGCTTGCGGCGCAGGTAGCTGACGAACGTGTCGACGGCATCGGTGCGCACGTCGAAGTCGTAACCCCACACGCGCTCCAGGAGCTGGTCGCGGGTGAGGACCAGACCGGCGTTGCGGGCGAGCACCTCCAGGAGCTCGAACTCGCGCCGGGTCAGCCCCAGCGCCCGGCCGTCGCGTTCGGCGGTGTGCGCGGCGGGATCGATCACCAGCCCGGCCACGCGCAGCACCTCACGGCCGGCGGGCGGCCGGCGGCGCAGCAGCGCCCGCAGCCGAAGCACCAGCTCCTGCAGGGCGAACGGCTTGACCAGGTAGTCGTCACCGCCCGCCTGGAGCCCAGCGATCCGGTCGGCGGTCTCGTCCAGCGCGGAGAGCATCAGTACGGGCAGGTCCCGGCCCGCCTCGCGCAGCCGGGTGCACAGCTCGATGCCGCTCATCCCGGGCATCGACACGTCCAGGACGAGCACGTCCGGCGGTGCCTGGCCGATCGCGGTCAGCGCCTCCGCCCCACTGCCGGCGCTGCGCACCGCGAACCCGCTCAGCCTGAGCCCGCGCTCCAGCGAACGGCGTATCGCGGCGTCGTCGTCGACGACCAGTACGTCCCCGGCCCGCCCGGCATCCGACATCCGCCCTCCTCATCGCCCGGTCAGCGTACGACCGTCCTCGCGGCGGGCGGCCCCGGCGGGGGCTTTCTTGGGGAAGAGCAGATACGTCAGGGCGATCAGCCCGTGGATCGCGGCGATGCGCAGGGTCGTCCACTGCCAGGAGCGCAGCGGCCCGGTGCCTGCGGTGTCGCCGACGTACCAGACCGCCGCCTGGAGCAGGGCGAGGGCGACGGCGGAGGCGAGCAGGGTGCGCAGCCAGAGGCGGCCCTCGTGGCGGGCGCGCGCCAGGCCGCACCGGGGCGGCTTCGGCGGGCGTGGAGCGCCGGACAGGCGGTGCGCGGCGTGGCCGTCGAGCCGACGGATCGTGTGGTGGCCGTAGCCGACGGTGAAGCCGATGTACAGGGCGGCCAGGCCGTGTTCCCAACCGGGCCGGGCGCCGTTCTTCAGGTCGACGGCCGTGACGACGAACAGGACCACTTCCAGCAGCGGCTCGCACAGCAGCAGCACCACGCTCGTACGACGCCACTCCCGCAGGTACCGGGCGGCCAGGCCCAGCGCCAGCAGTACCCAGAAGCCGACCTCACAGGCGACGATCAGTGCGACGATCACGGTTGCTCCTCTCCCTCGCCCTTCAAGGCTCGCGGCGGATCGCGTCCGCTTCGTCGTCGGCGGTGACGAAGTGCGACTGCATCCTTCGATGTACTCGCGGACCCTTCCGTGGCATCAGGCGGCGGGCCGCCGCTTTGTGTCGGATGGACGCATGGCCCGACGACTCCCCCGCCCGCACCGTGACGACGTGCGGATCGCGGTGGCCGGGCTGCTCGGCGGGCTGCTGCTGTGGTCCCTGGGCCTTGACACGCGGACGGCGGCCGTCACGGTCGTGCCCTGGGCGGGGCGCTGGCCCGTCCTGCTGCCGCTGGCGGTGACCGCCGGGTGCGAGCTGCTGCGCCGGGTCCGGCCCCGGACGGGCCTGCTCGTCGGCACGGCCGCGGTGGCGGCCGACTCCGCCACCCAGGGCAATCTGGCCACACTCCTGATGTTCACCGATCTCGTGTACGCGGCCGTCCTCTACAGTCCGCCCGCCTCGGCCCGCCGCGTCCTGTGGATCACGGGGCTGCTCACGGTGGCCGGGACGCTGGTGCCGCTCGCCGTGTGGCGGACGCCGCAGGCGCTGCTGATCGGGGTGGTCACCGGCATCGTGGCGTTCGGTCCGGCCGCGACCGGCTGGATCGTCCGCGATCACCGGGAGACCGCCGAGGCGGCCCGGCTGCGCGCCGAACAGACGGCGCTGCTGGCGGAGATGGACCGCACCCAGGCCGTCGCGGCCGAACGAGCGCGCATGGCCCGCGAGTTGCACGACATGGTCGCCAACCACCTGTCCGCGATCGCCATCCACGCCACCGCGGCCCTCTCGATCGACGACCCGGGGACCACCCGGCAGGCGCTCGACGTCATCCGCGAGAACAGCGTCGAGGGCCTTGCCGAGATGCGCCGGCTGATCGGGATCCTCCGCGGGGGCGGCGCCGACCGCGCCCCGGCCGCGATCCCCACCCTGGACGGCCTGGGCGCCCTGGCCGACGGTGCCCGCGCCAACGGACTGGACGTCACGCTCGCGGCCCGGCACGGAAAGGTCCCGGCGCCGGTCGAGCTCGCCGCGTACCGGATCGTCCAGGAGTCGCTGACCAACGCCCTGAAGCATGCCCCGCCCGGCCGCGTCCACGTCCTGGTCGACGAGCGCGACGGCGCCCTGCACATCCGCGTGACCAGCCCGTACGGGGAGCGGAACGCGCCGCGCGCCCCCGGCTCCGGGTCCGGTCTGGTCGGCATGCGGGAGCGTACGGCGCTGCTGGGCGGCACCTTCGCCGCCGGGCCCGAGGCCTCGCCCCACGGCACGGCGTGGACCGTACGCGCCGCCCTTCCCCTGAGCGAAGCCCCAGGGGCCCGAGAAGCCGGAGGAGAGCCCGCATGATCCGCGTCCTCGTCGCCGAGGACCAGTCCGCCGTCCGCGCCGGACTCGTCCTGATCCTGCGCAGCGCGCCCGACATCGAGGTGGTCGGCGAGGCCGCGGACGGCGAGCGGGCGGTGGCGCTGGCCCGGGAGCTGCGCCCCGACCTGGTGCTGATGGACGTGCAGATGCCGCTCCTCGACGGGGTGTCGGCGACCCGGCAGGTGGTCGGGGAAGGGCTCGCGGACGTGCTCGTGCTGACCACCTTCGATCTCGACGAGTACGTCTTCGGCGCGCTGCGCGCCGGTGCCTCCGGGTTCCTGCTGAAGGACACGGAGGCCGGTGGGCTCGTCGACGCGGTGCGGACGGTGGCCCGCGGGGAGGGGCTGATCGCCCCGGCCGTCACCCGGCGGCTGATCGCCGAGTTCGCCGCGAGGTCCGCACCGGAGCCGAAGGCCCTGCCCCCGGCGCTGGAGAGTCTCACCCGCCGGGAGCGCGAGGTGCTCTCCTGCCTCGGTGAGGGCCTGTCCAACGCGGAGATCGCCGGCCGGCTGGACATGGCGGAGGCCACGGTGAAGACGCACGTCAGCCGTCTGCTCGGCAAGCTGGAGCTGCGCAGCCGAGTCCAAGCGGCGGTAATGGCCCAGGAGTTGGGGATCTAGCCGAACCCTCCGCACACTGGTCCAGACCTATTGACCTATGGTCCAGACCTTTCTACTCTCGCAGCACTGCGGGCGTGATGGCTCAGTCATGCCCCTGACAATAATCCCCCGACAAGGGAGGCGCAGCATGCGCTTCGGACACAGAGCCGCGGCAGGGTTCGCGACCCTGTTGCTTCCCCTGGCCGGACTGGTCGGACTCGCGGACTCCGCCCACGCCGCCGACACGACCTCGGCCACCGCCACCTTCACCAAGACCAGCGACTGGGGCACCGGCTTCGGTGGCCAGTGGACCGTGAAGAACACCGGCACCGCCTCGATCAGCAGCTGGACCGTGGAGTGGGACTTCCCCTCCGACACCAAGGTCACCTCCGCCTGGGACGCCACGGTCACCAACTCCGGCAACCACTGGACCGCGAAGAACGTCGGCTGGAACGGCACCATCGCCCCGGGTGCCTCCGTCTCCTTCGGCTTCAACGGCACCGGACCCGGCTCCCCGAGCGGCTGCAAGCTCAACGGCGGCAGCTGTGACGGCGGCCCGAGCGTCCCCGGCGACAACCCGCCCTCCGCGCCGGGCACCCCGACCGCCTCCGGTGTCACCGACACCTCGGTGAAGCTCTCCTGGAGCGCCGCCACCGACGACAAGGGCGTCAAGAACTACGACGTGCTGCGCGACGGGAAGACGGTCGCGACCGTGACGGCGACCTCGTACACGGACAGCGGCCTGACCGCCGGCACCGACTACTCCTACTCCGTCCAGGCCCGCGACACCGCCGACCAGACCGGCCCGGTCAGCGGATCGGTCGCCGTGCACACCACCGGCGGCACCACCACCCCGCCGCCCACCGGCGGCAAGGTGAAGATGGGCTACTTCACCGACTGGGGCATCTACGCCCGCAACTACAACGTCAAGAACCTGGTGACCTCGGGCTCCGCCGCCAAGATCACGCACATCAACTACGCCTTCGGCAACGTGACCGGCGGCAAGTGCGCGATCGGCGACTCCTACGCCGACTACGACAAGGCGTTCAGCGCCGACCAGTCCGTCAGCGGCGCCGCCGACACCTGGGACCAGCCGCTGCGCGGCAACTTCAACCAGCTGCGCGAGCTGAAGGCCAAGTACCCGAACATCAAGGTGATCTACTCCTTCGGCGGCTGGACCTGGTCCGGCGGCTTCGCGGACGCGGCCAAGAACCCGGCGGCCTTCGCGCAGTCCTGCTACGACCTGGTGCACGACCCGCGCTGGGCCGATGTCTTCGACGGCATCGACATCGACTGGGAGTACCCGAACGCCTGCGGTCTGACCTGTGACAGCAGCGGCCCGGCTGCCTTCAAGAACCTGATGGCCGCGCTGCGCGCCAAGTTCGGCAAGGAGCTGGTCACCGCCGCCGTCACCGCGGACGGCTCGGCCGGCGGCAAGATCGACCTCACCGACTACGCCGGGGCCTCCCCGTACGTCGACTGGTACAACGTGATGACGTACGACTTCTTCGGCGCCTGGGACGCGAAGGGCCCGACCGCCCCGCACTCCCCGCTCACCTCCTACAACGGCATCCCGAAGGACGGCTTCACCACCGCCGACGCGATGGCGAAGTTCAAGGCCCAGGGCGTGCCCGCGAACAAGCTGCTCATCGGCATCGGCTTCTACGGCCGCGGCTGGACCGGCGTCACCCAGGACGCCCCGGGCGGCACGGCCACGGGCCCGGCGACCGGCACGTACGAGCAGGGCATCGAGGACTACAAGGTGCTCAAGTCGTCCTGCCCGGTCACCGGCACCATCGCCGGTACCGCGTACGCGCACTGCGGCAGCAACTGGTGGTCCTACGACACCCCGGCCACCATCGCCGGCAAGATGTCGTGGGCCAAGTCCCAGGGGCTGGGCGGAGCGTTCTTCTGGGAGTTCAGCGGTGACACCAGCAACGGTGAACTGGTGAGCGCCATCAACAGCGGCCTGTCGTAAGGACGCGAGGCTCCCCGCAAACACCGAAGCTCCCCCGGACCACGTCCGGGGGAGCTTCTGCATGACCGCCGGCACCGCCGAGGGCTACACGACGTTGCTCCCCAACGCCGCTCTACGCGACGTTCACCCGTTGTCCGGGCGGGGCCGCCTCCAGCCAGGCGAGGAATCCGGTCAACGCGTCCTCGCTCATGGCCAGTTCCAGCCGCGTGCCCCGGTGCAGACAGGTGAGGATCACCGCGTCGGACAGCAGGGCGAGCTCCTCCTCGCCCTCCGGCAGCCGGCGGCCGGCCACCTCGATGGAGGCGCGTTCCAGAGTGCGGCGCGGACGAAGGGCGTAGGAGAAGACCCGGAACCACTCCACACGGTCGCCGTTGTAACGGGCGACGCCGTAGCTCCAGCCCTTGCCGCTGGTGTCCGGTTTCTCCGCCACGTCCCAGCGCAGGCTGCAGTCGAAGGTGCCGCCGGAGCGCTGGATCAGCCTGCGTCGCAGCCCGAAGACGAACAGTCCCACCACCACGAGCGCGACCACGACCCCGCACACAGTCAGAGCGAGGACCATCGACACCGACCTCCTCGTCTCCTAGGTAATGGAACGGAAAAAACACCCACATCCACCTCAGCCGCGGCTGGTACCGGATTGCTCCGGTACCAGCCGCGGCTGAGTGATGTCATCACAAGGCGAACTCGGTTCAGCGCGCCGCCGCAGCCGCTCGCAGACGGACGTCCGCGCGTCGCTGGGCGACCGCGTCGTCATCCGCCTTCGCGCGCTCCAGCTCCTGCTCCGTACGCTGGACATCGATCTCGTCGGCGAGCTCGGCGATCTCCGCCAGCAGCGACAGCTTGTTGTCCGCGAACGAGATGAAACCGCCGTGCACCGCGGCGACGACCGTTGCACCTTCACTCGTACGGATGGTCACCGGGCCCGACTCCAGCACACCGAGCAGCGGCTGGTGACCGGGCATGACGCCGATGTCGCCGGACGTGGTGCGCGCGACGACCAGGGTGGCCTCGCCGGACCAGACCTGGCGGTCGGCGGCGACCAGCTCGACGTGCAGCTCAGCAGCCAAGGGTGGCTCCTCGGGTCACCACCCGGCGGTAGTGCCGGGTGTTGGGGTCAATTCTAAGGGGCGTGAGGAAGGGGGCGGGACGCGCCCGCCCCCTTCCAGGTGTGAGCCGTGAGACTCACTTCGAGCTCGAAGCTCAGGAGACGCCCAGCTCCTTGGCGTTGTTCTTCAGGTCCTCGAGACCACCGCACATGAAGAACGCCTGCTCCGGGAAGTGGTCGTACTCGCCGTCGCAGATCGCGTTGAACGCGGCGATCGACTCGTCCAGCGGCACGTCCGAACCGTCCACGCCGGTGAACTGCTTGGCGACGTGGGTGTTCTGGGACAGGAAGCGCTCCACGCGACGGGCACGGTGGACGACGAGCTTGTCCTCCTCGCCGAGCTCGTCGATACCGAGGATCGCGATGATGTCCTGCAGGTCCTTGTACTTCTGCAGGATGTTCTTCACGCGCATGGCCGCGTTGTAGTGGTCCGCGGAGATGTAGCGCGGGTCCAGGATCCGGGACGTGGAGTCCAGCGGGTCCACGGCCGGGTAGATGCCCTTCTCCGAGATCGGACGGGACAGAACCGTCGTCGCGTCGAGGTGGGCGAAGGTGGTGGCCGGGGCCGGGTCGGTCAGGTCGTCGGCGGGGACGTAGATCGCCTGCATCGAGGTGATCGAGTGACCGCGGGTCGAGGTGATGCGCTCCTGGAGGAGGCCCATCTCGTCGGCCAGGTTCGGCTGGTAACCCACCGCGGACGGCATACGGCCGAGCAGGGTGGAGACCTCGGAACCGGCCTGCGTGAAGCGGAAGATGTTGTCGATGAAGAACAGCACGTCCTGCTTCTGCACGTCGCGGAAGTACTCCGCCATCGTCAGGCCGGCGAGGGCCACGCGCAGACGGGTGCCCGGGGGCTCGTCCATCTGACCGAAGACCAGCGCGGTCTTGTCGATGACGCCCGAGTCGCTCATCTCCTCGATGAGGTCGTTGCCCTCACGAGTGCGCTCACCGACACCGGCGAACACGGAGACACCGTCGTGGTTGTTGGCGACGCGGTAGATCATCTCCTGGATGAGCACCGTCTTGCCGACGCCGGCGCCGCCGAACAGACCGATCTTGCCGCCCTTGACGTACGGGGTCAGCAGGTCGATGACCTTGACGCCGGTCTCGAACATCTCGGTCTTCGACTCGAGCTCGTCGAAGTTCGGCGCCTTGCGGTGGATCGGCCAGCGCTCGCCGTCGTAGGACTCGTCGACGTTCAGCACCTGACCGAGAGTGTTGAACACCTTGCCCTTGGTGAAGTCACCGACCGGCACGGTGATCGGCGCGCCGGTGTCGACGACCGGCGCCTGGCGGACCAGGCCGTCGGTCGGCTGCATGGAGATCGCGCGCACCAGGCCGTCGCCCAGGTGCTGGGCGACCTCGAGGGTCAGCGTCTTCTTCTCGCCGGCGTTGGCCGGGTCGGCCACCTCGACGTGAAGGGCCTGGTAGATGTCCGGCATCGCGTCGACGGGGAACTCCACGTCGACGACCGGGCCGATGACCCGCGCGACGCGGCCCGTCGCCGTGGCCGTCTCAACAGTGGTGGTCATTAGTAGTCACTCCCCGCGGTCGCGTCGGCCAGGGCGCTCGCGCCACCGACGATCTCGCTGATTTCCTGGGTGATTTCGGCCTGGCGGGCCTGGTTGGCAAGCCGGGTGAGCGTCTCGATGAGCTCTCCGGCGTTGTCCGTCGCCGACTTCATCGCGCGCCGCGTGGCGGCGTGCTTGGAGGCGGCCGACTGGAGCAGCGCGTTGTAGATGCGGCTCTCCACGTAGCGCGGCAGCAGGGCGTCGAGGACGTCCTCCGCCGACGGCTCGAAGTCGTACAGCGGAAGGATCTCGTCCTTCTTCTCCGTCTGCGCCGCGACTTCCTCCAGGCGCAGCGGCAGCAGCCGGGAGTCGATCGCCGTCTGCGTCATCATCGAGACGAACTCGGTGTAGACGATGTGGAGTTCGTCCACGCCGCCGTCCGCCGTCTCCTGCTCGATGGCCTCGATCAGAGGCGCCGCCACCTTCTTGGCGTCCGCGTACGTGGGCTCGTCGGTGAAGCCCGTCCACGACTCCGCGATCTTGCGCTCACGGAAGTTGTAGTGGGCGACACCGCGCCGGCCGACGATGTAGGAGTCGACCTGCTTGCCCTCGCGCTCCAGGCGCTCGGTCAGCTGCTCCGCGGCCTTGATGGCGTTGGAGTTGAAGGCGCCGGCCAGACCGCGGTCGCTCGTCAGGAGCAGGACCGCGGCACGGGTCGGGTTCTCGGCCTCCGTGGTCAGCGGGTGCTTGATGTTCGAACCGGTGCCGACCGCCGTGACCGCGCGGGTCAGTTCCTGCGCGTACGGCGTGGAGGCCGCCACCTTGCGCTGCGCCTTGACGACGCGCGAGGCGGCGATCATCTCCATCGCCTTGGTGATCTTCTTGGTCGCGGTGACGGATCGGATGCGACGCTTGTAGACCCGGAGCTGGGCTCCCATGAGTCAGGTCCCTTCCTTACGTCACTTGGCGGCAGCGGCCGGAGTGTCCTCGCCGAGCAGCTTGCCGTCCGAGGTCTCGAACTGCTTCTTGAACTCCGCGACCGCGTCCGCGATGGCCTGGATCGTGTCGTCGGACATCTTGGCGCCCTCCTTGATGGAGGTCATAAGGCCCTGCTCCTTGCGGTGCAGGTACTCCAGGAGCTCCCTCTCGAAGCGGCGGATGTCGGCGACCGGCACGTCGTCCATGCGGCCGGTGGTGCCGGCCCAGATGGAGACGACCTGGTCCTCGGTGGCCATCGGCTCGTACTGGTTCTGCTTGAGCAGCTCGACCATGCGCTGACCGCGCTCCAGCTGGGCCTTCGAGGCCGCGTCCAGGTCGGAACCGAAGGCGGCGAACGCCTCCAGCTCACGGAACTGGGCGAGGTCCACACGCAGGCGGCCGGAGACCTGGCGCATCGCCTTGTGCTGGGCGGAGCCACCGACGCGGGAGACCGAGATGCCGACGTTCAGCGCGGGGCGCTGACCGGCGTTGAACAGGTCGGACTCCAGGAAGCACTGGCCGTCGGTGATGGAGATGACGTTGGTCGGGATGAACGCCGAGACGTCGTTGGCCTTGGTCTCGACGATCGGCAGACCGGTCATCGAACCGGCGCCCATGTCGTCGGAGAGCTTGGCGCAGCGCTCCAGCAGCCGGGAGTGCAGGTAGAAGACGTCACCCGGGTAGGCCTCACGGCCCGGCGGGCGGCGCAGCAGCAGCGACACGGCGCGGTAGGCGTCGGCCTGCTTCGACAGGTCGTCGAAGATGATCAGGACGTGCTTGCCCTGGTACATCCACTGCTGACCGATGGCGGAACCGGTGTAGGGCGCCAGGTACTTGAAGCCGGCCGGGTCGGACGCCGGGGCGGCGACGATGGTCGTGTACTCCAGCGCGCCGTTCTCCTCCAGCGCGCGGCGAACCGACGCGATGGTGGAGCCCTTCTGGCCGATGGCGACGTAGATGCAGCGGACTTGCTTCTTCGGGTCGCCGGTGCGCCAGTTGTCGCGCTGGTTGATGATCGTGTCGACGGCCAGGGCGGTCTTGCCGGTCTGACGGTCACCGATGATCAGCTGACGCTGGCCACGGCCGATCGGGGTCATCGCGTCGACGGCCTTGTAGCCGGTCTCCATCGGCTCGTGCACCGACTTGCGCTGCATGACCGTGGGGGCCTGCAGCTCGAGGGCACGGCGGCCCTCGGTCTCGATCTCGCCGAGGCCGTCGATCGGGTTGCCGAGCGGGTCCACCACGCGGCCGAGGTAGCCCTCGCCGACGGCGACGGACAGGACCTCGCCGGTGCGGGTGACCGGCTGGCCCTCCTCGATGCCGCTGAACTCACCGAGGACGATGGCACCGATCTCGCGCTCCTCGAGGTTGAGGGCGAGGCCGAGGGTGCCGTCCTCGAACTTCAGCAGCTCGTTGGCCATGGCCGAGGGCAGGCCCTCGACCTTCGCGATGCCGTCGCCGGCAAGGGTGACCGTACCGACCTCCTCGCGCGAGGCCGCGTCCGGCTTGTACGACTGGACGAAGTTCTCCAGCGCGTCCCGGATCTCCTCCGGCCGGATCGTGAGCTCCGCCATCTGGGTTCCCTGCTCTCCTTGTTGGGCCCGAAGTTTCACTTGGGGGGTATTCCACGAGTCGGGGACTCCCCCCAATAAGAGGTGAATCCTCTGCACGGCCCAACCAGGGCCGTCGTGTACGTCTTGCGTGTTGAGTTGCTGCTAGCTCGCCATGCGGCGGGCGGCGTCGTCGAGCCGGTCCGCGAGGGAGCCGTTGATCGTCTCGTCGCCGACCTGCACCCGGATCCCACCGATGAGCTCGGGGTCCACGTCGATGTTGAGATGCATCTGGCGGCCGTAGAGCTTGGCGAGGGCGGCGCCCAGGCGCTGCTTCTGCCGGTCGCTCAGCGGGACCGCCGAGGTGACGACGGCGACCATGCGGTTGCGACGGTCGGCGGCGAGCTTGGACAGGGACTCCAGTCCCGATTCCAGGCTACGTCCCCGCGGCGCGGTCACAAGGCGCGTCACCAGACGCTCGGTGGTCTCTTTCGCCCGGCCCCCGAGCAGCCGGCGCAGCAGCTCGCCCTTGGCAGAGGTGCTCGCGGACCGGTCGGTCAGCGCCGCGCGCAGCTCGGTGCTGGAGGAGACGATCCGGCCGAAGCGGAACAGTTCGTCCTCGACGTCGTCGAGCGTGCCGGCCCGCTGGGCGGCGCTGAGGTCGGCGAGGTTCGCCAGCTCCTCCAGCGTGTCGACCAGGTCACGCGACTGCGACCAGCGCGAGCGCACGATGCCGGACACCAGGTCCACGGCGGCACCGTCGACCTGGCCGCCGAGCAGGCGCTGGACCAGCGCGGCCTTGGCGTCACCGGGCTGCGCCGGGTCGGTGAGGACCCGACGCAGGCCGACCTCGCGGTGGAGCAGCGCGGTCACGGCCGCCAGCTCGTCGGCGAGCCGCGCGGCGTCGACGGACGTGGAGTCCATCAGCGCGTCGAGACGCTCACGTGCGGCGGTCAAAGCCTCGCGGCTCGCTCCGTTCATCGCGCGGCCTCGGCCTTCTCCTCGAGCTCGTCGAGGAAGCGGTCGATCACGCGGCTCTGCCGGGCGTGGTCCTCGAGGGACTCACCGACGAGCTTGCCGGCCAGCTCGGTGGCGAGCTTGCCGACGTCCTGGCGGAGCGCGGACGCGGCGGCCTTGCGGTCGGCGTCGATCTGGGCGTGACCGGCGGCGACGATCTCCTCGCGCTGACGCTGGCCCTCGGCCCGCATCTCGGCGATGAGCGAGGCGCCCTGCTCCTGAGCCTCCTGGCGCAGGCGCGCGGCCTCGTGCCGGGCCTCGGCGAGCTGGGCCTTGTACTGCTCGAGGACGCTCTGGGCCTCGACCTTCATGGCCTCGGCCTCTTCGATACCGCCTTCGATCGCCGCGCGGCGCTCCTCCAGAACCTTGTTGATGTTCGGCAGGAGCTTCTTCCCGAGGAAGAAGAAGACGATGGCGAAGGTGACGAGGCCGATGACCAGCTCGGGGCCGGGCGGGATGAGGGGGTTCTGCTGCTCCTCCGCCGCCAGCTGCACCAGCTGCTGTGTCAGCTGCATGTCATCAGTGCCTTTCCCTAATGGGGTGGGTCGTCCGCCGCGGTTTACTTGTAGGTGTAAACGAACGGCATGACGATGCCGATGAGGGCGAGCGCCTCACAGAAGGCGAAGCCCAGGATCTGGTTGGCACGGATCAGACCGGCGGCCTCGGGCTGGCGGGCGAGCGCCTGGGTGCCGTTGCCGAAGATGATGCCGATGCCGATGCCGGGACCGATGGCGGCGAGGCCGTAGCCGACGGAGGCGATGGAGCCGGTGACGGCGGCAAGGGTCTCAGTGGCAGCCATGCTGATTCTTCCTTCTCTTTCAAGGACCGGTGGGGGTTGGCCACCGGACGTCTGTGACGGGGCGGTGCGGGACGTGGCTCAGTGGTGCTCGGCGAGAGCGCCCTGAACGTAGGAGCAGGCCAGGAGGACGAAGACGTACGCCTGGACGGCCTGGACGAAGAGCTCGAACAGGATCATGACCATGGCCATGACGAACGAGACGGCGCCGGCCGCGACCAGCCAGCTGTTCATCAGGTACCAGCTGGCGACGGTGAACATCACGAGCAGCAGGTGGCCGGCGAACATGTTGGCGAACAGTCGCACCGCGTGCGTGAACGGGCGGACCAGGACGTTCGAGAAGAACTCGATGACCACCACGAGCGGCAGCACCGGGCCGAGGGACTTGTCGTAGCCGGTGAGGTTCTTGAAGCCGCCGGCGAAGCCGTGCTTCTTGAAGGTCAGAACCATCCAGGTCACGTAGACGATCGCGGCCATGGCGGCGGGGTAGGCGATGATCGACGTCACCGGGAACTGGGCGACCGGGATGATCGACCACAGGTTCATGATCCAGACGAAGAAGAAGATCGAGACCATGAGCGGGACGTACTTCTCGCCCTCGCGCTTGCCGAGCGTCTCGTAGACGATGCCGCGGCGAACGAAGTCGTAGCCCGCCTCACCGACCATCTGCAGCTTGCCCGGGACCACCTTGGCCTTGCTGAAAGCGGACCAGAAGAAGCCGACCACGACCAGCGAGGTGATGATGGCGAGCAGCATCGGCTTGTCGAAGTCGTAGCCGCCGACCGAGAACATCGGCTTGAAGATGAAGGAGTGGAGGCCCGGCGACGGAAAGCCGCAGCCGTTCTCGGCGAAGACGCGGCAACTCCAGTCAAAGGCGAGCGTGGTCTGGTCAGCACTCACCGCGGGCTCCTTCGGCATGGCGCATGGATACGGCAACCTCGTTGTGTCGGCGCGGCGCGCAGCCGCGGGTCGGCACCGGACTGGTGGTACGGATGTGGGGGCGGCCGGCGGGCATCGAGCCTCGCGATCGAGCAGGCGTCAGCTCAGATGCCCGCGCCCGCGATGCCGCAGTTGGCACCGGACGATAGCAGGAGATCACGCACGTCTTTATCCCGGCCCTACCCCTCACGACGAGGACCCTGTCTTCTCGGACTTCTCGTTCTTCTCCGAGTCCGGTTCGACGTAGAAGATCTTGGCCTTCATGTGCGCGCGCGCCTGGGCCGCCATCCACACGATGGTCGCGGCCACGAGTGAGAACGCGAATGCCCTGGCATTGAAGAGCGAGGTGCCCTTGAAGACGGCCAAGAAGATCATGAGCAGCAGAAGTTGGGCGACGTAGAGCATGAGGCCCATGGCCTGGAAGAGCTGCGGAAGCGTTTTCGCCGTCCACTGCAGCACGTAGAGACCGATCCCCATGTACAGGATGGCGAGGGCTACGCCGACGACGGCCCCGATCGCGCCCTTCCCGCCGGCGACCGCGCCACTGACCGCCACCGCGACCACACCGACAGCTGCGGTGGGTACGGCGGTGTGCAGTAGGTTCCGGACGTCATTGGACGGCATGGCGGCAACTCCGCTTTTCACTGGGGGCAGGGTGTCGTCATGGACGAGCGTAGTCCCCGGTTCGGACGAGGGGTCCACCACACCAAGGGGCCCTCGCATGCGGGTCCTTCGGTTGTATCCGGGGTTCTCGTGAACGGTATCACAAACTATTTGATGAGGTCTTTACCTGTAGGGTGTGCTGGCTGTCACACATGAGAGCGAAGCCGCCCTTCTGCGCAAAAACCGATCCAACTTGTCGGGTATCAGGGGCTTTTGTCCCCCCACGAGATGGCAACGCTTTAGTCAGATTCTTACCTTGGGCGTCAGCGCGACGTTCCCGCCTTGCGCCCGTCGAGAACGCGCGAACGGGGGCCCACGGCGGTAGCGCCGTTGACTCCGGCCACTCCCGCCACGATCGGCGCGGAGTGCTCACGGGCCCCGTGGACGCCATGAGCCTCATGGGCCTCCGCGGCCCCCTCACGCGCAGCGGAGCCGACCCCCGCAGGGGTGGCGGTGCCCGGGGCCACGACCGCCCGACGGCGGCCCCGGCGATAGCGCGGCGGCACGAACTGCTCGGCCCAACGCGGGGTACGCGGCGTGAACCGCGGCAGCAGGAGCAGCACCAGCCCGAGGAAGCTGAGGCAGACGATCCCCAGCACGATCCACATCGACGCGGAGTTGACCGAGTAGGCCAGCGCCCCGAAGCCGATCAACGCGGCCCAGAAGTACATGATCAGCACGGCCCGGCTGTGCGAGTGGCCGATCTGCAGCAGCCGGTGGTGCAGGTGGCCGCGGTCCGCCGCGAACGGCGACTGCCCGCGCCAGGTGCGCCGCACCACCGCGAAGACGAAGTCGGAGGCCGGGATGGCGATGATCGTCAGCGGCATCAGCAGCGGGATGTAGACCGGCACCATCTGGTGCACGGCGTTGCGCTCGGAGCCGGAGAACAGCTTCATCACGTCCGGGTCGACCTGCCCGGTCACCGAGATCGCCCCGGCGGCCAGCACCAGGCCGATCAGCATCGAGCCCGAGTCGCCCATGAAGATCCTGGCCGGGTGCATGTTGTGCGGCAGGAAGCCCAGGCACATGCCCATCAGCACGGCGGCGAAGAGGGTGGCGGGGGCGGCGGCCTCGATGCCGTACGAGTACCAGATCCGGTAGGTGTACATGAAGAACGCGGCGGCCGCGATGCACACCATGCCGGCGGCCAGCCCGTCCAGGCCGTCGACGAAGTTGACCGCGTTGATCGTGATGACGACCAGCGCCACCGTCAGCAGGGTGCCCTGCCACTGGGTGAGCGCGACCGTGCCGACGCCGGGGACCGGCAGCCAGAGGATCGTCAGGCCCTGCATGACCATGACGCCGGCGGCGATCATCTGCCCGCCGAGCTTGATCAGGGCGTCGATCTCGAACTTGTCGTCCAGGACACCGATCAGCCAGATCAGCGCGGCCCCGGAGAGCAGCGCGCGCGGCTCGTTGGACTTCGCGAAGACCTCGTTGAGGTTGGTGAGGTGGTCGGCGACCAGCAGGCCCGCGCACATGCCGAAGAACATCGCGATCCCGCCGAGCCGCGGAGTGGGTTCCCGGTGCACGTCACGCGCCCGGATCTCCGGCATCGCTCCGGCCACGATCGCGAACTTGCGTACCGGCCCTGTCAGCAGATACGTCACCGCGGCCGTGATGCAGAGCGTCAGCAGGTATTCACGCACGGGCTTCCCCACAGGTCTCGCTGGCCATCTCAGCCCCACACACTAGCGACGCGGGCATATGTATGGGGACTTCCGGGTAGCGACGATGGTTGCACGTGTGGCTGTGTACGAATGTTGCCGGGGCAGTGCACGAGGGTGCGCCTACCCCGTCGCGGCCGTCTCAGCCGGGATACGGCGGGAACCGTGCGGTGAGCTCGCGCACGTCCTCACGGGCCCGCGCCGCGTCGAGCTCCCCGCGCAGCACCTTGCCGAACAGCGCGGCGATCCGCTCCATCTCCTCCCGTCCCATGCCCTGCGTGGTCACCGCGGCGGTGCCCAGGCGCAACCCGCGGACGTCGGCGTGCGGCAGCGCGCAGCAGTCCAGCACCATTCCGGCGGCGGCCAGCCGCCCGCGGGCGGTGCGCCCGTCGACGCCGAGCGGCGACGGATCGGCGGTGATGAGGTGGGTGTCGGTGCCGCCGGTGGTGATGCTCAGCCCCTCGCCGGCCAGACCCGCCGCCAGCACGCGCGCGTTGGCGACCACCTGGTGGGCGTAGGCTCCGAACGCGGGGGTGGCCGCCTCGGCGAACGCCACGGCCTTCGCCGCGATGGTGTGCATCTGGGCGCCGCCCTGGGTGAAGGGGAACACCGCCCGGTCGACGCGCTCGGCCAGCTCGCTCCCGCACAGGATCATCCCGCCGCGCGGCCCGCGCAGCACCTTGTGGGTGGTGGCGCACACCACGTCGGCGTGCGGCACGGGGCTGGGCGCCGCTCCCCCGGCGACCAGGCCTATCGGATGCGCGGCATCGGCGATCAGATAGGCGCCCACGTCGTCGGCGACCGATCGGAAGAAGGCGTAGTCGATGTGGCGCGGGTAGGCGATCGACCCGCACACGATCGCCTTGGGCCGGTGCGTGCGGGCCAGGGTGTGCACCTGGTCGTGGTCGATGAGCCCGGTCTCGGCGTCGACGCCGTACCCGACGAAGTCGAACCAGCGCCCCGAGAAGTTCGCGGGCGATCCGTGGGTGAGGTGACCGCCGTAGGGCAGCCCGAGCGCGAGGACCGTGTCTCCGGGGCGCAGCAGCGCCGCGTAGGCGGCGAGCACGGCGGAGGACCCGGAGTGCGACTGCACGTTGGCGTGCTCGGCGCCGAACAGCGCCTTGGCGCGCTCCACGGCGAGCCGCTCGGCCGCGTCGACGATCTCGCAGCCGCCGTGGTGCCGGGCGGCCGGGTAGCCCTCGGCGTACTTGTTCGCCAGCGGCGAGCCGAGCGCGGCCAGCACCGCGGGCGAGGTGAAGTTCTCCGCCGCGATCAGCTGAAGGGTCGTCGACTGCCGGTCCAGCTCCCCCAGCAGGATGTCGGCCACTTCGGGGTCCTGCCGCCGCAGGACATCGGCCTCTAGGGCAGGGATGACCGACATGGTGGTCTCCGGACGGTCGACGGTGACGTACGTCCAATGTAGGCCCGGCACGGACGCGTGCGCGCGGTCGTTACGCCTCGCGGGTCATCGGCGGCACCATGCGCCCCATCACGCCCGCACGGGCGTTCGCCTGGGCGCCACGCCGTGCACAGGAGCCCCCAGCGGCACCGGGGCCCGCGCTCGGCGTCCCCGTCGGGCCCGCGCGGTGCTTTCCCGGCATCAGGCCCGCGCGGACACTCCCGTCAGCGCCGTCACCACGGGGTCCAGAGCCTCGTGTATCTCGTCGCCGATCGAGCGGAAGAAGGGCAGGGGGGCGCCGTAGGGGTCGTAGACCTCGTCGGCCTCGACGCTGGGCGCGAGAAGCCACCCGCGTAGAGCGGCGGCGGCGCGGACCAGGGCCCGTGCGCGTTCCACCACGCCCTCCTCCAGGGGAGGCAGCGTGGCCAGGTCTATCGCCCTCACCAGGCGCGTGAACTCCTTGAGGGTGAAGGTGCGCAGGCCGGCCGAGTGCCCCATGGAGATGACCTGGGCGCGGTGGTCACGGGTCGCGGTCAGGACCAGGTCGGCCCTGATCACGTGCTCGTCCAGGAGCTCGCGGCCCACGAAGCCCGAGGCGTCCGCGCCGAAGTCCGCGAGGACCGTCTCCGCGTTGGTCTCCATCCGCGCGCCCTCGTGGCCCCAGGTGCCCGCGCTCTCCACGATGACCCCGCCGCCGGCCGGGTCGCCGAGCCGGTCCGCCAGGAAATGCCGGGTCAGCCGCTCGGTGATGGGCGAGCGGCACACGTTGCCGGTGCTGACGTGGAGGATGCGGAAGGTGTCACGGGGCGCGGCCGTCCGTGGCGGGCGCCCCGTCTCGTCCTCCTCACCTATGCCACGCCCCGCTTCAGGGGCCGTCAATTCGCCACCTCGAGGTCGGGTACGACCTTCCGCAGCTCCTCCGGCGACAGAGCGCCCTCACGGAGCAGTACGGGCACCTCGCGGGTGACGTCGACGATGGAGGACGGGATGTTGCCGGGGGTGGGGCCGCCGTCGAGGTAGACGGAGACGGAGTCGCCGAGCATGTCCTGGGCGGCGTCGCAGTCCTCCGGCGCGGGGTGGCCGGTGAGGTTCGCCGAGGACACGGCCATCGGGCCGACCTCGGTGAGCAGCTCGATGGCGACCGGGTGCAGCGGCATGCGCACGGCGACCGTGCCCCGCGTGTCGCCGAGGTCCCACTGCAGGGACGGCTGGTGCCGGGCGACCAGCGTCAGCGCGCCCGGCCAGAACGCGTCGACCAGCTCCCAGGCCATCTCGGAGAAGTCCGTGACCAGCCCGTGCAGCGTGTTCGGGGAGCCGATCAGGACGGGAGAGGGCATGTGGCGGCCACGGCCCTTGGCGGCGAGCAGGTCGCCGACGGCCTCGGAGGAGAACGCGTCGGCGCCGATGCCGTACACGGTGTCGGTCGGCAGCACCACGAGTTCGCCCCGGCGGACGGCGGACGCGGCCTCGCGCAGACCCGTCACACGGTCGGTCGCGTCGTTGGTGTCGTATCGCCGTGCCATTGTCAGCGGGCCTCCTCGTACACGTACTGCTGGCTTGAAGTCCTGGTGGGGGCGGTCACGGCAGCGCCTTGCGTGCGGTGGCGAACCGCGGCCGGTTGTTGAGGTCGGGATGGTCGGCCGCATCGGCCCAGCCCCGTTCCTCGGTGAAGATCCACGGCACCTGGCCGCCCTGGGTGTCGGCGTGCTCGATCACGACGACCCCGCCGGGGCGCAGCAGCCGGTGCGCGGTGCGCTCGATGCCGCGGATGAGGTCGAGGCCGTCCTCACCCGAGAACAACGCCATCTCGGGGTCGTAGTCGCGGGCCTCGGGAGCGACGTACTCCCATTCGGTGAGCGGGATGTAGGGCGGGTTGGAGATGACGAGGTCGACCTGGCCGTCGAGGTCCGGGAAGGCCGTCAGGGCGTTTCCCTGGCGCAGGTCGACCCTGGAGCCCTCCACGTTCTTGCGGGTCCAGGTCAGCGCCTCCTCGCTCAGCTCCACGGCGTGCACGCGCGAGCGCGGCACCTCCTGGGCGAGGGCGAGCGCGATGGCACCCGAGCCGGTGCACAGGTCGACGATGCACGGCTCGACCACGTCCATGGCGCGTACGGCGTCTATGGCCCAGCCCACCACCGACTCGGTCTCCGGCCGTGGCACGAACACGCCGGGCCCGACCTGGAGCTCCAGGTACCGGAAGTACGCCCGCCCGGTGATGTGCTGCAGCGGCTCGCGCTGCTCGCGCCGGGCGACGACCTCCCAGTACCGGGCGTCGAAGTCGGCGTCCGGCACGGAGTGCAACTGGCTCCGCTTGACGCCGTGCACGAACGCGGCGAGTTCCTCGGCGTCGTTGCGCGGCGAGGGCACGCCTGCGTCGGCCAGCCGCTGGGTGGCCTGCGCCACCTCCGCGAGCAGCACGCTGCGGGGGCTTGGGGGTCGCCCCCCAAATTCTTGCTGCACGCTGGTCCTCCGTGCTTGGTACTCGTACGTGCGTTCCGTCCGTACGTGCCTGACGAGCCTGTCGGTCCTCAGGCCGCCGCGAGCTTGGCGGCCGAGTCCGCGTCGACACAGGCCTGGATCACCGCGGCGAGGTCGCCGTCCAGGACCTGGTCCAGGTTGTACGCCTTGAATCCGACGCGGTGGTCCGAGATGCGGTTCTCCGGGAAGTTGTACGTGCGGATCTTCTCGGAGCGGTCGACGGTGCGGACCTGGCTGCGGCGGGCGTCCGCGGCCTCCTTCTCCGCCTCCTCCTGCGCCATGGCGAGCAGCCTGGAGCGCAGGATACGCATCGCCTGCTCCTTGTTCTGCAGCTGGCTCTTCTCGTTCTGGCAGGAGGCGACGACTCCGGTGGGCAGGTGCGTGATGCGCACCGCGGAGTCGGTGGTGTTGACGGACTGCCCGCCGGGTCCGGAGGAGCGGTAGACGTCGATGCGCAGGTCGTTGGGGTTGATCTCGACGTCGACCTCCTCGGCCTCCGGGGTCACCAGGACTCCCGCCGCCGAGGTGTGGATGCGGCCCTGGGACTCGGTGGCCGGCACGCGCTGCACGCGGTGCACGCCGCCCTCGTACTTCAGCCGGGCCCACACGCCCTGGCCGGGCTCGATCTGCCCGCGGGCCTTCACCGCGACCTGGACGTCCTTGTAGCCGCCCAGCTCGGACTCGGTGGCGTCGATGATCTCGGTCTTCCAGCCGACGCGCTCGGCGTAGCGCAGGTACATGCGCAGCAGGTCCCCGGCGAAGAGCGCGGACTCGTCGCCGCCGGCACCCGCCTTGATCTCCAGGATGACGTCCTTGTCGTCGCTGGGGTCGCGCGGGACCAGCAGCAGACGCAGCTTCTCGGTCAGTTCCTCGCGCTGCTTGTCCAGCTCCTTGACCTCGGCGGCGAAGTCGGGGTCGTCGGCGGCCAGTTCGCGCGCGGTCTCGATGTCGTCGCCCGTCTGCTTCCAGGAGCGGTACGTGGCGACGATCGGGGTGAGCTCGGCGTACCGCTTGTTGAGCTTGCGCGCATTGGCCTGGTCGGCGTGGACCGACGGGTCGGCGAGCTTCTTCTCCAGGTCGGCGTGCTCGGCGACGAGCTCCTCGACGGCCTCGAACATCTTTCGGCTCCTGATACTGCGGGGGGTGGGGAAGGGCGGGCGACCAAAAACGCCGGTCCCGGCGCACCCCGGCGAGGGGCACGGCCGTGGACCGGCGAAAAGGGGCTCGCTACTTCTTGGAGCCGGCGGCAGCCTTGCCGAAGCGGGCCTCGAAGCGGGCCACACGGCCACCGGTGTCGAGGATCTTCTGCTTGCCCGTGTAGAACGGGTGGCACTCGGAGCAGACCTCGGCCCGGATGGTGCCGGACTCGATGGTGCTGCGGGTGGTGAACGACGCGCCGCAGGTGCAGCTGACCTGCGTCTCGACGTACGCGGGGTGAATGTCGCGCTTCAAGGTGTCTCCTATGTTCCGGGAGGGCGCCGGGTCGCGGCCGCGGGATGCGGCAGCGTGAACCGGAGCCGACGTACCAGTCTGCCAGGACTGGCGCCATCCCCCAAAACCGGGGGCGGTGGCCGGGTATTCCCTGCGGGCCGCCGGGGCGAGCCCGGCTGATCCGAACGACTGGCCCTAGGAGGAAACCACACCCTTCGCCTTGCCGGTGGCCGTGCCCTCGACGGCCGTCCTCGGGATCGGCTTGTCGTTCTTCAGGGCGGTCCAGACCTGCTCGGCCTTGGACTTCTCGATGACGACCCGGTTCGGGTTCGTCGGGTCGTACCGCACCGGCATCGTGACCATGTTCATGTGCGAGGCGCTGATGCCCTTCAGGCCGCCGGCGAAGGAGATCAGCGAGTTCACCGAGCCGAGATCGGAGTCGGTGGTGACGGCCCCGGTCGCGGTGTCGGCGAGGTCGTACAGCTTCTTCGGGTTGGTGAACAGGCCGACGTGCTTGACCTGGTTGACCAGCGCCTTCACGAAGGCCTGCTGGAGCTGGATGCGGCCCAGGTCGGAGCCGTCGCCGACGCCGTGCCGGGTGCGGACCAGGCCGAGCGCCTGCTGCCCGGTGAGCGTGTGGGTGCCCGGGTCTAGGTTCAGGTGGCTGTCCGGGTCGTGGATGGCCTTGGTGGTGGTGACCTGGACGCCGCCGAGCTCGTCGATGAGCTTCTGGAAGCCGCTGAAGTCGACCTCCAGGTAGTGGTCCATCCGGACGCCGGTGAGCGATTCGACGGTCCTGACGGCGCAGGCGGCGCCGCCGGTGGAGTAGGACTCGTTGAACATCACCCCATGTGCGGCCGGGTGCGTGCCGCCCTTGGCGTCGGTGCACTCGGGGCGGTCGATGAGGGTGTCGCGCGGGATGGAGACCACGCTGGCCTTCTTGTGGCCCGCGTACACGTGCACGATCATCGCCGTGTCGGAGCGGGCGCTGCCGTCGTCGGTGCCGCCGCCCAGCTTCTTGTTGCCGCCGCTGCGGCTGTCGGAGCCCAGGACCAGGATGTTCTCGGAGCCGTTGTCGGCCTTGCCGGGCCGGTCGCCGCCGAGGGCCTGGTTGATGTCGACCGTCTTGAGGTTGCCGTTGAGCTTGAAGTAGAGGTAGCCGGCGCCGGTGCCGCCGAGCACGACGATCCCCGCAGCGGTCCAAGCCGTGACCGAAAGCGCCCTGCGCCGCGTGGTGGGCGGCTTGCGCCGGCGGCCCTTGGCGGCCCGTCGGCGGGGGCTCGTGGTGCTGGTCTCCCCGGGTATGCCCGGGTCCGGCGTGCTCTCGGCGGACATGCGCTCCTCGGCTCTCGTATCCGGTCGGTTACCCCCTGATTGCAGGGTCAGGCCCCGATCTGTCCTGGGTCGTGCCGTCCCCGGCGTTCCGAACCGGTACGCACCATCGTCGCTCGTACGGTCAGACGGGGGAACTCGGGAAAGGGTTGCACAACCCCCTGTGCGGATCACGACGGGGCAGCTGTGGCAAACGTCTCGCCCGTCCGCGCACGCTCCGCGATCGGACGCGCTGCCGTGGCGCCTGCCGTACGTGGGACGGCGCCGCGTACGGCGAAGGGCCGCCCCCGTCGCGGGAGCGGCCCTGAGCACAGCCGCGGTGGTGCCGGCTTCGATCAGCCGAAGAGGTCGAAGCCTCCCCAGCCGACGCCGACCTGGACCCGGCTCTTGAACGTCGCCGAGCCGGCCAGACCGGTGCCCTTGTACAGCCAGAGCACGCCGGAGCCGTCCCGCGCCAGCAGGTCGGGCTTGCCGTCGCCGGTGTAGTCACCTGCGGTGGCGAAGGCGTTGTAGATGTTCCAGCCGGGGCCGACCTTGGTCCGGGTGCCGAGCGCCGGCGAGGCGACGCCGGTGCCCGGGTAGAGCCACAGCACGCCGGAGCCGTCCCGCGCCAGCAGGTCGGGCTTGCCGTCGTTGTTGTAGTCGCCCTTGCCGGTGATGGTGTAAGCGGACCAGCCGGGGCCGATCTTGACCCGGGTGCCGAACAGCCCGTTGCCCTTGCCCGGGTAGAGCCACAGGACGCCGTCCTTGTCCTTGGCGACCAGATCGGGCAGGCCGTCGCCGGAGAGGTCACCCGGAACCCGGATGTCCTTCATGACGTTCCAGCCGGGGCCGACGCGGATCGACCGGTAGCTGCCGGTCCCGTCGAACGCGTAGTCGTACAGGACACCGTCCGGAGTGCGGTACAGGTAGTCCTGGTAGAAGTCGCGGTTCAGGTCGGCCTGGCGCACCAGGCTCAGCCCGCTCCAGTCGCCGATCGAGTACCGGTTGCCCAGGTAGGGCCACTTGTCCCCGAGGGAGTAGTACTCGTAGGCCCCGCCGCCGGACGAGCGCCGGACGAACAGGTCCGCCAGACCGTCGAAGTCGAGGTCTGCGTCGTCGATGCGCGCGTTGACCGCGCCGACGTAGGAGCGGGTCTTGGCGTAGACGCTGTAGGCGCCCGTCTGGACGCAGTCCTGGACGCCCCACGAGACGACACCGGCGATCCGGCCCTTGACCACGAGCGGGCCGCCGGAGTCGCCGTTGCACGGGGAGACCGTACCGGCGTCCTGACCGGAGGCCGGGTTGCCGGCGCAGGTCATCTGACCGGGCACGAAGTCGGAACCGTAGTACGTGGTGCAGGCGGAGTCCGACCGCATCGGCACGGTCGCCTTCTTCAGCGTCAGCGAGAGGTCGTCGCTGGTGGAGCTGGTGCGCCCCCAGCCGTACACCGTCGCCGGGGTGCCGTTGCCGTACGAGGCGGTGTCGGAGCTCGACGTCAGCTGGAGCGTCTTGTACGGCAGCGCATCGGTCAGTGTCAGCACCGCGAGGTCGCCGCCCGCGGTGGTGGCCGGCTTGTACGTGGGGTTGACCCACTGGCGCCAGACGCCGGCGACCCGGCCGCCGTGCAGATCGCTGCCGTCCGGCAGCTGGCCGGTGCCGGCGACGACAGCCCCGTTCTTCGCCCAGTTCAGGCCGTACACGCAGTGCGCGGCGGTCAGGACCTTCGCCGGGGCCACCAGGGTGCCTCCGCAGAAGTAGCCCTCGTCGTCGGACGGGTCCGCGGTGCCCTTGTCGTCGTAGTAGTGCAGCTGCACCATCCACGGCGCCTCGGTGATGGATGCGGCCGTACCACCGATGATCTTCGGGTCGACGGTGCCGGACGAGGCCTCGGGGCTCGGGGAGGTCTTCGGCGCCGCGGTGGGAGCCGTGGCCGGGTCGTTCTTCAGCGCGGTCCGGGAGCCCTGGATCCGCTCCAGCAGTTCCGCGTGGGAAACGCCGGGCTTCTCGGTGACGGCCGGCCGGGGCGGGACGGGGGTCGTGCCGGACGCCTGGGCGGGAGCGGCCGCGAGGACCGCGCCTCCCAGGGCCAGTGCCGCGGCGGCCGCGGGAAGACCCAGACGGGGTCTTCGGGAAGTAGATGCCACTCAGTTCTCCTGTCACCGTGGATTGCTCGTGGGAGAGGAGAACCCGGCGGACGCGGCGCCGTCGAAGACAGCACGGACCGTCCCCCATGGGCGCATTCGAAAATACGTTCCCCCCCACTTCGGTGCGCTGACGCTACGGGGCAAAAGTGAAGCCGCCCCGTCACCGAGGTGACGGGGCGGCTTCGGGGCAGTGTCAAAGACGGCCGGGCGGGACTCAGTCGCCGTTTCCGGGTGCCGGGGTCGTCTTCTGGATCTGCATCAGGAACTCGACGTTCGACTTGGTCTGCTTCATCTTGTCGAGGAGCAGCTCGATCGCCTGCTGCTGGTCGAGCGCGTGCAGCACCCGGCGCAGCTTCCAGACGATGGACAGCTCCTCGTTGCCGAGCAGGATCTCTTCCTTACGGGTACCGGACGCGTCCACGTCCACCGCCGGGAAGATGCGCTTGTCGGCGAGCTTCCGGTCGAGCTTGAGCTCCATGTTGCCGGTGCCCTTGAACTCCTCGAAGATCACCTCGTCCATGCGGGACCCGGTGTCCACCAGGGCGGTGGCGAGGATGGTCAGCGAGCCGCCGTCCTCGATGTTGCGGGCCGCGCCGAAGAAGCGCTTCGGCGGGTACAGGGCCGTGGAGTCGACACCACCGGACAGGATGCGGCCGGAGGCCGGGGCGGCGAGGTTGTACGCGCGGCCCAGACGGGTGATCGAGTCGAGCAGGACGACCACGTCGTGCCCCAGCTCGACGAGGCGCTTGGCGCGCTCGATGGCGAGCTCGGCGACCGTGGTGTGGTCCTCGGCCGGGCGGTCGAAGGTCGAGGAGATGACCTCGCCCTTGACCGACCGTTGCATGTCGGTGACCTCTTCCGGACGCTCGTCGACGAGGACGACCATCAGGTGGCACTCGGGGTTGTTGTGGGTGATCGCGTTGGCGATCGCCTGCATGATCATGGTTTTGCCGGTCTTCGGCGGGGCCACGATCAGACCACGCTGGCCCTTACCGATCGGCGACACGAGGTCGATGATGCGGGTGGTCAGCACGCCCGGATCGGTCTCCAGGCGGAGCCGGTCCTGCGGGTACAGCGGGGTCAGCTTGTTGAACTCCGGGCGGCCACGGCCGTGTTCGGGCGCCATGCCGTTGACGGAGTCCAGGCGGACCAGCGCGTTGAACTTCTCACGCCGCTCGCCCTCCTTCGGCTGACGGACGGCACCGGTGATGTGGTCGCCCTTGCGCAGGCCGTTCTTGCGGACCTGGGCGAGGGAGACGTACACGTCGTTCGGGCCGGGCAGGTAGCCGGACGTCCGGATGAACGCGTAGTTGTCGAGGATGTCCAGGATGCCCGCGACGGGGATCAGGACGTCGTCCTCGGCGATCTGCGGCTCGGAGACTTCGTCGCGGCCGCGGCGGCCACGGCGGTCGCGGTAGCGGCCGCGACGGCCCCGGCGGCCGCCCTCGAAGTCGTCGTCGTCCTGGGGACCGGCGCCCCGGTCCTGACGGCCGCCGCCCTGCTGTTGGCTCTGCTGCTGACGCTGGCCGCCCTGCTGGTCGTCGCCCTTGCCGCGGCGGTCGCGGTCGCGGTCACGGCCGCGCTCACGGCGGTCGCGGCGGCGGCCCTCGCCGCCCTCACCGGCGTCGCCCTTGGCCTCGCCCTGCTGCGCCTGCTGCTGACCCTGGGCCTGCTGCGGCTGCGCCGGGGTCTCGGCCTTCGGCTCGCTCTTCGCCTCGGCGGCGACGGTCTCGGGGCTGCCCGCCTCCGCGGTGGCCCGGCGCCGGCGGCGCTCGACGGGGGCGTCCTCGCTGGCCGGCTGGCCGGGGATCTCGATCTGCTGCTGGGCCACGGCCTTCTCGGCGGGGGCCTGGGCGGCCTTCTTGTCCGCGGCGGAGGCCTCCTCGCCCGTACGGGTCCGGGAGGTGGCGCGGCGCTTCGGCTTGGTCTCGGCGGCGGCGTCGGCCTTCGCGGGGGCAGCGCCCCCTGCCGCCTGCGCCTCCTTGATGACCTCGATCAGCTGGCTCTTGCGCATACGCGCGGTGCCCCTGATGCCGAGGCCCGAGGCGACCTGCTGCAGCTCGGCCAGCACCATGCCCTCGAGGCCGGTACCGCGGCGCCGCCGGGAGCCCGCACCGGTGGCAGGCGCGGAGGCGTCCGTGGCGGGCGCGGCAGCGGTCTCCTCGACACGTGCGCCCATCAGATCGGTGGTGTCGCTCACGAAGGGTCCTTCCCTGGAGCGGACGTCGGCCTGTCTGGCTCGGCGACCGGTTGTGCTGTCCGGCTTCGGTCCTTGCTGTGTGGACCGCGCCGGGGCGGTGGTCCGCCAAAGCGGCGGAAGAGATATCTGGTGATTGGCGCTACCTCGAGCCGTGGCACCGAGTGTCACTGTGTCACGTGGTGTGGTGGCGCCGATTCCGGAGCGTGCCCTGTGAACCGCTCAGCGTCCGCATACGACGTACTGCCCAGATACGGCGTACGGAACACAGAGTGCCTTGGGGAGCTCCCGGAAGAATGTTGGTCCCGGACGGGGACACGAAGCACCTCGCCATGGTGGGGTCGGGTGCAGACTTGAGGTTAACACTACCGGATCCAACAAACATTCCCCCTCTCCAAATCCGGCAATCGCGTGTCAGCCCGACAGCGGCAGCACGCTCGCGCCCTGCATGTCGAGGCTCAGCCGGTTCGCCGCCCATTCGGCGCCCGCCAGCCGCTCCACCTTGTCGGCGGAGTCCTCGTCGGCCAGGGCCATCACCGTGGGCCCGGCACCGGAGATGACCGCCGGGATGCCGTCGGCGCGCAGCCGCTCCACCAGCGCAGCGCTCTCCGGCATGGCCGGGGCGCGGTACTCCTGGTGGAGGCGGTCCTCGGTGGCGGGCAGCAGCAGTTCGGGGCGCCGGGTGAGGGCCTCTACGAGCAGCGCGGCGCGACCCGCGTTGACGGCCGCGTCGACGTGCGGCACGGTGCGCGGGAGCAGTCCCCGCGCGGTTTCGGTCAGGACCGGCTTACCGGGGACGAAAACCACCGGAACGATGGAATCGCAGGGCTCCATCCTGATCGCCCGGGCGGCGCCGGCCTCCATCCAGGACAGGGTGAAACCGCCGAGCAGGCAGGCCGCCACGTTGTCCGGGTGGCCCTCGATCTCGGTGGCCAGCTCGAGCAGCGCGGAGTCGTCGAGTCTGGCCTCGCCACCTATGGTCACGGCGCGGGCGGCGACGATGCCGGCGCAGATGGCGGCGGAGGAGGAGCCGAGGCCACGGCCGTGCGGGATGCGGTTGGCGCAGACGATCTCCAGGCCGCGCGGCTGGCCGCCGAGGACGTCGAAGGCGGTGCGCAGCGAGCGTACGAGCAGGTGCTTCTCGTCGCGCGGCAGCGTCTGACTGCCCTCGCCCGCGATGTCGATGTGCAGCCCGGAGTCGGCCACCCGGACGACGACGTCGTCGTAGAGCCCCAGGGCGTCGAAGCCCGGGCCGAGGTTGGCGCTGGTGGCGGGGACGCGCACGCGGACGGCGGCGGCGCGGAACGCTGGACCGGCCATCGCTCGTTGACTCTCCTTGAGCTGCGTGATGGTCGAGTGACATTCGACCGACATTCGACAGGTACGTGAGGACCCTCGGACCGTGGAGACGGCGCGGCACCGCGCCATGCGAGGCATATGCGGCGGGCGGGTTCCCTACAGCCTATCGAAGGAAGGTTCTGTGGCGACATAGGG
>NZ_MUBM01000479.1 GCF_002154505.1 Streptomyces carpinensis | reverse complement strand
GCGTCCGCGGCGCGCGCGCCGACCTGAGGCGCTACGTCGCCCGCGGCCACCTGGGCCGCCGCTTCCTGGTGGAGTTCGGCGTCGGCAACGCCACCAGCCAGCTCGCCGTCCTCGCCCTCGGCCTGTTCGCGACCCCGCTCGCGGTGGGCGCGCTGCGCGGCGCCACCACCCTCTTCGGCCCGCTGAACGTGGCCTTCAACGCGGCCACCGGGTTCGGCCCGCCCCTGCTGACCCGGCATCCGGCACCCCGGCGCGCGACCCTGGCCGCGGGTTGCGCGCTCGCCACCGTGGCCGCCGGGTGGGCGACCACCCTGTACGCGCTGCCCACCCGCTACGGCCGTCAGCTCCTCGGCGACACCTGGGAGTCGGCGTCCAGGGTGCTGCCGGCGACCGGCGCCCAGTACGCGGTGATGGCGTTCGGCGTGTGCGGGCTGCTCGCGCTGCGCGTGCTGGCCCCCCGCACCACGCTGCCCGTGCAGCTGGTGTTCTCGCCGGTCTCGGCCGGGCTGCTGCTCGCCGGGTACGCCTGGACCGGCGTCGGCGGCGCGGCCTGGGGGCTGTGCCTGGGCTCCGTGCTCAAGAGCTCGGCGGCCTGGTGGAAGGCCGCCCGCAGGCCCGAGAGCCGGGCGGCGGCCGTCAGCGCAGCTGCCGCCACCGCTCCGGGCGCAGTGTCGTGATCAGCGCCAGGCACATCACACCGATGGCGATCCGCCCGGACGCCTGGAGCAGCGGTCCGCGCAGCAGGATGAAGGAGTAACCGGCGACGAGCGGCACGGCCAGGGTGAGGATGCTCACCGGGCCGGCCCGCACCACCTTCTGCGCGTACCGCCGGTCCACCCGGGCCGCCACCCAGCCGATCAGCCCGAACCCGGCGAGCATCCCCACGGGGCCGAAGTCCAGCCACAGCTCGGTCCACAGCGGGGAGGAACGGTTGGTGTTGGCCGCCGCCATCCACTCGCTCACCATCACGCCGGTGTCCTGCGGCTTGGACGTCCACACCGATCGCGGCACGAAGAACAGCACGGAACCGGCCAGCTGGCGGCCGTAGGTGTGGCCGTTGCCCGCGTCGACGTAGGTGATGGTGTTGGCGAACATCGCCATCTGGTCGTAGTCCTTCTGGACCAGCGGATCCAGGACCGACGAGTTGTGCCGGGCGGCGGGCGTGTTGGCGCTGTCGTAGCGGAACCTGTCCGCGAACGGGAAGATCAGCACGGCCGCGGCGACGCCCAGCGTCAGCGCCGCCCGGTACATGGTGGGGCTCTGCGGGAACACCGTGAACAGCAGCGCGAGCAGCACGGTCAGGAACCAGTAACGCGGGTTGGAGATCGGGTTGTTGACGATCAGGTTCACGCCCGCCAGCCCGGCCAGCGTCAGCCACGGCAGCGGGCGCCTGCGCGCCGTGGGCGAGGTGATCAGCCACCGGGTCACCACCATCAGCGCCAGCAGCGCCGGGACCGTGCCGAAGCCGCGCAGCATCGCCGTACCGGCCTGCGAACCGCCGTCGCCGAGCCCGCTGTCGTCGATCGACTGGGTGATCTCCATCCGGCTGGCGAAGAACACCCCGAGCCCGCCGAGCTTGAGGACGAACATCCCGCTGCCCGCGAACGCCAGCGCCACCAGCACCGCCAGGCGCCGCCGGGCGACCGTCGCGGGCCGGAACACGGTACGGGCCGTCGGCCGCACCCCGGGCCGCACCAGCAGGGCCCCGGCGTCGAATACCGCGCACGCCGCCAGCACCAGCCCGACCGCCAGGGCCAGGTCGGAGCGCGAACCGGCCACCGGCACCGGGTACGTGCCGATGACGGCCTGTGCGAGCGGTGCGATGCCCATCGCCATGTAGACGAACAGCCAGAACGTGCCCTGGAGCAGCTTGCGGTGCCGGCCCAGGATCATCGCCGACAGCCGGGCGCCCGCGTACACCGTGAGGACCAGCTGCAGCCAGTACGCCTGGTCGCGCAGGCCCGCGCCCTGCCGCAGCGTGACGAACGCGGGCAGCAGCACGGTCAGGCCCAGCACGAGCGGCAGCGCCAGCACACGTCTCAGGCCGCCGGGCAGCACCCGTGCGACGGCGGGCGCTTCGATCGCATGCGTCCCGTACGCCGCCCGAGTTCCCGACGCCATGAGCTCCCCCTCCGCCCGTCGTTCACAGAGTCTACGGATTTGTGTGCGAGTGGCGGTGGAAAACCCTAGGGTGGATCACGGAGGGGGAACTCGTGCGCGATCTACGAACGTTCACACTGTCCGGGTACGACAAGGGGCGCGGGATCGTCACCCAGGCGCTCTGGTTCTGCGTGATGAACACGCTCTTCATGGCGTGGTTCTGTCCGGCCCGGCTGCGTGTGTCGCTGCTGCGGGCCTTCGGCGCGAGGATCGGCGAGGGCGTGCTGATCCGGCACCGGGTCCGGGTGCTGTGGCCCTGGAAGCTGACGATCGGCGACCACACGTGGATCGGCGAGGGCGCCTGGCTGCTGAACCTGGAGCCGGTCACCATCGGCTCCCACGTGTGCGTCTCCCAGGAGGCGCTGCTGTGCACCGGCAGCCACGACCACCGCACCACCGACTTCCGCTACCGCAACGCCCCGATCCGCGTGGAGGACGGGGCCTGGATCGCCGCACGGGCCACCGTGCTCGCCGGGGTGACGGTCGGACGGCACGCGGTGGTCTCCGCCGGCACGGTCCTCTCCCGCGACCTGCCGGAGCTGACCCTGCACACGTTCGACGGCACCCGCGCGCTGAAGGAGCCCGCGCAGCACCCGGCCGTGAAGGGGCGCACCCGGTGAGAGCGCTGCACGCCGTCACCCTGCACACCCCCACCCAGGCCTTCGGAGGCCCCGTCCGGGTCGCCGTGAACCTCACCACCGGGCTCGCCGCACGAGGCGTCGACAGCAGGATCGTCGCCCTCGGATCCGGCTTCGACGGGCCGCTTCCCGCCGACGTCGACGGCCGCCCCGCCCGCCTGTACCCGGCCCGCCGCGTCCTGCCCGGCGCCGGCTTCAGCGGGATCACCTCACCCGCGCTGCTGGCCGGCGCCCGCCGCCTGGTGCGCGACGCCGACGTCGTCCACGTCCACCTCGCCCGCGACCTGGTCACCCTGCCGATCGCGCTGGCCGCGCTGAGCGCCGGGCGCCCGCTGGTGGTGCAGACCCACGGCATGGTCGACCCCAGCGACAAGGCGCTCGCCAGGCTGCTCGACCTGCTCGCCGTACGCCGGGTGCTGCGCCGCGCCGCCGCCGTACTGCACCTGACCTCCTACGAACGCAAGGCGCTGGACGCGGTGCTCGGCGGCACCGACCCCGGCAACGGCGTACGCCTGGTCAACGGCGTTCCCGCGCAGGACCGCCGCCCGCGCCCGGCCGGACCGCCCCGGGTGCTCTACCTGGCTCGCATGCAGGCCCGCAAGCGGCCCGCCGACTTCGTCGCCGCCGCTCCCGAGGTGGTGCGCCGCCACCCCGACGCCCGCTTCGTGCTCGCCGGGGCCGACGAGGGCGAGCTGGGCACGGCGCTGAAACTGGCCGAGGAGCTGGGTGTGGCGGCCAACGTCGACTACCTGGGCACCCTCGCTCCGGGCGCGGTCCTGAACGAGCTGCGCCGCACCCATGTGCATGTGCTGCCGTCGGTGGACGAGCCGTTCCCGATGTCGGTGCTGGAGGCGCTGTCGGTGGGGGTGCCGTCGGTGGTGACCCCGACCAACGGGCTCGCCGACGACCTCACGCGGACCGGCGCCGGCCGCGTCTCAGCGGCTCCGCGGCACCTGGCCGGGCAGATCCTCGACCTGCTGGAAGCCGACGCCAACGAGCGCGCGTCGAAGGCCGCCTGGGAGCTGTCCCGCACGTCCTTCTCGCTGGACGCGGTCGCCGACCGGCTCCACACCCTGTACGAGTCCCTGCGCTGAGCCGCCGTGGGGGCCGCGCTCCGGCGGCCCCCACGAAAGCCGTCCCGCGCCGTTCAGGTACGGGCCCAGGCGTAGCACCCGGTGGACGTGAACGTCTTCGTGCCCTTGCGCACGGTGATCGTGTGCTGCCGGCCCGAGGCGCCGTCCAGGGACCAGGTGCAGTCCTTCGACGAGGTCAGCGCGCGGTAGGTGCCGGGCGCCGGAGCGGCGTGGGTGCCGTCCGGGTAGCCGCCCCTCGTCGCCGCGAGCAGCGGTCCCAGGTCCGGACAGAGGCCGTTCACGGCGGCGTCGGCCCCCTTGATGTCACCCGCGATGACCGCGCCCACCGCCGCGTTCCGGTCGATCTTCGCCGTGTACGCGAGCCGGTCGCAGACGTCCTGGCCGGCCTGGAGGATCGCCGCCGGGTCGATGCCCTTGGGCACGCGGCCCGACAGGTACTTCTTCTCCTTCTTGGTGAACGATCCGGTGGCCGGGGTGAGTTCGGCGTCGGGGACGGCGTTCTGCGGGCTCTGCGCGGTGCCGCCCCCGGCGGTCCTGCCCGACGAGGGCGCACCGGATGACGGCGCACCGCCGTCCTTCGACGGTGCGGGCGCGGCCGCGCCCGCGGGGGCGGCCGGGCGCGGCGTCGCGCTCCCGTCCGCCCCGGTGTGCCGACCGCCCTCGTCCGGGCTGCCGCAGCCGGCCAGCAGCAGCGGCGCCAGCAGGGCGAGCGCCACCAGCGCACTCCTCTTCATCAGCCGCCCGTCCCCACCTTGTAGTGCGCCAGGACCTGGCTCGCCGTCAGCACCTTGCCGTAGACGGCGACCTCGTCGAGCCGCCCCGTGTAGTACCGGCTCGACGGCTGGTTGGTCCAGCCGTCCAGGTTGTCCCCGCCGACCCGCCAGTAGCCCGTGAACGACTGGTTGCCGGTGACGAGCGGGTTGGAGGCGCGCAGGCTGCCGTCGACGTACAGCTTCATGCCGTCGGAGCCCTCGGTGGCCACCATGTGGTGCCACTTCCCGTCGTTGTACGACTGGGAGGTGGTGACCGTCTTCACCGACCCGGCGTGCACGCCGAAGGCGACTCGCCCGTTGTTCGTCATGTAGACGTGCTTGTCGTAGAGGTTCGACACCAGCTGCACCTTGTTGCCGAAGCCGATGAGCTTGCCGCCGGTGGTGCTGGTGGTCTTGAACCACAGCTCCAGCGAGAAGGCGGACGGCGCGGAGTGCGACTTGTCGGTGTACGTCCACTCGCTCTGCGAGCCGGTGTACGCGATCGAGCGGTTCGAGCCGGCCGCCCCGTCCGCGACGGCCTGCGTCGGCGCGTTCCAGTGCACCCCGCTGTCGTCGCCTCTGGAGCTGTCGGCCGCGTATGCGCCGGAGGTCTCGTTGAAGCGCCAGTACAGCGAGGCGCCGTCACCGCGGACCTTCGCGGCGTAGGCGTCCGCCGCCGACGCCACCTTCACCGACTGGGCGGTCGACTTGGCGGAGGTGTTGGTGCCGTCCGAGGCGGTGATGCGGTACGAGTGCGTCTGGCCCGCCGCCACGTTCGTGTCCGTCCAGGTCAGCTGGGGCCGGGACCAGGGCAGCGAGTTGCCGGACACCTGGTACACGGGGGTGGTGCCGTTGTCCTTGTAGACGCGGTAGGTCAGGTTGCTGTCGTCGGTGTCGTAGCTGGAGCGCCAGTGCACGGCGACCTTGCCCGCCTCGGTGCTCTCCACCTGCACCTGCGGCACGATCGGCGCGCCGGTGTCCGGGCCGGAGGAGACCCGGGTGAGGGACTGCTGCGCGGTGCCGTTGACGGTGGTGAACTCGCCGCCCACCCACAGGTAGTCCGTGCCGCCCTTGGGGGCGAGGGTGAACACCCGCGGGCCGATGCCCTCGCCGATGCCGTCGTTGGTGTCCGGGGCCCAGCCCACCAGGTGCGGGTCGTTGATGCCCTCGGCCAGCAGATGGTGCCGCTGGCCGTCCGGGTACTCGCCCATCGAGGAGCAGTTGTGAGCGTGCGAGGCGCTGTAGACCAGCCCCTTGTACAGCTGGAGCGCCTGGGTGGCGCCGAGACAGGTGTCGCGCCAGCGCTGCGCGAAGGTGTCCGGATCGAAGGCGGTCCGCCCGTCGAACACGCCGCTGCCGGTGCCCTCGTTGCCGGTGTAGACGCCCGTCGAGTCGGCGGTGATGTCCTTGACGACGGAGGTGTCCGGGAAGAAGCCGCGCGGGTAGGTCCGGGTCACCGCGCCGGTGGTGGCGTCGGTGACGGCCAGGGCGTGGGAGTCGCTGCCGTTGACGGTGAAGAAGTCACCGCCGAGCGCGACGTGCCTGCCGTCAGCGGTCACCTGAACGGCCCGCCCGGGCGCGTCCGCGTTCGCCGTCCAGGAGGTCAGCTTCCCGGTGGTGTCCACGGCGGCGAACCGCTGCCGGGCGGTGCCGTTGACAGTGCTGAAGTCGCCGCCGAAGTAGACCCTGTCGGCGGTCACGGACAGCGCGCGCACGGTGGCGGGCACGGACGGGCGGAAGCCGGTGCGGGGCGTGCAGGTGGCGACGTCGACGGCGGCCAGGCTGCTCACGCCGACCCCGTTGACCGCGCCGAAGTACCCGCCCGCGTACAGGGTCTTGCCGTCCGGCGACACCGCGAGCGCGCGCACGGTCGCGGTGCCGCCGGACGGCA
>NZ_MUBM01000478.1 GCF_002154505.1 Streptomyces carpinensis | reverse complement strand
GGCCTCGACGGCCACGTCGACCTCGCACGGCCATCCGGCGTCGTCCGGGTCGTCGGCCCGCACGACCGTGTCGGCGCCCACGGCAGCGGCGTATCGCAGCGCCCGTGGGAGCAGGTCGGTGACGGTCACCCGGGCGGCTCCCGCCGCCTTCGCCGCGGCGACCACCAGGCAGCCGATCGGGCCGGCGCCGGTCACCAGGACGTGGCGGCCCGCCACGTCGCCCGCCCGCCGCACCGCGTGCAGCGCCACCGACAGCGGTTCGGCGAGCGCGGCCCGACGCGGCTCCAGCCCGTCCGGGAGAGGCCTCAACTGCTCGGCAGGCACGGTCATCCGCGCCGCGAAGCCGCCCTGGACGTGCGGAAAGCGGGCCGCGCTGCCGAGGTAGCGGGTGTCCCGGCAGATGTTCCGCCGCCCGCCCACGCACTCCGGGCAGGTCCCGCAGGGGGTCGCCGGGTGCACCGCCACCGCCGTACCCGGGGCCGGGCCGGTGGCCCGGGGGCCGTAGGAGACGACCGTGCCGACCACCTCGTGGCCGAGCACCATCGGCTCCTTCAGACGGAAGTCACCGACCCCGCCGTGCCGCCAGTAGTGCAGGTCGGAGCCGCACACACCGCCGTAGCGGACGGCGACCAGAGCCTGCCCCGGGCCGGGAGCGGGCGCCGGCAACTCCTCGACACGCAGGTCCCCTTGACCGTGGATCACAACCGCCCGCATCGCGACGCCTCCTAGAGCACGCTCGTCATGCCGCCGTCGACGTACAGCAC
>NZ_MUBM01000477.1 GCF_002154505.1 Streptomyces carpinensis | reverse complement strand
GAGGGCGAGTTCGCGGGCCCGCCGCCGCCTCGGCCAGGACGGTCCTGCTGCGCCGGGCCCGCGAACTCGCCCTCGTGCCCGCCCTGTTGCTGCTCATGGTGCTCGGCACGATCGTCAACGACTCGTTCCTCACCGAACGGAACCTGATCTCGATCCTGGGCGCCTCCGCCGCCCTGGCCATGGTCGTGCTCGCCGAGTCGCTGGTGCTGATCACCGGCAAGTTCGACCTCTCCCTGGAATCCGTCGTCGGCATCGCGCCCGCCGTGGGGGCGTTGCTCGTGCTGCCCTCGGCCCAGTCGGGCTGGGGCACCGAGTTCCCGGCCCCCGTGGCCCTGCTCGCGGTCCTCGTCGCCGGCGCGGCCGTCGGCGCGTTCAACGGCGTCCTGGTCGTCAGGTTCAGGCTCAACGCCTTCATCGTGACCCTGGCCATGCTGATCGTGCTGCGCGGCCTGCTGGTCGGCGCGACCAAGGGGAAGACGCTGTTCGGCATGCCCGACGCCTTCTACTCCCTGGCCACCACCACCTTCCTGACCATCCCGCTGTCGGTGTGGCTGGCCGCCGTCGCCTTCGCGGTGACCGGACTCCTCCTGAAGTACCACCGCGTGGGCCGCGCCCTGTACGCCATCGGCGGCAACGCGGACGCGGCCCGCGCGGCCGGCATCCGCGTCGAGCGGGTGGTGCTCGGCGTGTACGTCGTCGCGGGCGTCCTCGCCTCCGTCGGCGGCATCATGCAGACCGGCTACGTCGGCGCGATCAGCGCCAACCAGGGCCAGAACATGATCTTCACGGTGTTCGCGGCCGCGGTGATCGGCGGCATCAGCCTCGACGGCGGCAAGGGCACCATGTTCGGCGCGCTGACCGGCGTACTCCTGCTCGGCGTGGTGCAGAACCTGCTCACCCTCGCGCAGGTGCCGTCGTTCTGGATCCAAGCCATCTACGGCGGGATCATCCTGGTCGCCCTCATGATCGCGCGCGTGACGACGGGCCGCGCCCAGGACTGACCGCGCCGGTTCCCCCGTCACCGACCGAAAGGCCATCCGTGTCCCCGACGCCCGAGCGCATCACCGCGGTCGACACCTACGACATCCGCTTCCCCACCTCGCGCGAGCTCGACGGCTCCGACGCGATGAACCCGGACCCCGACTACTCGGCGGCCTACGTCGTGCTGCGCACGGACGCCGCGGACGGCCTGGAGGGACACGGATTCACCTTCACCATCGGGCGCGGCAACGACGTCCAGGTCGCCGCGATCCACGCGCTGCGCCACCACGTGACCGGACGGACCGTCGAGGAGGTGTGCGCCGACCCCGGCTCGCTCTTCCGGGACCTGATCGGCGACAGCCAACTACGCTGGCTGGGCCCCGAGAAGGGCGTGATGCACATGGCGATCGGCGCGGTCGTCAACGCGGTGTGGGACATGGCCGCCAAGCGCGCGGGCAAGCCCCTGTGGCGGGTGCTCGCCGAGGCCGATCCCGCGTGGCTGGTCGGCCAGATCGACTTCCGGTACATCACCGACGCCCTCACCCCCGAGGAGGCGCTGCACATCCTGCGCCGCGGCCGGCAGGGCGCGCCGGAGCGCACCGCCCGGCTCCTGGAGCGCGGCTACCCCGCCTACACGACCTCCGCCGGCTGGCTCGGCTACGACGACGAGAAACTGACCCGGCTCGCCGCCCAGGCCGTCGCCGAGGGCTTCACACAGATCAAGCTCAAGGTCGGGGCGGATCTGGAGGACGACATACGGCGCTGCCGCGTGGCCCGAGCGGTGATCGGCCCCGGCATCCGCATGGCCGTCGACGCCAACCAGCGCTGGGGGGTGGCCGAGGCGATCCGCTGGACCAGGGCGCTGGCGCCGTTCGACCCGTACTGGATCGAGGAGCCCACCAGCCCCGACGACGTCCTCGCCCACGCGGCCATCCGCGAGGCCGTGGCACCGGTGAAGGTCGCAACCGGCGAGCACGTGCAGAACCGCATCGTCTTCAAGCAGATGCTCCAGGCCGGCGCCCTCGACGTGCTCCAGATCGACGCGGCCCGCGTCGGCGGTGTCAACGAGAACCTCGCGATCCTGCTGCTGGCCGCCAAGTTCGGCGTTCCGGTGTGCCCGCACGCCGGCGGGGTCGGCCTGTGCGAACTGGTGCAGCATCTGTCCATGTTCGACTACGTGGCCGTCTCCGGCACCACCGAGGACCGCGTCATCGAGTACGTCGACCACCTCCACGACCACTTCCTGGACCCTGTGGTGATCCGCGACGGTCACTACACGGCGCCCACCACCCCGGGCTTCTCGGCCGCCATGCGGCCGGAGTCGATCGACCGCTACACCTTTCCAGGCGGCGTCTTCTGGGCCGCCGACCCCGACCGTCAGCAGCTTCAGAAGGGACAGGCCGCATGAGCGACTTCGACGGACTCCGGGCGCTGGTGACGGGCGGCGCCTCCGGCATCGGCCGGGCCACCGCCGAACTCCTCGCCGAGCGGGGCGCGCAGGTCGCCGTCCTCGACCTGGACCCGTCGTCCGTGACCAAGCCGCTGCTCGCCTTCCGCGCCGACGTGACGGACGACGCCAGCGTGCGCGAGGCCGTCGCGGCGGCCGTCGCCGAACTCGGCGGACTCGACGTACTGGTCAACAACGCGGGCATCGGTGCCCAGGGCACCGTCGAGGACAACGACGACGAGGAGTGGCGCCGCGTCTTCGACGTCAACGTCCTCGGCATGGTCCGCACGGCCCGCGCCGCCCTGCCGCACCTGCGCGACTCGCGGCACGCGGCGATCGTCAACACCTGCTCGATCGCCGCCACGGCCGGCCTGCCCCAACGGGCGCTCTACAGCGCCACCAAGGGCGCCGTGTACTCGCTCACCCTCGCCATGGCCGCCGACCACGTCCGCGAGGGCATCCGCGTCAACTGCGTCAACCCCGGCACCGTGGACACCCCGTGGATCGGCCACCTGCTGGACGCCGCCCCCGACCCGGCCACCGAACGCACGGCCCTCCAGGCCCGCCAGCCCACCGGCCGCCTGGTCACGGCGGCCGAGGTCGCGGGAGCCATCGCCTACCTGGCGGGACCGCTGTCCGGCGCCACCACCGGAACCTCCCTCGCCGTCGACGGAGGGATGCAGGGCCTGCGGCTGCGCCCGGCGGGCCGGTGAGCACCCTCGGCCGCAGCGCCGTCGCCGTCGGCCCCCTCGGCTTCGGCGCGGCCGCGATCGGCAACCTCTACGCCGAGGTCGGCGAGGAGCAGGCGCATGAGACCGTGGCCGCCGCCTGGCGGCACGGCATCCGCTACTTCGACACGGCACCGCACTACGGCCTCGGCCTGTCCGAGCGGCGCCTCGGCGCGGCACTGCGCACCCGCCCCCGGTCGGCGTACACGATCTCCACCAAGGTCGGCCGGCTGCTGGAGCCCACGGACCGGGGCGGCGACGACCTCGCCCACGGCTTCGCGGTGCCCGCCACCCACCGCCGCGTGTGGGACTTCAGCGCGGACGGCGTGCGCCGTAGCCTGGAGCGGAGCCTGGAACGGCTCGGCCTGGACCGCGTGGACGTCGTCTACCTCCACGACCCCGACGACCACGCCGAACAGGCCTTCCGGGAGGGCTACCCGGCGCTGGAGAAGCTGCGCGCGGAAGGAGTGGTCGGCGCGATCGGGGCGGGCATGAACCAGTCGCGGATGCTGACCCGCTTCGTCCAGGACACCGACGTGGACGTGGTGCTGTGCGCCAGCCGCTACACCCTGCTCGACCAGAGCGCGCTGGCCGACCTGCTGCCCGCCGCCACCGAGCGGGGTGTGTCCGTGGTGATCGGCGGCGTCTTCAACTCCGGCCTCCTCGCCGACCCGAGGCCGGGAGCCACCTACGACTACGCGCAGGCGCCCGCCGGACCGCTCGATCGCGCACTGCGCATGAAGGCGCTCGCCGACCGGCACGGGATCACCCTGCGCGCCGCGGCCCTGGCCTTCTGCGCGGCGCACCCGGCGGTGGCGAGCGTCCTGGCCGGTGCCCGCTCGGCCACCGAAGTGCGCGACTGCGCCGAGCAGTTCGCGACCCCCGTCCCCGCCGCCTTCTGGCGGGAACTGCGGGAGACCGGACTGCTGCCCGCCCGAGCCCCCGTCCCCACCGAGGAGAGTCCGCGTTGAGAGTCGTCCTGCACACCAAGGTCCGCGCCGACCGGATCGCCGCCTACGAGGCCGCCCACCGCGAGGTCCCCGCCGAACTCACCGCCGCCATCCGCGCCGCCGGCGCCACGTCCTGGACCATCTGGCGCAGCGGAACCGACCTGTTCCACCTGCTGGAGTGCGAGGACTACGGCCGTCTCCTCGCCGAACTGGAGGGACTGCCGGTCAACGTGGCCTGGCAGGCCCGGATGGCCGAACTGCTCGACGTCGTGCACGACTACTCCGCCGAAGGCGCGGACGCCGGCCTGCCCGTCGTGTGGGAGCTGCCGTGACCGTCGACGCCCACCACCATGTCTGGGACCTGGGCGTGCGCGACCAGGACTGGATCAACGGCCCCGAACTCCGCCCCCTGCGCCGGAACTTCACGATCGCGGACCTCGAACCCCGGGCGCTGGAGGCCGGAGTCGACCGCACGGTCCTCGTGCAGACGGTCACCGTGCCCGAGGAGACCCCCGAGCTCCTGGCCCTGGCGGAGGGCCACGACCTGATCGCCGGCGTGGTCGGCTGGGTGGACCTCACCCGCCCCGACATCGCCGACGAACTGGCGCGCCTGCGGGGGCTCCCCGGCGGCCGCCGCCTCAAGGGCGTCCGCCACCAGGTGCAGGCCGAGCCCGATCCGGAGTGGCTGCTGCGCGCGGACGTGCGCCGGGGCCTGGCCGCCGTGGCGGACGCCGGCCTGGTGTACGACCTGGTCGTCGTGGACCAGCAGCTCCCGGCCTGCGCCAGGGCGGCGGCCGAGCACCCCGGCCTCACGTTCGTCCTCGACCACCTGGGCAAGCCCGCGATCGCCTCGGGCCGGACGGAACCCTGGGCGAGCGACGTCCGTGCCCTCGCCGCCCTGCCCAACACCGTCTGCAAGCTCTCGGGCATGGTCACGGAGGCCGACCCCGCCACCTGGACCGCCGCCGACCTGCGGCCCTACGCGGACGTGGTGATGGGCGCCTTCGGCCCGGACCGCCTGATGTACGGCTCGGACTGGCCGGTGTGCACCCTCGCGGCGTCGTACGGGGAAGTCCTGGCCGCCGCCCGTGACCTGACCTCCGCGCTCACCGCGCACGAACGCACGGCGGTCTTCCAGGGAACCGCGACCCGCGTCTACGGACTGGACCGGCCCGGCTCGTGACCGGTTCTCCCCGCCAGCAGGCCGGTCAGGGCTTGCGGGCCGTCTCCGCCAGCCGGGTCGGCGCCAGGAAGTCACGCACGTACGTGCGGTCCCAGCAGGATCCGGTCGCACGCAGTTCCTCCCAGGTCGTGTAGCGGTAGCGGAACAGGCGGGCACGGACGTAGCGCGGTGGACGATCCGGTGGGAAGGGGGAGCGGCGCAGGAGCCGGAGGGTGTCGCGGTCGTTCTCCAGGAGCCGTTCCATCAGGACCCCGAACCAGGCGCCGGCGTACGCGGGGGACAGCGCGACGAACCACATCAGCCAGTCCAGCCGCAGGTGGTACGGCGCGAACTGGCGCGGCCAGCGCCGTGGATCACCGGGCTTACCCCGGAACTCGTACTCCCGCCAGTCGGAGTCCTCCCGGGGCGAGTCGTCCAGCGTGCCCTCGACCACCACCTCGTAGCGGACGCGGCTGATGCTGCCGAACGCGCCGTAGGTGTTGACCAGGTGCAGCGGGTCGAAGGAGCGGTTCATCACCTGCCGCCGGGAGATCATGTTCAGCACCGGGCGGTAGCTGAGGGCCACCACGAGCACGGTGACGGCCAGGACCACCACCTCGTACCACAGCGGGGCCGCGGGCACGGACGCCGGCGCCGCACCCGAGGGCCACTGGACCGCCGGCAGGGCCAGCACGATCGTGATCCAGTTCAGCCAGGCGAAGTTGCCCGAGAGCACCAGCCACAGCTGGGTCAGGATCATCAGCGACGCCGCGGCCGTGGCGATCGGCTGCGGGGTGAACAGCAGGAACGGCACCAGCAGTTGCGTGACGTGGTTGGCGGCCACCTCGGCCTTGTGCAGGGGCGCCGGCAGATGGTGGAAGAACCAGCTCAGCGGGCCCGGCATCGGCTGTGTCTCGTGGTGGTAGTACAGACAGGTCAGCTGCCGCCAGCACGCGTCGCCGCGCAGCTTGATCAGCCCCGCGCCGAACTCGACGCGGAAGAGGATCCAGCGCATCAGGAACAGCACGAGGACGGGCGGGGCCACCTCGTCGTTGCCCAGGAACACCGCGAGGAAGCCGGTCTCCAGCAGCAGCGACTCCCACCCGAATCCGTACCAGGTCTGCCCGACGTTGACGATCGAGAGGTACAGCGCCCACGGCACCAGCCACAGCAGCATGCCGCCCCACAGCGGCAGCCACGAGTCCAGGCCCGCGAGCAGCGCGGCCGACACGGCGCACCCGCCCCACGCGACCGTCGCGAACAACGAGTCGGAGTAGCGCCAGTGGAACAGGCTCGGCGCCAGCCTGAACGGCACCCGCTCGACGAACCAGGGGATCGGCAGCATGCCGCGCTCGCCGAGCAGCGCGCGGAACTGCCGAGCGGCCGTCAGGAACGCCACGAGATACACGGCGGCCAGGGCCCGCTGGAAGACCAGCCGGCTCAGCCAGTAGTCGGGTGCGGTGAACCATCCCACGGCCGTGCACGCTCCTCTTCTCCATGGTGCCGCCGAAGTTCCGGACGAATGCCGCCGCGGCCGGTCCTCCGTGTACGGGGCCGTCGCAGCCGGTCGTCCGTGTGCCGCGACACCGGTCACGCTCCGTCTCCAGGTTGCCCGGCCCGCGTGACCCCGGCGAGTGAAGCGCACAAGGGTGACGGGCTCCGGCTACCCCACGCCCGGCTCGAAGAATCAGACAAACCCTGGCAAGGTGGCCCCATGGCTGAACGGGGAGCGCCCACCCTGTCACTCCCGGACGACTGGCCCGTCCACCCGGACCCGATCCTGGCTCTCAACCGCATGGGCAGCTTCGACTGGGACCTGGACACCGGTCTGCTCGGCATGGACGCCATGGCCCACCGGATCCTCGACATCACCCCCGAGGAGTACGACGGGCACCCCGGGAGCCTCGATCCCCGGCTGACGGGCGGGGAGAGCGAGCGGCTGGACGCTCTGGTGGCCCGCGCGATGAAGGACGGCAGCGAGAACTACGGCACCTACCTGCGGCTGCGCCGCCGCGACGGCTCCCTGCGCTGGGCCTACGTCCAGGGCTGCATCCGCCGCGACGCGTCCGGCCGCCCCCGCCGGATCATCGGGATCCTCCGGGACGCCACCCGGGAGCTCGAGGACGGCGTCGGCCGCCGGCAACGGGAGGCCCTGGACGCGGCCCGGCGTGAGCAGACCAACGTCGTCCAGGTCACCACCGCGGCCCTCGCCCACGCCCGCACCGTGCAGGACGTCATCGACGTCGTCAAGGACAGCCACGGCCTGGCCCTGCTGGGCTCCACCAGTCTGGTCCTCGGCCTGCTCGAGGCCGGCCGCCTCCGGCTCGTCGCGGAAGGACCGGCGGGTAGCTCCGTACCGGGCACCGAGGTCACCCGGGTCGACGATCCGTACCCGTTGAGCGAGGCGGTGCGCACCCTCAGACCCCGCTTCATCGAGTCCCCGGAGGAGTTCGCCGACTGCTATCCCATCCTGTGGCCGCACATCACCGGCCTGGACATCACCTCGGCCGCCTATCTGCCGCTGATCGCCCAGGCCCGCCCGATCGGCGGCATGGGCCTGCTCTACAGCGGCCGTCACGGCTTCACACAGGAGGAGCGCAACGTCCTCGTCGCCCTCGGCAGCAGCATCGCGCAGAGCCTGCAGCGCGCCATGCTCTACGAACAGGAGAAGGACCTCGCCCAGGGCCTGCAGCAGGCCATGCTGCCGCGCACCATCCCCAGCGTGCCCGGCGCCGACGTCGCCGTCCGCTACCGCTCCGGCTACGCCGGCGGCTCCCTCGGCCGGGACATCGGCGGCGACTGGTACGACCTGATCCCGCTGCCCGGCGGCCGGGTCGGCGCCGTCATCGGGGACGTGCAGGGCCACGACACGCACGCCGCCGCCGTCATGGGCCAGCTGCGCATCGTGCTGCGCGCCTACGCCGCCGAGGGCCACACCCCGGCCACCGTGATGGCCCGCGCATCGATCTTCCTGCACGAGCTGGACACCGACCGCTTCGCGACCTGCCTGTACGCGGAGGCAGACCTGTCCACCGGCGTCGTCCAGGTGGTCCGGGCGGGGCACATCGACCCGCTGGTGCGGCTGAACGACGGCACCTGCCGCCGGGTCGCCGTCGACGGCGGTTTGCCGCTCGGCCTGTCCGCGGAGTTCGGCAGCCTGGAGTACCCGGTCTGCGCCATGGAACTCGACCCCGGGCACTCCCTGGTGCTGTGCACCGACGGGCTCGTCGAACAGCCCGGCGCCGACCTCGACGACGGCATGCGGGCCCTCGTCGAGTCCATCGCCGCGGGACCCGAGGACGTACGGGCGCTCGCCGACCGGCTGATCGAGATGGCCGAGAAGCGGGGCGGCGACGACGACGTGGCGCTGCTGGTGCTTCGCCGCCGCGCGCTGACCGAGCGCCGGCCGCTGGGCCGGCTCCAGCACCACGTGGCGCCCGGCGACCCCGAGGCCCTGACCCGGGCCCGGCACATGATCCGCTCGACGGTCCGCTCCTGGGGCGCCCGGGAGCGCTCCGACGAGATCGAACTCGTGGCCGACGAACTGATAACCAACGCCCTCATGCACACCGAGGGCGCGGCCATCGTCACCCTGCGGGTGCTCAGCGGCACCGACCGGAGGCTGCGGGTGGAGGTCGAGGACTCCTCCAGCGCCCTGCCGCGCCGCCGGGAGCCGGGGGAGCAGGGCGTCTCGGGCCGTGGCCTGCTGCTCGTCGACCGGCTCACCGACGTGTGGGGCGTGGAGGCGCGGGGCGGCGGCAAGTGCATGTGGTGCGAGTTCGTGGTGCCCGAGCGCGCCTGAACCGCCGCGCGTGCCGCGTGGCGGCACCGGTGCCGGGTGGCACTCTTGAGGCATGCCGGAACTGCCCGAAGTGGAAGCGCTCAAGGACTTCCTCGCCGAGAACCTGGTCGGTCACGAGGTGGTCCGCGTGCTGCCCGTCGCGATCAGCGTCCTGAAGACCTACGACCCTCCCGTCACCGCCCTGGAGGGCCACGAGGTCACCGCTGTCGCGCGGCACGGCAAGTTCCTGGACCTGGCGACCGACGGCGGCCCGCACCTGGTCACCCATCTCGCCCGCGGGGGCTGGCTCCAGTGGAGGGACCGCCTGCCCGACGGCCCGCCCCGGCCGGGGAAGGGCCCCCTTGCCTTGCGTGTCGCGCTGGAGACCGGCGCGGGCTTCGACCTCACCGAGGCCGGCACCCAGAAGCGGCTCGCCGTGTACGTCGTAGAGGATCCGCAGGAGGTGCCGGGCGTGGCCCGGCTCGGCCCCGACCCACTGGCCGACGACTTCGACGAGGAGCGGTTCGCCCGGCTGATGGCGGGGGAGCGGCGTCAGATCAAGGGCGCGCTGCGGGACCAGGGCCTGATCGCGGGCGTGGGCAACGCCTACAGCGACGAGATCCTGCACGCGGCGAGGATGTCCCCGTTCAAGCTGGCCGCCTCCCTGACGCCGGAGGAGACCCGAAGGCTGTACGAGGCGCTGCGCACCACGCTGACGGAAGCGGTCGAGCGCTCGCGGGGCGTGGCGGCCGGCCGGCTGAAGGCCGAGAAGAAGAGCGGCCTGAGGGTGCACGGCCGCACCGGCGAGCCCTGCCCGGTGTGCGGCGACACCGTCCGCGAGGTGTCCTTCAGCGACTCCTCGCTGCAGTACTGCCCCACCTGCCAGACGGGCGGCAAGCCGCTGGCGGACCGCAGGCTGTCGCGACTGCTCAAGTAGCCGGGGCGCCGGGGGCAGAGGGCCGGGGTCCACGGCAGAGCGGTGAGGGAGCAGGGGCGTGGGCGACGAGCCGTGGAGGGGATCAGGGCGGGTCGAGCGTCACCAGGTGCTGCCCGTCCGCCGTACGCACCTCGAAGCGGGCGATCTGGTCGGGGTGCAGGGCCGCGCCGCCCATGACGGTGTTCGGCCCGGCGCCGTCGGTGGGGACCATCCAGGTGGTCACCGTCTGCTCGGACCCGTCCCGGCCCACGGCGACGAGCAGGCAGGAGTGAGGTCCGGCCCCGTCCTTGACCCGCAACCGCACCTCGCTGCCCCAGCCCGCGTCCGCCGCGCTGACCTCCGCCCACACCCCGGTGGCCGCGTCGGTGGCGGCGACCCGGACGGCCCCGTCCGCGTGCCGGGCGACGACCGCGGCCGCCGGTCCGCCGACGGCGAGCACCACGGAGGCGGCCAGGCCGAACAGCAGGCGCCGGCGTCCGGCCCGGTGCCGGCGCACCACCTCGCCGGCCAGCCGCTCCAGCAGCCGGGGACCGGGCTGGGACATGGGGTGCACGAAGTGCGGAGTGGCCCGCCGGTACAGCAGCAGCTGTCGTGCCGTGGCGCCGAACTCGGTCACCTGCGCCGTGCAGCGAGGGCACTCCATGAGGTGGTCCTCGAAGCGGAACGCGTCCGCCTCGTCGAGCACGCCGAGCGCGTAAGCGCCGACGTCGCGATGCCTTTCCAGGGACCTCATGCGGAATCCTCGCGGTGGGTGCGGGTGGGGTTACTCGTTGCTCCCACCGGTACGCACCGGAGTGCCGAATCACTCAAGCCACGCACCGAATCGTAATCAAGGGGTTCGGAGCGGCCGGGCCCGCGGATTGGTCCGTATCGGAATGCGGCTAGAAAAGGTGGATGGCCAGGTGTCCGAGGGGCAGTCCGAGCCGCCAGGCGGGCGTCCACACCTGCGGTCCCTCGTCCTCGCTCACCGCGCCCGCCCCGCCCGGCACCGCGTCCAGATCGGGCGCGAGCAGTTCGGTCTCCTCCAGCCACCGCCAGGCGGCCTCGGCCAGCGCCAGGTCCGGCGAGGGGACGCCGCAGGCGTGCGCGTCGGCCGCCAGGTCGGTCATCCGCTCGCGCACCCAGTCCTCCCACGGCTGGTCGTACGCGGTCAGCGACAGCCAGGTCTCCAGCTGCGAGACCACCCGGATGCCGGAGAGCTCGCCCCCGGAGTCGGACAGGAAGACGGTCAGCGCCAGCGCGTCCCGGCCGGCGCGGAACTCCACGGACGCCGGCGGCATCAGATCGCCGGTGCGCAGTAGCTCGTCGGCGATGTACTCGGCGTACAACCAGGCCATGGGGACGGCCAGTTCACCGCCGCCGTCCGTGCTCTCTTGACCTCTGTGCAGCATCCCTTCCTGCCTTCCTCCGGTGCGTGCGCGTCGCTCGACCCCGGCTCCTGGGACAGGCCCATCCGGAACACGGATGAGAACAGCCGATTACTCAACAGTGGTCCACAGCAAGGCGCTTTACGGAGGTTTGACCCGGCGGTCGGTTTCACCGCAGGTCGGCCGCGTATCCCGGGAGCACCCTGCGCAGGGCGCGCAGCGCGTAGTACGCGCGGGACTTCACGGTACCGGGCGGAATGCCCAGGGTTTCGGCGGCTTCCGCCACACTCGCCCCCTGGAAGTACACCAGCACCAGGACTTCACGGTGCTGCGGCGTGAGTGTCTTCACAGCCTCACGCACGTCGAGCATCGCGGCGGCCCGCTCGGCGTGGTCGGCGATCACCCGTACGTTCTCCAGGACCGCGTCCCCCACCTCCGGCGGCCTGGCCTGCCGGGCCCGGCGCGCGTCGATGGCGAGCCGGCGCGCGACGGTCAGCAGCCAGGGCCGAACGGAGGCGAAGGAGTCGGCGCGCAGCGCCTCGGGGTGCTGCCAGGCGCGCACCAGCGTCTCCTGGAGCAGGTCCTCGGCGCGCTGCCGGTCGCCGTCGCACAGCCGCAGGAGCAGGGCGAACAGCGGCCGGCCGTGCTCGCGCTGCAGCGCGGCGAGCTCGTGCTCGGCGGTCGTGGTCACGCGGGGGAGGGCGGTTCCGGCCGTCATGGCCGTATCGCAGCGCAGGGTCCCGTGCGGGGACAGTGCACGCGCACGGCTGTGCGACGGACGGTCGATCGCGTCGACGAACGGTTCGACGAACGGTCCGTCCTTCCTAGGGCCCCTCGTTTGGACCATGCCGGGCTCGCGGGCCCTGGCACGCCTTGCAGCTGCACGCACCCGACCCCGCTCCCTGATCCGGCCTGATCCAAACGAAAGACCCGAGTGGCGTCCACCGGACGGGTTAACGGCACCGCCCGGGCCGTTTGCGACGGCCGCCAATTTCGTACCCATTTGTATGTCTTGTCCGTCCATCCGCCCATAGGACCGAGCCGGCGCACGAACGCAGTGAGGTGACCGATGATCGCACGCAGACACCAGGTGGCACTGGTCCTGACGGCCGTCCTCGCCGCGGGCGCCGCCTGCCAGGCCGAGCATCGGGAGCAGCGCGGCGCGCCCTCGGGGCACGCCGCGCCCGCCGCGCCGGGCCCCCGGCCGGCGGCGGGTCACGGCGTCCGTACCGCGCCGGAGGGCGTCGAGTCCGCGGCTCAGTCCACGGCCCGCCGGTTTGTGGCCAGCACCGACCGCTTGTACGAGTACCCGAAGTAGATCACGCAGCCGACCAGGAACCACACGACGAACCGCACCCACGTCTGCCACTGGAGGAACGTGATCAGCCAGATCGAGAAGACCACGCCCAGCGCCGGCACGAACGGCATCCACGGCGTACGGAAGCTGCGCGGCAGCTCCGGCTGCCGGTAGCGCAGCACGATCACCGCCGTGCACACCACCACGAACGCCAGCAGAATGCCGATGTTGGTCAGTTCGGCCGCCTCGGCGATCGGCAGGAACCCGGCGATGACGGCCGACGCCACCCCGACGATCCACGTCACCCGGGTCGGCACGTGCCGCGTGGGGTGCGTCTTCGCGAACCACCGGGGCAGCAGCCCGTCGCGGGACATCGAGAACCACACCCGGGTCACGCCCAGCATGAACGTGAACATCACGGTCAGGATGCCGATGATCGCGCCCACCGCGATCATGTCCGCCAGGCTGCCCAGCCCCACCGACTTGAACGCGGTCGAGAAGCCGCTCTCCTTGTCGATGTGCTTGTAGTTCTGCATCCCGGTCAGCACCAGGCAGGCCGCCACGTACAGCACCATCGCGATCGCCAGCGAGTAGATGATCGCCTTCGGCATGTGCCGCTGCGCGTCCTTGGACTCCTCGGCGGCCGTCGACATGGCGTCGTAGCCGAAGACCGCGAAGAACACGGTCGCCGCGCCGGTGAAGGCCCCGCCGACGCCGTAGGGGAAGAACGGGTGGTAGTTGGCCGTGTCGATGTGGAAGACGCCGACGATGATCACCACCAGCACCACAAGCACCTTCAGCACCACCACGATCATCTCGAAGCGGGCCGCGTTGCGGATGCCGAGGGTCAGCAGCCACGCGATGAGCAGACACAGGACGACGGCGAACAGGTCGACCTTGTGCCCGGATCCCGTGCCGGGCGCGCCCAGCATCCACGCGGGCAGCTTCGCGCCCATGTCCTCGATCAGGAAGCTGAAGTACCCCGAGATGCCGATCGCGACCACGGCCACGATCGCCGTGTACTCCAGGAGCAGGTCCCAGCCGATGAACCAGCCGGCGAACTCGCCGAGCACCGCGTAGCCGTAGGTGTAGGCGGAGCCCGCCTTCGGGATCATCCCCGCGAACTCGGCGTAGGACAGCGCGGCGGCGGCGCTGGCGACGCCGGCGATCAGGAAGGACACGAGCACCGCGGGGCCCGCCGTGCCGTTGGCCACCGTGCCGGCGAGCGTGAAGATGCCCGCGCCGATGATGCCGCCCACGCCGATCGCCGTCAGCTGCCACAGCCCGAGCGACCGCTCGAGCTTCGGTCCCTCTCCGGCTTCCGTCTCCTCGATGTGTTCGATGGGTTTACGCCGGAGAATGCCTTCACCCATCCGGAGCCTGGCCATGAGCCTCACCTCTTCGCAGACGGCAATCCGCTGACGGCGGATCATGATGGCTCAGCCCGGCCGGGTACGGAAGACGCCGTGCATGCCTCGGACGGCCGCGGCGCCGCCGCCGTCGGCTACGGCACCACCGTCACCGGCCAGCGTCCCGCCTTGACCAGCTTGACCGCCACCGAGCCGATGAGGCGATGGCCCGCCTGCTCGGAGGCGCCCACCACGACCGCGTCCGCCCTCAGTTCGTCCGCGGCCTTCACCAGGCCGTTGTACGGATCGCCGCGGAAGGTGTGGAACTCCCAGCGGACCTCGAATATCCCCTTCAGCCGCTCCGTCCCCTCCCGGATCTGCTGCACCAGGTCCTCGGCGATCGCGTCGGTCGCCTCGGCCACCGGCGCCCCCAGCGCCGCCCCCGTCGTCATCACCGGCTGCACGTACACGAGGGCCAGCAGAGCGCGCTGCCGCCGGGCCAGACCGGCGGCGTAGGCGGCCGCACGCATCGAGGAGTCGGAGCCGTCCACCCCGGCCACGATCACCTTCGGGCCGTCCGTGCCCCGCTCGAACCCCTGCGCGCGCCGCTCGTGCTCCTCGTGCTGTTCCGTCACACTCGCGAGGCTATCGGAAGACGCAGTTCCGGCCGAGGGCCGGGGCGGTCCCGACGAGCGCCCCGGGCACGGTGTTCCTACAGTCGGAACCATGAGCGCCGCCACCCGTGCACACCCATGACCGCGCAGCCGGACAACCGACAGCCGGACCGCCCGGCCTCGACCACTCAGCCACGCCGACCCAGCCATGACCGACCAGCAGTGACCGACCCGCCATGACCGCCACCGCCGGTGCCGCCCCGCCCAGGGGCGCCGATGAACCCGCCCGGCCGCACGGGAGCGGCCTCCTCGGCAGGGTGCCCGAGGGCTGCGCCCTCTTCTTCGGCGCCCTCGCCCTGCTCTGCGCGCTGCTCGACCTCATCGCCCCACTGCGCGCGCTGCTCCACCCCGTCGTCCGCCTGCTGGACCAGCTCCTCGTTCCGATCAGCGCCAACCTCGCCTACGCCGCCTTCCTGTTCCTGCTGGCGGGCGCGACCGCCGCCCGCAAGAAGGTCGCCTGGTGGCTGGTCGTCGTCTATCTGGGCCTGGTCATCCTCAGCGACGCCCTCGGCCTGGCGCTCGGCCAGTACGCCGAGTCGCTGTCCTCCCTCGTCCTGTGCGGCCTCGCGCTGCTGCTGCTGATCGCCGCCCGCGGGGAGTTCTACGCCGCCTCCCGCCGGGGCGCGGTGTGGCGGGCCCTGGCCGTGCTGGCCGCCGGGCTCATCGTGGCCGTCCTGGCCGGCTGGGGCCTGGTCGCCCTCTTCCCCGGCACCCTGCCGCCGAACCTGCACCTGGCCTGGTCGGCCAACCGGGTCATGGGCAGCCTGGTCTCCGCCCGCGACTTCGACGGTCACCCACCCCGCCCGGTGACCTTCCTGCTCGGCCTGTTCGGGGCGCTGGCCCTGCTCAACGCCGCCGCCACACTGTTCCGCTCACAGCGCCTGGAAGCCGCCCTGCACGGCGACGAGGAGATCCGCATCCGCGCCCTGCTCAAGGCCTACGGACAGGACGACTCGCTCGGCTACTTCGCCACCCGCCGCGACAAGGCCGTGGTCTTCTCACCCAGCGGCAAGGCCGCCGTCACCTACCGCGTCGAGGCCGGGGTCTGCCTGGCCAGCGGCGACCCCGTGGGCGACCGCGAGGCCTGGCCGCACGCCATCGCCGCCTGGCTGGACGTGGCCCGCCGCCACGCCTGGACGCCCGCCGTGATGGGCGCCTCCGAGGACGGCGCCCGCGCCTACGTCCGCGCCGGGCTCGGCGCCCTCCAGCTCGGCGACGAGGCGATCGTGCACATCGCCGGCTTCGACCTGGACGGCCGGGAGATGCGGGTGGCCCGGCAGGCCGTGCGCCGCGTCCGCCGCACCGGCGCCACCTCCCGCGTCCGCCGGCACGCGGCCCTCACCGACAAGGAGATGGAGGAGGTGATCGACAAGGCCGACGCCTGGCGCGACACCGAGACCGAACGCGGGTTCTCCATGGCCCTGGACCGCCTCGGCGACCCCGCCGACGGCGACTGCCTGCTCGTCGAGGCACTGGCCGCCGACGGCCGTCTTCTCGCCCTGCTCTCCTTCGTGCCCTGGGGCCCCGACGGCGTCTCCCTGGATCTGATGCGCCGCGACCGCACCGCACCCAACGGCGTCATGGAGTTCATGGTCGCCGAACTGTGCGCGGCCGCCCCCAGGCTCGGCGTGCGCCGCATCTCGCTGAACTTCGCGGTGTTCCGCTCGGTGTTCGAGGAGGGCGCCCGCATCGGCGCCGGCCCGGTGCTGCGCCTGTGGCGCCGCCTGCTGCTGTTCTTCTCCCGCTGGTGGCAACTGGAGGCGCTCTACCGGTCCAACGCCAAGTACCGACCGGAGTGGTACCCGCGCTACATCTGCTACGGCGAGACCGCCTCCCTCGCCCGCATCGGCCTCGCCTCCGGCATCGCCGAGGGCTTCGTCCCCGTACCCTCGCTGCGCAAGCTGTGGGGCAAGGGCCACGCCCGGCCGGGCCCGCGGCCCGCCACCACCGACCACCTTCCCCCGCTCACCGCGCTCGGCCTCGAGGAGGCGGAGCGCGCCGAGGCCCCGTACGCCGGAATGCCCGACCAGGTCCGCGTCCGGCACGCCCGGCTGGAGCGGCTGCGCGCCGCGGGCACCGACCCGTACCCGGTCGGCGCCCCGGCCCGCACCCGCACCCTCGCCGAGGTCCGCGCCGAAGCCCGCGAGGGCGAGCAGGTCACGGTCGCCGGCCGGATCATGCTCGTACGCGACTTCGGCGGCATCGTCTTCGCCGTCCTGCGCGACTGGTCCGGCGACCACCAGCTCGCACTCACCCGCGACGGCACCGGCCCGGCCGCCCTCGACCGCTTCACCGCCGACACCGACATCGGCGACCACATCACCGCCACCGGCCGCACGGGCCTCAGCGACAAGGGCGAACCGACCGTCTTCGTCACCTCCTGGCAGCTGCTCGGCAAGTGCCTGCGCCCCCTGCCGGACAAGCGCAGGGGACTGGCCGATCCCGAGGCCAAGGTGCGCATGCGCTACCTCGACCTGGTCGCGAGCCCCGAGGCCCGCGCCGTCGTCCGCGTCCGCTCCACCGCCGTACAGGCGCTGCGCCAGGGCCTGCTGGACCGCGGCTTCCTCGAGGTCGAGACGCCGATGCTCCAGCAGATCCACGGCGGGGCCAACGCGCGTCCGTTCACCACCCACATCAACGCCTACGACCTCGACCTCCACCTGCGCATCGCCCCCGAGCTGTACCTCAAGCGCCTGTGCGTCGGAGGCCTGGAGAAGGTCTTCGAGATGGGCCGCACCTTCCGCAACGAGGGCGTCTCCCCCAAGCACAACCCCGAGTTCACCATGCTGGAGGCCTACCAGGCCTACGCCGACTACGACGTGATGCTCCACCTCACCCGCGAGCTGATCCAGGGCGCCGCCACCGCCGCCCTCGGCCGCCCGGTCGTCCACAAGGACGGCACGGAGTACGACATCTCCGGCACCTGGCCGGTCAAGACCGTGCACGGGGCGATCTCCGAGGTGCTGGGAGAGGAGATCGGCCCCGGAACGGACCTGGTGGCGCTGCGCCGGCACTGCGACCGCGCCGGGGTGCCCTACACCGCCGACGACGGCCCCGGAGACATCGTCCTGGAGCTGTACGAGCGGCTGGTCGAGGAGCGCACGGGGCCGCCCACTTTCTACAAGGACTTCCCGACCGAGGTCTCCCCGCTCACCCGGCAGCACCGCACCGAGCCCCGGCTCGCCGAGCGCTGGGACCTGGTCGCCTTCGGCACCGAACTCGGCACCGCCTACTCCGAGCTGACCGACCCCGTCGAACAGCGCCGCCGTCTCACCGCCCAGTCCCTGCTCGCCGCCGGCGGCGACCCGGAGGCGATGGAACTGGACGAGGACTTCCTCGACGCCCTCGAATACGCCATGCCGCCCACCGGCGGCCTCGGCATCGGCGTCGACCGGCTCGTCATGTTCCTCACCGGACTGACGATCCGTGAGACGCTGCCGTTCCCACTGGTGCGCCGCCGCTGAGGAGGCGCCGGGGCGGGGCCGTCCGCGCCGACAGAGCGACAAGCAACGGGCTGCCGCACGCGGCAGTGGGCCAGGCGGGTGCTTTCGTGCCGCCGTACCGGTGCCGCAGGAACCGTCCGGTCACTGATCACTCATGCAGAAGGATGAGTTGCTCACGCGGCGCCGGGCACTGCTCGCCGGGGCCGCTGTCCTCGGGGCGGCGGGAGCGGCCGGCACGGCAGGTCTGCTGTTCTCCGGCTCCTCCGACTCCCCGGCACCGCCGGCCGCGCCCGCCGCGGGCCCCCAGGCGCACAGTGCGCTCAAGCCCGACGCGTACCGCCTTCAGCCCCTGACCGGCGACGCCCCCCAGCGCGCCCTGCCACTGCCGACCACGGTGCGGCACGCGCCGATCCTGCGCTTCTCGGGGCGCGGCAACACCATGCTGCTGACCTTCGACGACGGCCCCAACCCGGAGTACACCCCGCGCATCCTGGACACCCTGGCCAAGTACGACATCCGCGCGACGTTCATGGTGTGCGGCGAGATGGCCGACTGGAACCGGGACCTGCTGGCCCGGATGGCCGACGAGGGCCACGTGGTCGGCAACCACACCTGGACCCACCCGCTGCTCACACGGCTCACCCGCCGGAAGATCCGCGACGAGCTCGAGAGCACCAGCGACCTCATCGAGAAGACCTACGGCGAGCGGCCCCTGTGGTTCCGCGCCCCCTACGGCGCCTGGAACCGCAACGTCTTCCAGCTCAACGCCGAGATGGGCATGGAACCGCTGGCCTGGACCGTGGACAGCCTCGACTGGACCACCCCCGGAACCGGCGCCATCGTCCGCAGGGTCGAGCGCGGCGCCGCCCCCGGCGTCGTGGTGCTCTCCCACGACGCCGGGGGCGACCGCACACAGACCGTCGGCGCACTGCGCAGATACCTCCCCAGGCTGCTGGACGAGGGCTACCGCTTCACCGTGCCGCGCCGGAACTACACCTGAGGCGGCCAAGGCGCGCCGCCCGGTGTGCCACGCCGCCGTGCGGGACGTTCACAGAACCTGGACCAGTCGGGCGAAGACGACGACGTTCCCCTCGTATCCGGTCTGCTTGCTGTAGAAACCGCCGCAGGTGATGACCCGCAGCTCCGGCGTGCCCTTCGAGCCGTACACGCGGTCGCCGGGGAAGTTCGCCTTCTCGAACACCTCCACGCCGTACACCTCGAAGACCGCGGTCCTCCCGTCCTGCCGGTGGATCTCGACGTGGTTTCCCTTCTTCAGGGCGCCGAGTCCGTAGAACACCGCCGGGCCCATCTTGTTGTCCACATGTCCCACGACGACCGCGGTTCCCTTTTCCCCAGGGGTTACGGCACCGTTGAACCAGCCGGCCAGATTCGGGTCGTCCGGCGGCGGCGCCGCCACCCACCCGTCCGAGTCCACGCCGACCGGTGTGATGGGCGCGTCCACCTGGATCAGGGGAATCCGCACCCGGTCGGGCACCGAGAACGGCAGCGGCCGCGGCGCCCCGTGCGGGGTCGCGGGCGAGGTACCGGGCGCCTGGCTGCTCTCCGGCGCGGCGGCCCTCGCGGGCTGCGGCGGGCCGGCGTCGAACTCTCCCGAACCGTTGCGGACGAGGGCGAGTCCGGTGAGCAGAACGATCGCTATCACACCCCACGGGGTGCGCTTCTTCCGTGGCCCCCGCTCCTCCTCGGCGTCGGACAGCTTGTTCACAGACATTCGCCATCACCTCTCGACGCGGCCGTCGCCCCGTCCTTCGCGCATACGGGAACGCTAAGTCCCGCGCGCGCGACCGGCGACGGGGCGGGAGCGAACGGGTGGCGGCCGTCGATCTCGGTACGCCAACGGAGCCGCTCCCGGCGGGCGTTCTCCGACAGCCCATGACCTGCGCCGACATCTGACGGGGTGAAATCCTGTCGACCCCGGCTCACCAGGACGGACGACCTCCGAAATGCGCCCTGGCACACGGCACCTGAGGGTTTTTCCGGGAGGCGCTGTCTCGCCGATCGACCGGGTACGTGTCCCCGGGGCGCCTTCCACGGAGGTTCTCATGCACACTGCTCGTACTCCTTTGGCGGTTCTGGTCGCCGCGGTCGCCACCGTCGGGCTGGCGGCCCCGAAGGCCGTGGCGGAGCGCGGCGACGCCCCGGGCACCAACGCGGAGGCCGGCCCCGGCAACCGGACGCTCCCCGTGGTCGGGTGGCGCGGCGGCCGGGAGGCGGCGTCGTCCGTGTTCGGCACGACACCGGTAAGGCCGGCCGACGGTTCCGGCCGGACGGCGTGGGGCATCGGGGCGATCCACCCGGGCGCCCGCGCCGAGGCGCACGGCGTCACGGTCCGCCGCGACGGCGGTCGCACCCTGGCCGTTCCGGTGGTCCTGACCGCCGTCGGCAGCGTCCAGGGCGGTGTCGGCGGTGCCACCAAGGCCGACGTCGCCATCGGCGGCGGGCTGCTGGGGACGGGCGCCCTCGCGGGCACCGTCTTCTGGATCCGCCGGCACTTCGGCAAGCGCGCCTGACGACGTCACACACGCCGTCACGGCCGTGGATCCGGTCTCCTCGTGTGTCGAGGAGGCCGGATCTTTCGTCTCCTTGAGCGGCCTCCTGCCGGGTCCGGGTTCTCGCCCTCCCGCTCCGCCGCGACACGTCGCCCGCCCCTCGTCCCGGACCCGTTCGGGCCCCGGACGAAGGTCTGTGCCGGGGCGGACGGGGAGTCAGGCGGCGCCTTCTTCGCCGGTGCGGCGGCGTGAGAGGTAGTACGCCGCGCCGACCGAGCCCGCGATGAGCGCGGTGCCCATGCCGATCTCCTTCAGGTCGAAGCCGGCGATGGTGCCGCCCTCGCCCGCACGGACGCCGTGGCGGAAGTGCTCCCCCTTGCCGCTCTCTTCGCCGCCGCCGTAGCCGCCGTCCTCGGAGCGGTTGCCTCCGCCGCCGTAGCCGCCGTCCTCGGAGCGGCTGCCTCCGCCGCCCCCACCGCCGTAGCCGCCGTCCTCGGAGC
>NZ_MUBM01000476.1 GCF_002154505.1 Streptomyces carpinensis | reverse complement strand
CGGGGGGCGGACGCCGGCCGCCGGCCGGGCGTCGGGCCCCCGGAGGACGCCGCCCCGCGGGCTCTTTTCCGCGCCCCCGCCCCTCGGAGGACAGGCCCTCCTGGGACGAAAGACGCCGTTGCGTCTGCGCCCGTTGCTGCACCCCCGGTGGAGGCACCGGCGGCCTGCCGCGTCGCGGTCCGTGCTGCTGAGGTCGCGTCCTGGGTTGCTCCACTGGACCAACCTAGGTCTGCTTATGTGTCGAATAGGCCGTTTGACACGCCGCGCGGCCCAGCCTGCCCAAGCGTTCGAACTGTCGCGGGGCCGGCGCGCGACACGCCGTAGACTGGTGGATCGGCCGCTTGGCCCCCAGTCTCCTCACGTACGGGAAGTCGCAACGTGTCGCTCACGATCGGAATCGTCGGTCTGCCGAACGTCGGCAAGTCGACCCTGTTCAACGCCCTGACCAAGAACGACGTGCTCGCGGCCAACTACCCGTTCGCCACGATCGAGCCGAACGTCGGTGTCGTGGGCGTTCCGGACGGTCGCCTCGCCCAGCTCTCCTCGATCTTCAAGTCGGAGCGGATCCTGCCGGCCACGGTCGACTTCGTCGACATCGCCGGTATCGTGCGCGGCGCCAGCGAGGGCGAGGGACTCGGCAACAAGTTCCTCGCCAACATCCGCGAGTCGGACGCCATCTGCCAGGTCATCCGCGCCTTCAAGGACGAGAACGTCGTGCACGTCGACGGCAAGGTCTCGCCCAAGGACGACATCGAGACGATCAACACCGAGCTGATCCTCGCCGACCTCCAGACGATCGAGAAGGTCCTGCCCCGGCTCCAGAAGGAGTCCCGGATCAAGAAGGACGTGGCCCCGAAGGTCAAGGCCGTCGAGGAGGCCAAGGAGATCCTGGAGAAGGGCGACACGCTCTTCGCGCACGGCATCGTCCAGGGCACCGAGCGCAACGAGCTGCTGCACGACCTGCACCTGCTCACCACCAAGCCGTTCCTGTACGTCTTCAACGTCGACGAGGACGAGCTGACCGACGAGGACTTCAAGAACGAGCAGCGCGCCCTGGTCGCCCCCGCCGAGGCGATCTTCCTCAACGCCAAGCTGGAGGCCGACCTCGCGGAGCTGGACGAGGACGAGGCCCTGGAACTCCTGGAGTCCGTCGGCCAGCACGAGCCGGGCCTGGCCACCCTCGCCCGCGTCGGCTTCGACACCCTCGGCCTGCAGACCTACCTGACGGCGGGCCCCAAGGAGTCCCGCGCCTGGACCATCAAGAAGGGCGCCACGGCCCCCGAGGCGGCCGGCGTGATCCACACCGACTTCCAGAAGGGCTTCATCAAGGCCGAGGTCATCTCCTTCGAGGACCTGGTCGCCGCCGGCTCGGTCGCCGAGGCCCGCGCCAAGGGCAAGGCCCGCATGGAGGGCAAGGACTACGTGATGCAGGACGGCGACGTGGTGGAGTTCCGCT
>NZ_MUBM01000475.1:1892-2087 GCF_002154505.1 Streptomyces carpinensis | reverse complement strand
CACGTTCTGCTCGGCGGTCAGGGAGGGCAGGAGGTTGAAGGCCTGGAAGACGAAGCCGAGGCGGCTGCGGCGCAGCTCGGTGAGCTGGTTCTCGCGCATGCCCGTGATCTCCGTACCGCCGAGGCGCACGGAGCCGGCCGACGGCCGGTCGAGGCCGGCGGCGCACTGCAGGAAGGTGGACTTGCCGGAGCCGGA
>NZ_MUBM01000475.1:0-1883 GCF_002154505.1 Streptomyces carpinensis | reverse complement strand
CGGCGCCGGCACCACGGCCGTACTGCCGCCGGACGCCGCGCAGTTCGACGGCGAGACCGGGTGTGCCCTCAGCCTCCGGCCGGTCGTCCGTCGCCTGCCCCTTGCCGTTGCGCAGCCTCATGGTCCGCCCCCTCGCGATCTTCTCGAGTCGATGACTCGAAGCTACGGATCACGGTCGTTGCGGACCATGGTGGCTGCCGGCGGATCCCGGGTGGGGAAAACCCGAGGCGCCACAGGAGGCCGACCGGTGTCCGTGCTCATCGAGGTTCGCTGACCAAAGCTCTCTGAGCAGGTAGCTGCTTCCTGCCGGCCGAGTCGCCGACGCCGTCAACAGTGACAGTCGCCGTGTGATCACCGACCGGTGTCCGGTGGGAAGCAGGTGGTCCCAGTGGGGGTGGGTGGAGAACCCGGCGACCACCGGAATGCCGAGCCGGTCCACGTCATCGGCGAGTCGGTTCAACTCGGAGCCGTCGATGCCGGGATCGATCAGGATCAACCCATCCTCCCCGCGCGCCGCGATGGAATTGCTCCAGACCCACTCGCTCTGCCGGACCCAGACGCCGTCGGCCACCTGATTCAGCTTGCCCATCTCCACTCCAATCGGTTGGTCACAGTGCTGAGACCGCGATCCGCAGCCAAATCCATCGCTTTCGGCACCCGCCGGGCGCGAGGCCGTGGTTGAGGTGAAAGACGTTGTCGCCGACGTCCAGGTCATCCGCTGATCGACCGTCCGCAGGGCGAGTTGGCCCGGATCGGCGGACGCCGGTGCGCGCCATACTTCCGCGGCAATGCCCGGATCGGCAGCTGCTGTTGCCACTGTCCCGGCGGATCCGGTCGAACAGCTCCTGCTTGGGACAAGGACATCCACAGCACCCACCTCGGTGGACCGCGTCCACCGTTCCACCGCAAGAGCCAGGGTGGGGCCGCTTCACCTGGCCACTACCTCTCGGTGCCCCCGAACGTCCCTCCGACTGGGGCCGGTTGGAGTCGTCTTGGTGGGACCGCTGAAAGCCGTCCCAGCCGATCAAGGACGGCGCTCTTTCCATCCGTCATGAGGCCCCGACGACGGGAGGGCCGGCCCAGCGAACCGGCTACCGGTCCTCGGAGCCGCTTGGCCCGGCAGATCCAAGGTCACTGGGCCACCGGTCGGGTTCGTCAGCCTTGATTCCGTGGTCAGGGCGGAAGACCGCAGTCCCCGCTCGGGCGGGAGGTATCCCCACCAGGTCAGCGGTTCGACGGATCTCGCCGCCTGGCATGAACTCACCGCCGTGCCCGGGCTGAGGCGGGTCGGCCTCGGCGACACCCGGGCTCACGCTGCGCCTGGAAGCGTCCCGCGTCGGGCCGGTCCGCGCTCCCCGGGGATGAGGCCGCTACCCCGCGGCATGAACAGTGAGTGACCGTCCCCCGGCCGTCCGACGAGCGGTCGTGAACGCTCAGGGTAGTCCAAGATCCACGTACGGCGATCGGCGCCGTGCGTTGCGTTCGCGTTCGCGCGCAGGTCACCGCCGGTGCCCACGATCCAGAGTGAGCGGGACGTTCGCGACAGCGACGGACCCGCGACCACTGCTCGCTGACGCGTTCGCATCGGGGGGACCACTCCATGTCGCGCACCCGCTCTGCCGCCACGACGGCCGCTCTGCATCGTCGCGCCCTGCTCGCCGCCGGGGCGGCGTCCCTCGCCGCGGGCGTCGGACTCGCCCTGCGGCCCGAGGAGAGCCGGGCCGCCGGCGCCCCGGCCCAGGGGGAGGTGCCGACCGCCCACTCCCGTCAGGCGCCGGCCGCGCCCCTCGCCCCGTACACCAAGGGCACCACGCTCGCCACGGTCGCAGCGGCCCGTGACAGCTCCGGCTACCGCCGCCTCGGCGACGGCCCCGGCTGGAGCC
>NZ_MUBM01000474.1 GCF_002154505.1 Streptomyces carpinensis | reverse complement strand
GGTGCTGCGCCAGCAGCGCGGTGAACGCGTGCGGACTGCCGGGGAACACGCCGGCGAGGCCGTGCGGGTGGTCGGACACGAGGGCCAGCAACTCCTGGGCGCGACCGGCGAACGACCCGGGCGAGAGCGCCTCGACGCGCGCCGCGAACTCGTACTCCCAGTCGCCGACCCGTTTGGCGACGCCGAGCGGAAGGGGCGTGCTGGAGCCCGCGATGCACGCCACCGTCTCCGAACAGATGCCCCGCTGCTCCTCCAGGAGGACCTGGTGGGACGCGCCGAGCAGTCTCAATTGCACTTTTGCCCCGGGCAGTTCGAGGTCGAGGGTGGCCAGCGCGGGCAGCGGCTCGCGTCCCAGGGCCCAGGCGAGGTCGGCCGCGCGCGTGTCGGTGTAGGTGGTCTTGAGAGTCGTGAGCATGGATCGGCTCCGCTAGCACGCAAAGAAAGAAGGAGGCTTGGGCCGGCGCACCCCGGTCCACAGGGGGATAACGGCCCGGTCAGCCCAGTTCAGAAGAGGTGTGAGCAGGATGTCCTGGGGGCTGCGTCGGCGAGTTAGAGGGAATCATGAACGGTGGCGCCGCCACAGCGTTTTTACCCAAGTTCGTAGGCTTTCCATCCCTCAGAGGGCCTACCTGCTCAACTGTTCAACCACGGCGTGCGCCG
>NZ_MUBM01000473.1 GCF_002154505.1 Streptomyces carpinensis | reverse complement strand
GCCCCCGCGCGCGGGGGCACGGCTCTGCCCGGCGGGTACATCGACGACCGAGAGGACTGGCGGCACGCCGTGGTCCGTGAGCTCAAGGAGGAGACGGGCATCGACGCGGCCGCACGCGATGTGCGGCTCGCCGACGCCATGAGCTCTCCCGACGGCCATCTGATCCTCTTCGGCCTGCTCCCGGAACGCCCCGCCGATGGCCTGCCGCAGTCCGCCGCCACCGATGAGACGGAGGGGTGGCACCTGCTGCGCAGGCCCGAGGAGCTCGCCTTCCCGCTGCACACGCTGGCCGTACGCGCCTGGTTCGAGGGCCGGTACTGAGCTCGGCACCCGCCCGGCCCGCGTGCACTTCAGTGCCCGTCCAGCCCGCGGACGCGCAGCGGGCGGGACGGGGCGCTCGCCCCGTCCTCCCGCTCGAGCTCCACCTCCACTCGCCGTCCCCGCAGCCGGACCACGTAACGCTCGATCTCCGGCTCCTCCCACCCGTCACCCGCGTCCGGCACCACCAGCCCGCCACCGGTGCGGCCGGGGGTGGGCGCCCACACCTCGAGCTCCAGTTCGCCCTGGTCGCCCCGCACGGGGATCACGGCACCCGCGCGCGCGAGCACCGGAATCCGTCCGAGGGGGGCGTCGACCAGCACCTGCCCCGGCCCCTCGTGGGCCCTCCCGGTCGCCGTGTCGTACCAGCGGCCCGGCGGCAGCCGCACCGCCCGCCGCTTCGTGCCGGGGCGGAGCACCGGTGCCACCAGCAGGGCGTCGCCGAGCAGGAAGGCGTCCTCGCAGTCGCGCAGGGCGCGGTCCTCCGGCGTGCCCCACCACACCGGGCGGACATAGGGCGCCCCGGTGCGCCGGGCCAGATGCGCCAGCGTCACGAAGTACGGCAGCAGGCGCCGGCGCTCGACGAGCGCCCCGCGCGCGTGCCCGAGCACCTCGGGCCCGAACTCCCACGGCTCCCTCCGGCCCGCCCGCAGGCTCGCGTGCGTCCGGAACAGCGGCAGATAGGCGCCCAGCTGGAACCAGCGCAGATACAGCTCCGGCGAGGGACTGCCGTCGAACCCGCCCACGTCCGGCCCCGAGTACGGCACTCCGCACAGTCCCAGCCCCAGCACCAGTGACAACGACGCCCGCAGCCCCGGCCAGCCCGTGGCCACGTCCCCCGACCAGGTCCCGCCGTAGCGCTGCAGGCCGGCCCACCCCGAGCGGGAGAAGACGAACGGCCGCCCGCCCGGCACCAGATCGCGCAGTCCCTCGTACCCGGCCCGGGCCATGCACAGGCCGTACACGTTGTGCGCCTCGCGATGGTCGCCGCCCCGGCCCTCCAGGTCGTGCCGGGCCGATCGGGGCAGCGTCATGTCACCGAAGGCGGCGAAGGAGGTCGGCTCGTTCATGTCGTGCCAGAAGCCCGCGAACCCCTGGTCCAGCCGCTCCTCGTACAGCCGGCCCCACCACTGCCGCACGCGCGCGTTGGTGAAGTCCGGGAAGACCGTCTCCCCGGGCCACACGACACCCCGTACGACGTCACCCGAGGCGTGCCGCACGAAGGCGTCCTGCGCCGTGCCGGAGTCGTGCACGGCGTTGCCCCGCGCGGCCCGCACCGCGGGGTCGACGATCGAGACCAGCCGGATCCCGTCCCGGCGCAGCTCCTCCGCCAGCACCGGCAGCTTGGGAAAGCGGTCCTGGTCGACGGTGAACACCTGGTGCGCGTCGTGGTGGTCGATGTCCAGGTGCACGGCGTCCAGGGGCAGACCGTGCTCGTGGTAACCCGCGACGATCCGCCGCACCTCCTCCTCGGTGCCGAAACCCCACCGCGCGTGATGGTGGCCGAGGGCCCACGCGGGCGGCAGCGCGGCCGCGCCGGTGAGCGAGGCCCAGGCGTGCACCACGCGCGCGGGAGTGCCGACGATCACCCAGCAGCGCAGCGGGCCGCCGTCCATCCGGAGCTCGCTCACCCCGGCCCGGTCGTGGCCCGAGCCGGCGCCCTCCTCACCCTCGCGCAGGGCGACCGTGCCGTCCCAGGTGCTGTCGTGGAACGCCAGATGCGTGCCCGCGTCGGCCACCACCCACTGGACCGGCATGGTGATGTACAGCGGGTCGTCACCTGGTTCGAACGGGTGACCGGGGTCGGTGTTCCACAGGCGATAGGTGCCGTCGCGCAGCCGCGGACCGGACGCCCGGCCGCCCAGGCCGAAGAACCGAGCGTCGGGCGCGACCTCCGACCGCTGCATCCAGCGCGCCCGGCCCCCGCCGACCGGCTCCCACCACCGGGGCGGCAGATCCCGGCGCAGGGGGATGCCCCCGGGGGTGCGCACCTCGATCGCACCCTGCCGCGAGACGGCCACGGTGACCCGTTCGGCCACCACCCGCCAGCCGCCCTCCTTGTCCGGCTCCAGCTCCGCGCGGGGGTCCGGCTCGGGGCAGCGGCCGGCCAGCGCGTACGACGGCTCGGGACCTGCCCCGTCCCAGCCCCAGAAGACGGCGCCGTTCACCGCCACCAGGATGCGCAGTTCGGTCCGGCTGAACCGCACCACACCGCCCCCGGGCCCCGGTGCCACCTCCCGCACCACGCCGGGCGTCCGTGCGCGCTCGGGCCCCCGCGGCGGCAGGGCCTTGGCGTCGGCGCGCTGCATGCGCCAGGCCGACCGTACGGTGCGCAGCCCCTGGGCCGCGCCCACAGAGCCGACCGCTTTCACCGAACGCACCAGGTCACGACCGTCCATGCTGCTCACCCTGCCACCGACCGCCCTCCGCGCGCGTGTCGTTCAACTGCCGTTCACCCAGGTCCTGACCACATCGTCACGACATGGACTATGTGGGTCGCACCCTGGTGCAGAAGTCGATCACATGGCATCGTCCGTGTCAGCCGCGTCACGCGCACACCCCAGCACGTGCGCGGACCGACGCACACGACGCGCACAGTCCGGGAGCCGCCCCATGTCGACCGCGAACCCTCTGCCCCTTTGGCAGCCCGATCCGCAGCGCATCGCCCAGGCACGGATCACGAAGTTCCAGGCCTGGGCCGCCGAGCACCACGGAGCACCGGCCGAGGGCGGCTACGCGGCCCTGCACCGCTGGTCCGTCGACGAACTGGACACCTTTTGGAAAGCCGTCACGGAGTGGTTCGACGTACGGTTCACCACCCCCTACGCGCGCGTGCTGGGCGACCGCTCGATGCCCGGCGCCCAGTGGTTCCCCGGGGCGACCCTGAACTACGCCGAGCACGCCCTGCGCGCCGCCGCCACCCGCGCGGAAGAGCCCGCCCTCCTGTACGTCGACGAGACTCACGAACCGCGCCCCGTGACCTGGTCCGAGCTGCGCCGCCAGGTGGGTTCCCTGGCCGCCGAACTGCGCGCCCTGGGCGTACGCCCGGGAGACCGCGTCAGCGGTTACCTGCCGAACATCCCCCAGGCCGTCGTCGCCCTCCTCGCCACCGCCGCCGTGGGTGCCGTGTGGACCTCCTGCGCCCCCGACTTCGGCGCCCGCAGCGTCCTGGACCGCTTCCAGCAGGTCGAGCCGGTCGTGCTGTTCACCGTCGACGGCTACCGCTACGGCGGCAAGGAGCACGACCGCCGCGACGTCGTCTCCGAACTGCGCCGCGAACTGCCCACCCTGCGCGCGGTCGTCCACATCCCCCTGCTGGGCACCGCCGCTCCCGAGGGCGCCCTGGAGTGGTCGGACCTGACCTCCGCCGACCAGGAGCCCGTCTTCGAGCAGGTGCCCTTCGACCATCCGCTGTGGGTGCTGTACTCCTCGGGCACCACCGGCCTGCCCAAGGCCATCGTGCAGTCCCAGGGCGGCATCCTCGTCGAACACCTCAAGCAGCTCGGCCTGCACTGCGACCTCGGCCCTGAGGACCGCTTCTTCTGGTACACGTCGACCGGCTGGATGATGTGGAACTTCCTCGTCTCCGGCCTGCTGACGGGTTCCACGATCGTCCTGTACGACGGCAGCCCGGGTCACCCCGACACGGGCGCCCAGTGGCGGGTCGCCGAGCGCACCCGGGCCACACTGTTCGGCACCTCCGCCGCGTACGTCATGGCCTGCCGCAAGGCGCAGGTCCACCCCTCCCGCGACTACGACCTGTCCACGGTCCAGTGCGTCGCCACCACCGGCTCCCCGCTGCCGCCCGACGGCTTCCGCTGGCTGCACGACGAGGTCCGCGACGACCTGTGGATCGCCTCCGTGAGCGGCGGCACCGACGTCTGCTCCTGCTTCGCGGGAGCCGTCCCGACCCTCCCGGTCCACATCGGCGAGCTCCAGGCCCCCTGCCTGGGCACCGACCTGCAGTCCTGGGACCCGAGCGGCGCGCCGGTGGTCGACGAGGTCGGCGAACTCGTCGTCACCGACCCCATGCCGTCGATGCCGATCCACTTCTGGAACGACCCCGACGGCAGCCGCTACCACGACAGCTACTTCGCCATGTACCCGGGCGTGTGGCGCCACGGCGACTGGATCACGCTCACCTCCCGGGGCTCCGTGATCATCCACGGCCGCTCCGACTCCACGCTCAATCGCCAGGGCGTGCGGATGGGATCCGCCGACATCTACGAAGCCGTCGAACGCCTGCCCGAGATCAAGGAATCCCTCGTCGTCGGCATCGAACAGCCCGACGGCGGCTACTGGATGCCCCTGTTCGTGCACCTGGTGCCCGGAGCCGTCCTCGACGACGCCCTCCTGAACCGGATCAAGCAGTCCATCCGCGAACAGCTCTCCCCGCGCCACATCCCCGACGAGGTCATCGAGGTGCCGGGCGTCCCGCACACCCTCACCGGCAAGCGCATCGAGGTACCGGTCAAGCGTCTCCTCCAGGGCACCCCGCTCGAGAAGGCGGTCAACCCCGGCTCCATCGACGACATCGAGTTGCTGCGCTTCTACGAGGACCTGGCCCGCAAGCGCGCCTGAGCGCGCCGGTCAGCCGCCGTAGGTGGCCTCGGACTCGCCGAGCACGGAGGCGAAGTCCGAGGCCAGCCGCGCCGCGTCGGCCGGTTCCAGGTCGGCGACGGAGATCCGTACACCAGGCCCCGACGACAACCGGAACCGCGCTCCCGCGGCGACCCACCAGCCGTAGGACCGCAACCCGTTCACCACGGCGGACTCGTCCGTCACGGCCACCCACACGTTCATGCCGCTCGCCCCGTGCGCCGGGATCCCCCTGGACGCCAGCTCCCTCAGGAGAGCGGTGCGGCGCACCGTGTACGTCTCGCGCGCCCGGGACACCAACGCGCGCGTGCCCTCGTCCGTCATCAGCCCGTGGACCGTCTCCTGGAGCAGATGACTGACCCAGCCGGACGTCAGCAGCAGCCGCCCGTCGTGACGGGCCAGGGTGGTGGGATCGCAGGCCGCGGCGGCCCAGCGCAGATCGGCGCCCAGGAACTTGCTCACCGTGCGCACGTGCACCCAGCGCGCCGGACCGTCGGCGGTCAGCGTCCGCACAGGCGCGTCCGTCACCGCCGAGGCATGGTCGTTCTCGACGACCAGCACGTCCTGGGATTCGCGCAGGACCTCGGCCAGCGCCTCGCGGCGCTCCGACGAGAAGCATCCGCCGTACGGATTCTGCCCGCGCGGGCTGTACACCACGGCCCGCACACCCGCCCCCAGGGCCCGCCGCAGGGCATCGGGACACATCCCTTCGTCGTCCACCGCCACCGGGACGCTGCGCAGCCCCAGCGCGGTCACCAGGTCCAGCAGATGGTGGTAGCCGGGATCCTCCATCGCCACCGCGTCGCCCGGCCGCAGCTCCACGGACAGCAGTCGTCCGACGAGATCCAGCGCACCGTGGGCGAACGTCACGTGCTCCACCGGCACGCCGTCGGGCCGCAGCCAGTCGCGCACGGCCTCCTCCAGCCGCTCCAGCCGTGGCGTGGAGCGGCTGGAGGAGGCCGTGCGCCACTGGCTGCGGCCCGTCGGCGTGCCGGTGGAGCACGTGACGTGCGCCTACGGTGCGCTGGAACTCGTCGGACGACTGCTGTCCGTGGAGCTGCGGCTGGGCGCCGCGG
>NZ_MUBM01000472.1 GCF_002154505.1 Streptomyces carpinensis | reverse complement strand
GGGTCTTTCGTTCGGATCAGGCCGGAACAGGGAGCGGGGTCTGGTGCTGGAGGTACCTCCCACGCTGTTCAGGCAGTGGGTGGGGGAGGAGCGCAAGGCGGAGGAGGGCGTCATGGCGGAGCCATGGCAACCGACGACAACGCGGCGGGGCGCGGTGCCAGGCCCCGCGAGCCCCGCATGATCCAAACGAGAGGTCGTAGGTGTGCTGATCGGCCCCGCGAGGTCAGGCGGGATCTGCCGGTGGCGCCGCCGGGTCAGGCGGGATCCGCCGGGTGCGGTGCCAGCAGCGGCAGCTGGGAGGCCAGCCGTTCCTCGCACAGCTCGACCAGGCGGTCGTAGCCGGCCTTGCCCATCAGCTCGGTCAGCTCCGCCCGGTAGGAGACGTACACGGGATCGCCCGCGCCGTGCGCCGACGTGGCCGAGGTGCACCACCAGTGCAGGTCGTGACCGCCCGGGCCCCAGCCCCGGCGGTCGTACTCGCCGATCGACACCTGGAGCACCCGCGTGTCGTCGGGGCGGTCGATCCACTCGAAGGTCCGCCGGATCGGCAGCTGCCAGCACACGTCCGGCTTGGTCTCCAGCGGCTCACGGCCCTCCCGGAGCGCCAGGATGTGCAGCGAGCAGCCCATGCCGCCGGGGAAACCGGGCCGGTTCTGGAAGATGCAGGACCCCTGGAAGGGGCGGGTCTGCCGGGAGCCCTCCTCGTCCTGCGAGACCCATCCGTTCTTCGTGCCCTCGGCGTGGTTCTGCCAGATGTCCGGCGTAAGCCTGGCCACGTGCTCGGCGACCCGCTGCTCGTCGTCCTCGTCCGAGAAGTGGGCGCCCAGCGTGCAGCATCCGTCGTCCGCGCGGCCCGCCTGGATGCCCTGGCAGCCGCTGCCGAAGATGCAGTTCCAGCGAGAGGTCAGCCATGTCAGATCACAGCGGAAGACCTGCTCGTCGTCCGCCGGATCCGGGAATTCCACCCACGCCCGAGCGAAGTCGAGCCCCTTCTCGTCGGGCTCCGAGCCCTTCTTCCGCTTCGGTTCCGGCCGCACGGCCTTCGCCGCTTTCACCGAGCCCGCGGAGGCCGCCGATTTATCGGTCTTCGCCTTTTTCGTCTTTGGCACGCGTCCAGGGTAAGTCGCTCGGCGCCCCGGCCGGGACCGCCTCGGAGCGGGTATCCGGGGCGGCGCCGGACCATGCGCCCGGAGCGGAGGTGGACCGGGTATCCGGGGTGGAGCGCGACCCGGGTGGCAGTAGCGTTCCGTATATGAGACTCGGTGTCCTCGACGTGGGTTCGAACACGGTGCATCTGCTGGTGGTCGACGCGCACCCCGGCGCACGCCCGCTGCCCGCGCACTCGCACAAGGTGGAGCTGCGGCTCGCCCAGCTCCTCGACGGAAGCGGCGGCATAGGCTCCGAAGGCGTCGACAAACTGATCGCCGTGCTCCGGGACGCTCTCCAGGCCGCCGAGGACAAAGGCGTGGAGGACCTGCTGCCGTTCGCGACCTCCGCCGTGCGCGAGGCCGGCAACGCCGACGACGTCCTCGCGCGCGTGCAGGCCGAGACCGGTGTCGAGCTGCAGGTGCTGTCCGGCGAGGAGGAGGCGCGCCTCACCTTCCTCGCCGCCCGCCGCTGGTTCGGCTGGTCCGCCGGGAAGCTGCTGGTACTGGACATCGGCGGCGGCTCGCTGGAGATCGCGTACGGCATGGACGAGGAGCCCGACGCCGCCCGGTCGCTGCCGCTCGGCGCGGGCCGCCTCACCGCCGGCTGGCTGCACGGCGATCCGCCCGACCCGGAGGACGTCAGGGCCCTGCGCCGCCATGTGCGCACGGAGATCGCGCGGACGGTCGGCGAGTTCAGCCGCCTCGGCGCCCCGGACCACGTGGTCGCCACCTCCAAGACGTTCCGGCAGCTGGCACGCATAGCCGGGGCCGCACGGTCGGCAGAGGGCCTCTACGTCCAGCGCGAGCTGAAACGGGAGTCCCTGGAGGCGTGGGTGCCGCGCCTGGCCGCCATGACCACCGAGGAGCGTGCCGAGCTGCCCGGCGTCTCCGAGGGCCGCGCGGGCCAGCTCCTGGCCGGCGCCCTGGTCGCCGAGGCAGCGATGGACCTCTTCGGCGTGGAGCGGCTGGAGATCTGCCCGTGGGCATTGCGCGAGGGAGTGATCCTCCGGCGCTTGGACCACATGGGATCGGCGTAGCCGCACGGGGCCGTGGGTGCCGACAGGCTGAGCAGGATCGGGGCATGTCGGGCATATAGGTTCAGTGCTGTACATCTCCGGCATATTCGAGTAGATCGGCGCATAAACACTCGACGATCTGTGCGATGGGTAACAGACGCCCGCAGCCGAACATGACGAACGCCTCAACGGCCAACAGGCACCCCGCGTCACCCAACCGCACCCCGTAACCTTTCCCTCGTGGTGGAACCCGTCGTGCGCATCCCGGATGCGAAGGTCGCCCTGTCGACGGCCTCCGTGTACCCGGAGTCGACGGCGACGGCCTTCGAGATCGCCGCGCGCCTCGGCTACGACGGCGTCGAGGTGATGGTGTGGACCGACCCGGTCAGCCAGGACCTCGACGCGCTGCGCAGGCTCAGCGACTACCACCGGATACCGATCCTCGCCGTTCACGCCCCCTGTCTGCTGATCACCCAGCGGGTGTGGTCCACCGATCCCTGGGTCAAGCTCCAGCGTGCCCGGGCGGCCGCGGAGAAGCTCGGCGCGAGCACGGTCGTCGTGCACCCGCCGTTCCGCTGGCAGCGCCAGTACGCCCGTGACTTCGTCACCGGCATCTGGCGGATGGCGAACGAGACGGATGTGCGGTTCGCCGTCGAGAACATGTACCCGTGGCGCTACCGTGACCGCGAGATGCTCGCCTACGCCCCCGACTGGGACGTCACGAAGGACGACTACCGTCACTTCACGATCGATCTCAGCCATGCCGCCACGGCCCGCACCGACGCGCTGGGGATGGTCGACCGCATGGGCGACCGCCTCGGACACGTCCACCTCGCCGACGGCAAGGGCTCGGCGAAGGACGAGCACCTCGTGCCCGGCCGCGGCAGTCAGCCCTGCGCCGAGCTGCTGGAACGTCTCGCCACCTCCGGTTTCGACGGCCATGTCGTCATCGAGGTCAACACCCGCCGTGCCATGTCCAGCGCGGAGCGCGAGGCCGACCTCGCCGAGGCCCTCGCCTTCACCCGGCTCCACCTGGCCTCGGCCGCGCGGGTGCCCGGGCGATGACCGACACGACCAGCCGGGGCGCCGGCGCGACCGACCGGGGCGCCGGTGCGGGCGGCCGGGGATCCGCCGCGGCCGGCCGGAGTGGTCGGGGTCGTGGGCGCCCCCGGCGGGAGGAGGCGGGGGACACCCGCGATCACATCCTGACCGCGGCCCGCGAGGAGTTCTCCGAGCGTGGCTACGAGAAGACGTCCGTACGCGGCATCGCCAAGGCGGCCGGAGTCGACTCGGCCCTCGTCCACCACTACTTCGGCACCAAGGAGCAGGTGTTCGAAGCGGCGATCGAGGTCGCCTTCGCGCCCGCCCTGAACGCGTCGTACGCGCTCGCCGACGCCCCGCTGGAGGGCGCCGGTGAACGCCTGACCCGCTTCTTCTTCGGCATCTGGGAGAACCCCACCACCCGCACGCCCCTGCTGGCGATCGTCCGCTCGGCGATGAACAACGACACCGCGGCCGCGGTCTTCCGCCGCCTGGTCGCCTCCCAGCTGCTGCGCCGTATCGCCGGCCGGCTCGACACGCCGGACGCGGAGCTGCGTGCCGAACTGGCGGCCGCGCAGCTGGTGGGGTGCGCGATGCTGCGGTACGTGATCAGGCTGGAGCCGCTGGCGTCGGCGGACGTGGAGCAGATCATCGCGCGTGTGGCACCGGTGGTGCAGGGGCACTTCACGGGGCCGTGAACCCGCCCCGCCCGAGACACGCGTCCCGCATTCCGGACACAGCGTCCCGCCTCGTGGATGACCGGCGTAGGCTCGACTCCGTCAGAACTCTGCCACGATGCCACGACTTCCCGGCAGAACTCTCCGGCAGAACTCTCCGAAGGAGCGAGCGACGATGCCCGAGCTGAGGTCCCGCACAGTCACCCACGGCCGCAACATGGCGGGCGCCCGCGCCCTTATGCGTGCCTCCGGTGTACCCGGTGCGGACATCGGCCGGAAGCCGATCATCGCCATCGCCAACAGCTTCACCGAGTTCGTGCCCGGCCACACCCACCTCCAGCCGGTCGGCCGGATCGTCAGCGAGGCGGTCCGGGAGGCGGGCGGCATCCCGCGCGAGTTCAACACCATCGCGGTCGACGACGGCATCGCGATGGGCCACGGCGGCATGCTGTACTCGCTGCCCTCCCGCGACCTGATCGCCGACAGCGTCGAGTACATGGTCGAGGCCCACTGCGCCGACGCCTTGGTCTGCATCTCCAACTGCGACAAGATCACCCCGGGCATGCTGATGGCGGCCCTGCGCCTGAACATCCCGACGGTCTTCGTCTCCGGCGGCCCCATGGAGGCCGGCCGCGCCACCCTGGTCGACGGCACCGTCCGCACGCTCGACCTGATCGACGCCATCGCCGACGCCGCCAACGACAAGATCTCCGACGAGGACATCCTCCGCATCGAGGAGAACGCCTGTCCGACCTGCGGCAGCTGCTCCGGCATGTTCACCGCCAACTCGATGAACTGCCTGACCGAGGCGATCGGCCTCTCCCTGCCCGGCAACGGCTCGGTCCTCGCCACCCACACGGCCCGCAGGGCGCTGTACGAGGACGCGGCCCGCACGGTCATGGACATCACCCGCCGCCACTACGAGCAGGACGACGAGACGGTCCTGCCCCGCAGCATCGCCACGTTCCAGGCCTTCGAGAACGCGATGGCCCTGGACATCGCGATGGGCGGCTCCACCAACACGATCCTGCACCTGCTGGCCGCGGCCCAGGAGGCTGGCGTCCCCTTCGGCCTGGAGCAGATCGACGCGGTCTCGCGCCGCGTCCCCTGCCTGGCGAAGGTCGCCCCGAACGTCGCCAAGGACCGCACGTACTACATGGAGGACGTGCACCGCGCCGGCGGCATCCCCGCCCTGCTCGGCGAGCTGCACCGGGCCGGCCTGCTCAACGAGGACGTGCACGCCGTGCACAGCCCGTCCCTGGCCGACTGGCTGAAGACTTGGGACGTCCGCGGCGGCTCCCCCTCCGCGGACGCGGTCGAGCTGTGGCACGCGGCCCCCGGCTGCGTCCGCTCCGCCGAGGCCTTCTCCCAGTCCGAGCGCTGGGAGGCCCTGGACACCGACGGCGAGAGCGGCTGCATCCGCTCCGTGGAGCACGCGTACAGCAAGGACGGCGGCCTGGCAGTCCTCAAGGGCAACCTCGCCGTGGACGGCTGCGTGGTGAAGACCGCCGGCGTCGACGAGTCGATCTGGACCTTCGAGGGCCCGGCGGTCGTCTGCGAGTCGCAGGAAGAGGCCGTCCAGAAGATCCTCACCCAGCAGGTCAAGGAGGGCGACGTCGTCGTCATCCGCTACGAGGGCCCCAAGGGCGGCCCCGGTATGCAGGAGATGCTCTACCCGACCTCGTACCTGAAGGGCCGCGGCCTGGGCAAGAGCTGCGCCCTGATCACCGACGGCCGCTTCTCCGGCGGCACCTCGGGCCTGTCCATCGGCCACGCGTCCCCCGAGGCGGCCTCCGGCGGCACGATCGCGCTCGTCGAGGACGGCGACCGCATCCGCATCGACATCCCGAACCGCTCCATCGAGCTGCTGGTGGACGAGGAGGAGCTCTCCCGCCGCGAGCAGGCCGTGGGCGGCGCGTACGCCCCGAAGAACCGCGACCGCAAGGTCTCGGCCGCCCTGCGCGCGTACGCCGCGATGGCGACCAGCGCGGACAAGGGCGCGGTGCGGGACGTGACGAAGCTGGGCTGAGCACCCACCGCCCGCCGACTGCGAGAAGGGCCGCTCCTTGCGGGGCGGCCCTTTCGCCATGTCACCAGGCCGACGGATCGTTTCCGCCGACGGCGAAGACGGTGCCGTCGGGGGCCGTTCCGTAGACCCGGTTGCCGACGGCCACCGGTGCGGGCACCGCGGTGGCGAGCTCGCCCGAGTTCGCGTCGAGCCGGGCCCGCGTCTGACCCAGCAGTCTGCCCGTACGTGCGTCCACCGCCAGTAGTCGGCCGTCCGCGGCACTGAAGTAGACGCGACCGGGGCCGGCGACGGGGACGGAGCCCCGTGAGACAGCCGTCTGGAGGCTCCAGCGTTGAACCCGCGCCTCCAGGTCCACTGCCAGCAACGCGCCGCCGGCGCCCAGGACGTGGACGACGCTTCCGTGGAGGGAGAAACGCGGACGCTCGAGCGGGTACGGCAGCGGCACGCGTCGCTGCTCACCGGTCGCGGGGGTGTACCGGACCACGGCCCGCACGTCTTCGTAGGCGGCGCTGCCGTCGGCGAAGAACACGGATCCGCCCTCCGCGCCGACGGGCTTCAGGTAGCCGTCGAGCCGCACGTCGAACCGGACATCGCCCGTCTTCGGATCCACGGCCGTGACTCGCGTTCGCGTTCCCTGGTTCGAGGCGCTCGCCGCGTACACCAACGGGTCGGCGGGGAAGGCCGCGAGGGACGGCTGGGCGTAGCCGGGAATCCGCCGGCTCCACGTGGTCCTGCCGGTGGCACTGTCCACACCGGTGACAGTCCCATCGGCACGGGTGAGCAGGAGCATGCCGCCGGCTTGCTGGATCCCGGCGTACGGGGGCACATTTCGCTGCCAGCGCGGACGACCCGACGCCGGATCGAGCGCTTCCAGGTGACGACCACCGTCCAGCGAAGGCTGAACGAGCCCGCCCGACATGACCGGCGGTCCGCCTGGACGTCCCTTGGGCGCCGAGTGCCGCCACAACAAGGTGCCGTCGGAAGCGGAGAGCGCGAAGACCACTCCGGTCTGCGCGCAGAGCAGCTTCCCGGACGTGTAGGAACACTGCGGCGCACCCGCGCGTCCGGGAGCTTTCACGTCCCACCCGGCGAAGGAGGCCGGCGCGCTGCGCGGACCGGCCGCGTGCACGGTGGGAGGTCCGTCCCCGAACAACTGGACCGCCGCGAACGCACCGCCCGCGACAAGACTGAGCACCCCCAGAGCCAGGCCCGCCAGCCTGTGGACACGTCTCCGGGGCCGCCTCTTGGAATCCGTGGCACGGCCCTTCGGCTCCGGCGATTGCCCCGCCCGCTGAGCCGGGATGAAGGCCTGTGTGTCGTACGAAGCCGCCACCAGTCGCAGGTCCTGCATCAACTCGCCCGGTGTGGGCCGGTTCTCGGGTTCCTTCGCGAGGCAGCGCAGGACGAGCGGTGCGAGACTCTCCGGCACGCCGGTCAGGTCCGGCTCGTCATGCACGACCTGGTAGGCGACGACGTACGGACTGTCGGAGTCGAACGGCCCACGTCCCGTCGCCGCGTGCACCATCAAAGATCCGAGCGCAAAGATGTCGGCCGCCGGGCCCACATCCCGTGGTCGCCGGAACTGCTCGGGCGCCATGAACGGTGGGGTACCGATCAACTTGCCCGTCTCGGTGCGTAGTTCGCTGTCTTTCGGTCGGGAAATGCCGAAGTCGATGACCTTCGGTCCGTCCCCGGCGAGCAGCACGTTGCTCGGTTTCAGGTCCCGGTGCACAACCCCGGCCCGATGGATGTCGCGCAGCGCCTCCGCAAGCCCAGCCATCAGTCGGCGCAACTGACCAGGGTCCATGGGGCCGTTCCGCTTGACATGTTCGGAGAGCGACAGTCCTGGTATGAACAGCGTGGCCATCCACGGCCGGTCGGCTTCCGGATCGGCGTCGACGACCGGTGCTGTGAAGGCGCCACTCACCCTCCGGGCGGCCGCCACCTCCTGACGGAACCGACCTCTGAACTCGGGATCCCTGGCGAACTCGGCGTGCACGACCTTCACCGCGAGCTTCAGCCCGGAAGCGCTGTGGGCCAGGTGCACGACGCCCATGCCGCCGGAGCCGAGGCACGACTCCAGCCGGTAGTGCCCGGCGTATTCCGGAAGTTCCGCTTCCGCGCCCGCTCCGGTGTTGCGCTGTGGCGTCATGGACCACCCCCGTGCTCTTTGTCCGCGCGCGCGACGCACCGACCCTAGTCGATGACTCGTACGGGGCCGAGGCGGCTTGCTAGCCTCCGGGTGCGAGTTGCGAACGCGTGTTTCGTCGCGCGTTCCATGGCTATCAGCGTGGCCTCATGAAGCTGTGAGGTCCAACGGGGGAGGGTTCTTCATGTCTGTCGACCGCACCGATGAGACCGACGGTCAGGAGCAGTCGGAGGCCGTCGCGGCGGCGGCTCTGCGCTACTACTCGGTCGCACCGGGAGTCCGTCTCAACGTTCGCCGCGGCCCCGGCACCGGCTACGCCATCGTCCGCGTCCTGACCGAGGGCGCCAAAGTCCCGATCTTCTGCCAGACCACGGGCACCACGGTGACCGGTCCTTACGGCACCTCCAACGTCTGGGACAACATCGACGACTCCGAGTTCGTCTCGGACGCGTACGTCTACACCGGCAGCGACGGCTACGTCGCTCCGCGCTGTGCCTGATGACCGCTGACCGCTGAAAGGTTGGGTTGCACATGAGGTCCCTGAGGCGCCGATCCGCCTTGGTCGCAGGCGCCGCCGCGGGAGCCTGCCTGCTGGTCCTGGGTGGTTCCACGACCGCGAGCGCGACCGCAGCGACAGTCCGCACCTACCCGATCGCCCCGGGTGTCACGCTCAACGTCCGCAGCGGCCCGGGGACCGGCTACAGCATCGTCCGCGTGCTGCCGGCAGGCAGCCAAGTCCCGATCTTCTGCCAGACGCCGGGCACGACCGTGACCGGTCCTTACGGCACCTCGAACATCTGGGACAACATCGACAACGGCCAGTACGTCTCCGACGCCTACGTGTACACCGGCAGCGACGGCTATGTCGCCTCGCGCTGCGGCTGAGGACTGCCGAAAGGTCACCATGAGATTCCTCAGACGCCGATCCGCCTTGGTCGCAGGCGCCGCCGCGGGAGCCTGCCTGCTGGTCCTGGGTGGTTCGACGACCGCGAGCGCGACCGCGTACTACCCGGTCGCTCCGGGTGTCACGCTCAACGTCCGCAGCGGCCCCGGCACCGGCTACGGCATCGTCCGTGTCCTTCCCGAGGGCGCCCAGGTCCCCGTCTACTGCCAGACCCCGGGGACGACGGTGTCGGGCTACTACGGCACCTCCAACATCTGGGACAACATAGGCAACGGCCAGTACGTCTCCGACACCTACGTGCACACCGGCAGCGACGGCTACGTCGCCCCCCGCTGCGCCTGATCCCGCCCAGAGCCCGCGGCCGCCCGGGGGCGATAATCGTCCCGTGAGCGACGAGAACCGCACCCCGGACACGACCGCGGGCTTCATGGCGCCCGCCGACGCCGTCGGCCCCCGGCCCGAGCCCCTGCGATTCTTCGGCACCGCCTGGGTGAACCACGACAACGGGTACGCGGCCCGCCGCGCCGGCGTCGCCGCCGGCTCGCTCCTCGCCGCCGCGGCCGCCTGTTTCGTGCTCCGTTTCGCCTACGAGGGGCTTCAGATCGCCGACTCGGGCGCCTTCGTCACGCTCCTGGTCGTCGTCATGTTCGCCGTGTGCAGCGCGCTCGCCTTCCGGCACACCTGGGACGGCTTCACCAAGCGCCCCGACCCCGACCGCCAGGCCTCCCTGCGCGGCCTGCTCGCCATCGGCTTCATCGGCTCCCTCCTCGCCTACTTCTTCCGCTCGCTCACCGAGGCCCCCGGGGAGAAGCTGCACCGCCAGGAGTACCAGCAGGCCCGCGAGCAGTACGAACGCCGCGCCACCCGCCGGTCCGGGAACCCGTCGAAGAAGCGCCGCCGCTCCTGACCCGACACGCTCGCGCGCGGCGCCTGTGGGAGAAGTCCCCTGTGCACGGCCGCAGGACCGTCCGATCATGGCCGTATGACCGCATCGCCTTCGCCCGCCCAGGGCTCCCAGCCCCTCCACGCCAGCCGGGCCCACTCCTTCAACGCCGCCGCGGCCCAGTACGCCGCCAACCGCCCCTCCTACCCGCCCGCGCTCCTCGACGCCGTTGAGGAACTCTCCGGCCGCCGCCTCGCCGGCGCGCGCGTCGCGGACATCGGCGCCGGTACGGGCATCGCGACCGCCCTCCTGCACGCGCGCGGCGCCGATGTGCTGGCCGTCGAACCCGGCGAGGGCATGGCCGCGCAGTTCCGCCGGACCCACCCCGGCATCCCGATCGTGCGCGGCAACGGCGACGCCCTCCCCCTCGCCGACGCCTCCGCCGACCTCCTCACCTACGCCCAGGCATGGCACTGGACCGACACCACCCGGTCCGTGCCGGAGGCTCTGCGCGTGCTGCGCCCCGGCGGCGCGCTCGCGCTGTGGTGGAACACCGACGCCCTCGACATCGAGTGGATCGCCGAGGCAGGCCGTCGCGTCGGCCGTTTCTTCGGCATCGACGTCCCCGCCGAGAAGCAGCGCGCCGCCCGCACCGAACTGGCCGACCCCAGCGGACGCCTCCGCTTCACCCGCCGTGAGGTGCGCTGGAGCCGCCGCGTCCCCCTCGACACCCACCTCGCCAACCTCGGCAGCCACTCGGTCTTCCTCGTCTGCCCCGAGGAACGCAAGACCTCCTTCCTCGCCGCCGAGCGCGGCCACCTGCTGAACCTCTTCCCCGACGGCATCGTCGAGGAGACCTACGACGTCCTCCTCCTCGTCGCCACCAAGCCCTGAGACGCGTACGTCACCTTCGGCACCCCTTGACGACGGTCCCGCCACGCGCATTAATCATCACATGATGAATAATGTCGACGACCCCTCCCGGCCACCCGACCCGCACACCCACGCCGTCCACGCCGAGGGCCTCACCGCAGTCCGCGGTCCCCGCACGGTCCTGCACGGCCTGGACTTCACCGTCCCGCGCGGCCGGATCACCGGCCTGCTCGGCCCCTCCGGCTGCGGCAAGTCGACCCTCATGCGCGCGATCGTCGGCACCCAGGCCCACGTCAGCGGCGCCCTGGAGGTCCTCGGTCACCCGGCCGGCCACCCCGCGCTGCGCACCCGCATCGGCTACGTCACCCAGCACCCCTCCGTCTACGACGACCTGACCGTCCGCCAGAACCTCGACTACTTCGCCGCCATCCTCGATCCGGGCCACGCGGCAGCCGAACGCCGGCACGACAACGTCACCAGGGCCATCGCCGACGTCGACCTCACCAGCCACGCGGACGCCCTCGCCGGCAATCTCTCCGGCGGCCAGCGAAGCCGCGTCTCCCTCGCGGTCGCCCTCCTCGGCACCCCCGAACTGCTCGTCCTCGACGAACCCACGGTCGGCCTCGACCCCGTCCTGCGCCGCGACCTGTGGCACCTCTTCCACGACATCGCCGCGACCCGAGGCACCACTCTCCTCGTGTCCTCCCACGTCATGGACGAGGCCGAGCGCTGCCACCGCCTCCTCCTCATGCGCGACGGCCGCATCCTCGCCGAGGACACCCCGCAGGCGCTCCGCTCCCGCACCGGCACCGAGACCGTCGAAGCCGCCTTCCTGCACCTGGTGGACGAGGCGGTCGCCGCAGGCCGCGCCAAGGAGACAGCACGATGACCACCACCCACGCCCCCGTGGCGGCCCACGCCCCGGCCCGCGCCCTCAGCGCCTCCCGCACCACCGCCACCGCGGCCCGCGTACTGCGCCAGCTCCGCCACGACCCCCGCACCATCGCGCTGCTGATGCTGGTCCCCTGCGTCATGCTGGTCCTGCTGCGCTACGTCTTCGACAGCAGCCCGCGCACCTTCGACAACATCGGCGCCTCGCTCCTCGGCATCTTCCCGCTCATCACGATGTTCCTCGTGACCTCGATCGCCACCCTGCGCGAGCGCACCTCCGGCACCCTCGAACGCCTCCTCGCCATGCCACTGGGCAAGGGCGACCTCATCGCCGGCTACGCCCTCGCCTTCGGCGTCCTCGCGATCATCCAGTCCGCCCTCGCCACCGGCCTGGCGCTCTGGGTCCTGGGTCTGAAGGTCACCGGCTCCGCATGGCTCCTCCTCCTGGTGGCCCTCCTCGACGCGCTGCTCGGCACGGCCCTCGGACTCTTCGTCTCCGCCTTCGCGGCCTCCGAGTTCCAGGCGGTCCAGTTCATGCCGGCCGTGATCTTCCCCCAACTCCTCCTCTGCGGCCTGTTCACCCCCCGCTCCCGCATGCACCCCGTCCTGGAGGCCATCTCCGACGTCCTGCCCATGTCCTACGCCGTCGACGGCATGAACGAGGTCATGCGCCACACCGACGTCACCGCGACATTCGTCCGGGACGTACTGATCGTGGCCGGCTGCGCCCTGCTGGTCCTGGGCCTGGGAGCGGCGACCCTCAGGCGGCGCACGGCATAGACCCGCCCGACGTGCGCGGGCCGCACCGCCACCCGACGACGTTCCGCCTGACGGACAACCCGCCGCACTCCGCACCGCCGGTGCGAGGATGAACCCCATGAGCCAGAAAGTCGCAGTCCTCGGCACCGGCAAGATCGGCGAAGCCCTGCTCAGCGGAATGATCCGGGCCGGCTGGGCCCCCTCCGACCTCCTGGTCACCGCCCGCCGCCCCGAACGGGCCGAGGAACTCCGCGCCCGCTACGGAGTCAGCCCGGTCACCAACCCGGAGGCAGCGAAGACCGCCGACACCCTGATCCTCACGGTCAAGCCCCAGGACATGGGCACCCTCCTCGACGAACTCGCCCCGCACATCCCCACCGACCGCCTGGTCATCAGCGGTGCTGCGGGCATCCCCACCTCCTTCTTCGAGGAGCGCCTGGCCGCGGGCACCCCCGTCGTCCGCGTCATGACGAACACCCCCGCCCTCGTCGACGAGGCGATGTCCGTCATCTCCGCCGGCACCCACGCCACCGCCGACCACCTCGCCCACGCCGAGGAGATCTTCGGCGCCGTCGGCAAGACGCTCCGCGTCCCCGAGTCCCAGCAGGACGCCTGCACCGCCCTCTCCGGCTCGGGCCCGGCGTACTTCTTCTACCTGGTCGAGGCCATGACCGACGCCGGCATCCTCCTGGGCCTGCCCCGCGACAAGGCCCACGAGCTGATCGTCCAGTCCGCCATCGGCGCCGCCGTGATGCTCCGCGACAGCGGGGAGCACCCGGTGAAGCTCCGCGAGAACGTCACCTCACCGGCCGGCACGACGATCAACGCCATCCGGGAACTCGAGAACCACGGAGTACGCGCCGCGCTCATCGCCGCACTGGAGGCCGCCCGCGACCGCAGCCGCGAGCTGGCCTCCGGCAACAACTGACACCGGCACGGACCACGGCACCGGGCGGTCGCCGCTCACCGGCCCCTCAGGCGGGCAGCAGCCCGATCGCCCGGTACGCCGCGTCCACCGTCGGCCGCGCCATCTTCCGGGCCTTCTCCGCACCCGCCCGCAACACCCCCTCCACATACGCGGGATCCGCACACAGCTCCCTGTGCCGCTCCTGTACGGGCCTGAGGAGTTCGACGACGGCCTCCGCGGTGTCCTTCTTCAAGGCGCCGTACGTCTCGTACGCACCGCTCAGCTGCTCCGGGTCCCCGCCCTCGCAGGCGGCCAGAATCTCCAGCAGGTTCGCCACCCCGGGACGCCCTTGCCGGTCGTAGACGACTTCCTGCCCGCTGTCGGTCACCGCCCGCATGACCTTCTTCCGCACCACGTCCGGCTCGTCCAGCAGATAGACGATGCCCGGCCCGGAGTCGTCCGACTTCCCCATCTTCGACGTCGGGTGCTGCAGGTTCATCACCCGTGCCGCCACCTTCGGAGCGGTCGCTCTCGGCACCACGAACGTGTGCCCGTACCGATGGTTGAACCGCACGGCCAGGTCGCGGGCCAGTTCCACGTGCTGCGTCTGGTCCTCTCCGACCGGCACCTCGTCCGTGTCGTACGCCAGGATGTCCGCCGCCATCAGCGCCGGATACGTCAGCAGCGACAGCCGTACGCTCCCGCCCCGCTGCTGCTCGCGCGCGGCCTTCTCCTTGTACTGGATCATCCGCCGCATCTCGCCGTCCGTGGCCACGCACTCCAGCAGGTAGGACAGCCGCGCGTGCTCGTCCACATGACTCTGCACGAACACGGTGCACAGCTGCGGATCGAGCCCCGCGGCCAGCAGCAGCGTCGCCGCCTGCCGGCTCAGCCTGCGCACCCGCGCGGGGTCGTGGTCCACGGTCAGCGCGTGCAGATCGACGACGCAGAACAAGGCGTCCGCCTGGTGCTGGTCCACCTCGGCCCACCGGCGCATGGCGCCCAGGTAGTTTCCGAGCGTCAGGTGCCCGGTCGGCTTGACGCCGCTGAAGACCCGTGTCATCTCCACTCCATCTCCTGGTCGGGGCCGCCGTCCCGGACGGCCGGCCCCCGGGAGTTCTGGAGGGGGAACGAGAACGGCCGCCGAGGCGGCGGCCGTTGCATGCGTACGTGAGCGCGGCCGCCGTCAGGCGGGCCACCACTCGGTACACGTACGCGTAGTCATGACGACAGGGTACGCCCCGGGCACCCCCTTCCGCAGCGATTTGACACACCCCACCTGGGTCCGTACTGTTCTCCGAGTTGTCCGACGTGAGAGTCGACTCCGGTCGGTCCCCGGGCAGCCACTCCGTAAGTACCAACCTCTACTCGACGGCAGTCGTGCAATCTGTCTGTCGGCGTGTCATTGGCGTGCGTATTTATGGAATGAGGAATCCGCGTTCGGAAGAGCGCGGCCCCCGATTCGCTCGGGGGCAAGGAATCCGCTAAAGTCTCACTCGTCGGAACGGCTCAACGGCCGGGAAGGCAAACCCCGCTGACTGGGGATCAGGTCGAAAAAGGATCTGATAGAGTCGGAACCGCCGGAAAGGGAAACGCG
>NZ_MUBM01000471.1 GCF_002154505.1 Streptomyces carpinensis | reverse complement strand
AAAAGGGCGTACGACTCCGCGACACAGACGCATGGTGCCGCGGAGTCGTACGCCCTTTTTGTTCGCGCTCATCGTTGAAGCGCACGTCTGGCACGCAATGACCGAGATCTGCCATTAAGGTCGGTGTTGTGCCTCGCCCCTTGGGAGAACTCGAAGACGCGGTCATGACGCGGGTGTGGAAGTGGAACCGCCCGGTGACCGTCCGAGAAGTCCTGGAAGACCTTCAGCGGGAACGGTCCATCGCGTACACCACGGTGATGACCGTTTTGGACAACCTCCATCAGAAGGGCTGGGTACGCCGCGAAGCCGAGGGTCGGGCCTATCGATATGAGGCGGTCTCCACCCGGGCCGCCTACGCCGCCGCACTGATGAACGACGCCTGGTCCCAGAGCGACAACGCGGCCGCCGCTCTCGTCGCCTTCTTCGGCATGATGAGCGAGGAACAGCGACAGGCCCTGCGAGATGCCGTACGGATCGTCGAGGGAACCACGGAAGTCCGCTCGGAAGGCGCCGCAGAACGCAGAGCGCAGGGCGGACCCGAGGGCCGTTCGGAAGGCAGTGCGGACGGTGTGGCCGAAGGCCGCGGCGAAGAGTCCGCCTCAGAGCCTGCCGAAGAGCGCGGCGAAGAGGCACCCGAAGTCGTGGGCGAAGTCCCCGAAGTCCCGGATAGCGCTGAAGCCGCCGCGCCCGCCGAAACCGCCGATGCCCCCGAAACCGGCGACCAGAACCCTGGCTCGGCACAGGGCGACCGCGGGCGATAGCGTCCGCTCATGTCCGCAGAGCGCCCCGAAGTCTCCGCAAAAGCCATCACCGTCCGGCGGGCCCGGACCAGCGATGTCCCGGCCGTGCGCCGGCTGCTGGACACCTACGTCCGCCGGCGCATCCTGCTCGACAAAGCGACGGTGACGCTTTACGAGGACATCCAGGAGTTCTGGGTCGCCGAACGGGACGACAACGCCGAGGTCGTCGGCTGCGGCGCACTGCACGTGATGTGGGAAGACCTGGCGGAAGTGCGCACTCTCGCGGTGAAGCCGGGCCTCAAGGGCGCCGGCGTCGGCCATCAGTTGCTGGAGAAGTTGCTGCAGACCGCGCGCTGGCTCGGCGTTCGCCGCGTATTCTGCCTGACCTTCGAAGTCGACTTCTTCGGGAAGCACGGCTTCGTGGAGATCGGTGAGACGCCCGTCGACACCGACGTCTACGCGGAGCTGCTGCGTTCCTATGACGAGGGTGTCGCGGAGTTCCTCGGTCTCGAACGAGTGAAACCGAACACCTTGGGCAACAGCCGGATGCTTCTGCATCTGTGATCGCCGGGGACGGCCGGAGGAACCCAGAGGGAACCCGGGGGAACCCCTATGTCCGAAACGCGCATGTTTCCGGTCGAGGGCGAGGGTCCGGTCTCTCCCAGGGGTTTGTGTTTTTCCCGCAAAAGCGGTTTGCTTTCCGACGTACTGCAGTACTGCATATAACAAGGGGCGGCGAAACGGCGGACGCCGACCAACCCCGGCCCTCACGTTATCGATGAAAGGAAATCCGGTGGCACAGAAGGTTCAGGTCCTTCTTGTCGACGACCTCGACGGCGGCGAGGCGGACGAGACCGTGACGTTCGCGCTGGACGGCAAGACATACGAGATCGATCTCACCACCGCCAATGCGGACAAGCTCCGTGGCCTTCTCGAGCCGTACGTCAAGAGCGGACGTCGTACCGGGGGCCGCGCTTCGGGCGGTCGCGGAAAGGCGCGTGCCGCCGCTGCCGGCGGCAGCCAGGACACGGCGCAGATCCGCGCCTGGGCGAAGGAGAACGGTTACGAGGTCAACGACCGCGGCCGCGTTCCCGCGTCCATTCGCGAGGCCTACGAGAAGGCCAACGCCTGACGAGGTCAACGGCCGGCGAGCCGATGGCACAAGGCCTAGGAGAAGGCCTGCGGCCGCGTGCGAGCGCGGCGCAACCGGAGCCGGTGGCAGTGCGTCGCCACCGTCTCCACGACCCGTACGAGATCGGGGGCGCCCCCACTGCCCCCCATGGCCGACAGCGTCGGCAGCGAGGTCCAGGCCTCGCACCCAGGCTCGGGGGGCCGCAACCACACCGCGGCCCCCTGTGAACAGGAGCGGCCCCGGGTGGGCGGCGGTGCTCCGGCCGGCCCGGTGAAGGGCGGCTCTGGCGCCTCCATCAGCGCGCCCGCACCCAGCACCACCAGGTCAAGGTCCACCGCGGACCAGTCCAGCCACTGGAGCAGTCCCGGCAGCTCCTCCGCGCTGCCCGCGGCCACCGGCAGCCGCATCCGGTCCCCTTGCACGGCCACCGGAGAAGCCGGACCCAGATGGCGCAGTGCCGCACGTCCGGCCTCGACCGGGACGTCCAGGACGTCGAAGTGGTGACCCACGACAAGGCGCAGCGGTGTTCCGGGCACCGTCGCCCAGCCCAGTTCGTTCTCGTACCAGTGCCGCGCCCTGCCGCCGCCCGGGCCGAGCGGCCGACGGGGCGAGGGAACCGGAACCGGAAGCGTGGGAAGGCTGCCGACCATGCCAGGTGCAACCGCCAAAAGACCGCCCGGGTTACGCTGGGTTGCTCTATATGTGCGCTGAGTATCGAACGCGGGGGCGCGCGGAGGCGGGAAAGGGCGCAAGGTTGTTCGCCCATAGCGGAGGGAACCGGATGCGCGCCGCATGGAGTGTCAGCCCCTGCGGGTAAGACATGCCTAGTGGGAGGGGACGACACGCAGGCCACACCCGAGCAAAGGAGTCTCACGTTCGCCATCGGCGTACTGGCGACTGGGGTAACTGCCTGGCCTGCGGGAACATCGTCTCGCACCATCGGGTTGTGGCAGATGTCGGCGTTCGGGGTCAGGAGGCCATCGACGGTGTCGGCAGTTGGAATGAGCGGTCCCCGCTTGCGGGACTAAGCTGCGGAAGGACAGGGAGGGGAAGTTCCCCCCACTGCCTGACCGCTCTGAGGAGCGATTAACGATGTTCGAGAGGTTCACCGACCGCGCGCGGCGGGTTGTCGTCCTGGCTCAGGAAGAAGCCCGGATGCTCAACCACAACTACATCGGCACCGAGCACATCCTCCTGGGCCTGATCCACGAGGGTGAGGGTGTCGCCGCCAAGGCCCTTGAGAGCCTCGGGATTTCGCTCGAGGCGGTCCGCCAGCAGGTGGAGGAGATCATCGGCCAGGGCCAGCAGGCGCCATCGGGCCACATTCCCTTCACCCCCCGTGCCAAGAAGGTCCTGGAGCTGTCGCTCCGCGAGGCTCTTCAGCTGGGCCACAACTACATCGGCACGGAGCACATCCTGCTCGGCCTGATCCGTGAGGGCGAGGGCGTCGCCGCCCAGGTCCTGGTCAAGCTGGGCGCTGATCTCAACCGGGTGCGGCAGCAGGTGATCCAGCTGCTCTCCGGTTACCAGGGCAAGGAGACCGCCACCGCGGGCGGCCCTGCCGAGGGCACCCCCTCGACGTCCCTGGTCCTCGACCAGTTCGGCCGGAACCTCACCCAGGCCGCTCGTGAGTCCAAGCTCGACCCGGTCATCGGGCGCGAGAAGGAGATCGAGCGGGTCATGCAGGTGCTGTCCCGCCGTACCAAGAACAACCCGGTGCTGATCGGTGAGCCCGGCGTCGGCAAGACCGCCGTCGTCGAGGGCCTCGCCCAGGCCATCGTCAAGGGCGAGGTGCCCGAGACCCTCAAGGACAAGCACCTCTACACCCTGGACCTCGGCGCGCTGGTCGCCGGCTCCCGCTACCGCGGTGACTTCGAGGAGCGCCTGAAGAAGGTGCTCAAGGAGATCCGCACCCGCGGCGACATCATCCTGTTCATCGACGAGCTGCACACGCTGGTCGGTGCGGGTGCCGCCGAGGGCGCCATCGACGCGGCCTCCATCCTGAAGCCGATGCTGGCCCGCGGTGAGCTGCAGACCATCGGTGCCACCACCCTGGACGAGTACCGCAAGCACCTGGAGAAGGACGCCGCCCTCGAGCGCCGCTTCCAGCCCATCCAGGTCGCCGAGCCGTCCCTGCCGCACACGATCGAGATCCTCAAGGGTCTGCGTGACCGGTACGAGGCGCACCACCGCGTCTCGATCACGGACGAGGCGCTGGTCCAGGCCGCCACCCTGGCCGACCGGTACATCTCGGACCGCTTCCTGCCGGACAAGGCGATCGACCTGATCGACGAGGCCGGCTCCCGGATGCGTATCCGCCGGATGACCGCGCCGCCGGACCTGCGCGAGTTCGACGAGAAGATCGCCGCCGTCCGCCGGGACAAGGAGTCCGCGATCGACTCGCAGGACTTCGAGAAGGCCGCCTCCCTGCGCGACAAGGAGAAGCAGCTCCTGGCCGCCAAGGCCAAGCGGGAGAAGGAGTGGAAGGCCGGCGACATGGACGTCGTCGCCGAGGTCGACGGCGAGCTGATCGCCGAGGTCCTCGCCACGGCCACCGGCATCCCGGTCTTCAAGCTGACCGAGGAGGAGTCCAGCCGCCTGCTCCGCATGGAGGAGGAGCTGCACAAGCGGGTCATCGGCCAGAACGACGCCGTCAAGGCGCTGTCCAAGGCGATCCGCCGTACGCGTGCCGGTCTGAAGGACCCGAAGCGTCCGGGTGGCTCGTTCATCTTCGCCGGTCCGTCCGGTGTCGGTAAGACCGAGCTGTCCAAGGCGCTCGCGGAGTTCCTCTTCGGCGACGAGGACGCGCTGATCTCCCTCGACATGTCGGAGTTCAGCGAGAAGCACACGGTGTCGCGACTCTTCGGTTCGCCCCCCGGCTACGTGGGCTACGAGGAGGGCGGTCAGCTGACGGAGAAGGTGCGCCGCAAGCCGTTCTCGGTCGTCCTCTTCGACGAGGTCGAGAAGGCCCACCCGGACATCTTCAACTCGCTGCTGCAGATCCTGGAGGACGGTCGCCTGACCGACTCCCAGGGCCGGGTCGTGGACTTCAAGAACACGGTCATCATCATGACGACCAACCTCGGCACCCGGGACATCTCCAAGGGCTTCAACCTGGGCTTCGCGGCCACGGGTGACACGAAGACCAACTACGAGCGCATGAAGAACAAGGTCCAGGACGAGCTCAAGCAGCACTTCCGGCCCGAGTTCCTCAACCGCGTCGACGACGTGGTGGTCTTCCCGCAGCTGACGCAGGCGGACATCCTGCGGATCGTCGACCTGATGATCAGCAAGGTGGACGAGCGTCTGAAGGACCGGGACATGGGCATCGAGCTCTCCCAGTCCGCCAAGGAGCTGCTGTCCAAGAAGGGCTACGACCCCGTCCTGGGCGCCCGGCCGCTGCGCCGGACGATCCAGCGGGAGATCGAGGACTCGCTGTCGGAGAAGATCCTCTTCGGCGAGCTGCGTCCCGGTCACATCGTGGTCGTGGACACGGAGGGCGAGGGCGACAGCCAGACCTTCACCTTCCGCGGCGAGGAGAAGTCGGCGCTGCCGGACGTCCCGCCGATCGAGCAGGCGGCCGGCGGAGCCGGGCCGAACCTGAGCAAGGACGCGTAAGCGCCACGGCCGCAGAGCCGACCGAAAGGGGCCGGTGCCTTCGGGCACCGGCCCCTTTCGCATGCCTGGGGACGGACAGCCCCGGTCCCAGGTCTACGACAGCCGGCCGTCGTAGTCCGGCAGCTTGAAGGTCTTCTCGGCGTGGCCGCCGGAGAGGTCGGTGGCGCTGTTGCCGACGTTCGCGATGATCGTGTAACCCCTGGTCTCGATGGCGGCGCGCTGTGCGGTCTTGTAGTCGGCGACGTTCTGGAACAGATCGAGCAGGCCGCGGACGTAGAGGCCGTCGACGTCGTAGCCGTCGTACTCGAGGTTGTACTCGGTCGGCGCCTTGATGATGCCCGGGCGGGCGGTCACGAAGAACAGCGAGACGCCGTGCTCCTGGGCGTACTGTGCGACTTTCAGCACGGGCTTGTTGGCCGGCTGCGGAAAGCTGAAGCCGAAGTCGGTCTCCAGGGTGGTGTTGTCGACGTCGAACACGATGGCCTGCTTCTCGCCCGGCCGGGCGTTGGCGACGCGCTGCTTCAGGTAGGGCAGGGCTTGGTCCATCACGGCCTGGCAGTCCTTCTGCCAGGTGGCGTAGTCGACCTTCCCGGACGAGGCGGCGGTGACGCCGGCCGTGGTGCCGGCGCGCGGCGTGGCGGCTGCCGGCTTCTCCGTCGCGGCCTGCGCGCCGACGGGCGCGGCCAGCGATGCGGCGGCGACCGTGGCGACGGCGGTCATGCCGATGCGGCGCGTCCAGGTGCCTGTGGTCATGGGGGTCCTCTCGCGGCCGTGACGCAGCTGTTTGTTGTGAGCATGCTCGTGCGTCGGGGTGGCGGAAGGGGAACCGGATGATTACTGGACGGTAACTCTGCTGAGACGCGCGCCACGTGGGGTCCGTCACACGGAGGTGGGCCCTAAGGGCGTTCGCCGGTGACATGGCGCACAGGCGATGCCGTCCGTACTACGGCGCTTAGTGGGGACGCGACCAGGTGAATCGGGCATTCGGCGTCTAAGAATGCCCGCACATGGTGCCTTTACGGGGGTTTTGTCCTAAATAGGAGGACTGTCAAGAGATGTAAGTCACTGGGCGCTATTACTACATTGCGTCGTAGTGGGGGTGTTTGAAGGCCGGTGACCGGGCGGGTTACCAAGGTGGGGCCCGCCCGGCGAAGGCACGAGCCTCCGGGTGGTTCTCATGTCCCCCACACCCCGAGGTTTCGATGTTCCAGCGCGCCACGTCCCGTTCCGCCCGTGCGACCAAGTTCCGTACCCGCGCCGCCGTCCTGGCCGCCGGTCTGGGAGTCTCGGCCGCCATGGGTGCGGGAGTAGCGTCCGCCGCCGAGACCGCGGCGGCCCCCACCGCCACCGTCGCCAAGTCGGCCGCCGCCTGGGTCGACCCGGTGAAGAGCTACACCCTCACCGCCAGCTTCGACCAGGGCGGTAGCCACTGGATGCACAAGCACAGCGGCCAGGACTTCGCCGTGCCGGTCGGCACCGACGTCGTCGCCGCGCACGGCGGCACGGTCGTCAAGGCCGGTTCCAACGGCGGCGGCGACGGTCCCGCCTACGGCAACGCCATCGTCGTCAAGCACGGTGACGGGCAGTACTCCCAGTACGCCCACCTCTCGCGCATCGACGTGAAGGTCGGCCAGGTCGTCACCACCGGTCAGCACATAGCCAAGTCCGGCAACACCGGTAACACCACCGGCCCGCACCTGCACTTCGAGATCCGTACGACCCCGAACTACGGTTCCGCGGTCAACCCGGTCGCCTTCCTGCGCGCCCACGGCGTGAACGTCTGAGCGAGGGCCTGAGGTCCGGCTCGCAGGGCCCACGGCCGACCGGCCGAACACCTGCCCGCACCGCCGCCCCGCTGACATCAGCGGGGCGGCGGTGCGCTGCTGTGCGCGTACCGTCGCCGCCGTCGCCCCGTCAGGATCCGTGGGCGCCCTGGTCGGCCTGGGTGACCAGGTCGATGGCGACCTCGAGGACGGCCTTGCGCCGCTCCTCGGGATCGCCTTCCAGGTCCTGCATGACGAACATGCCGGCGTGCAGCGTGAACAGGGCGCTCACGCAGCGCACCTGGTCGGCCAGGCCCGCCTCCGGGTCGATGATGATGTCCCGCAGGCCGCGCATCCGGTCCTTGAAGGTGTCGCCGATGCGCAGTTCCCGCACCGTCGCCTGGTTCTCCTGCATGAAGCGGAACAGCGGCGCGGCTCCGGCGAGCGTGTCGCTGTAGCGGCGGACGATCTCCTGCTTGGTCTCCAAGGTGTGCGGCTGCTGCCTGCCCCACTCGATCAGGTCCTGGATCGGCTGCGTCAGGTCCTCGAAGAGGCTGACGATGATCTCTTCCTTGGTCTTGAAGTGGTAGTACAGGGCCGCCTTCGTGACGTCCAGGCGCTCGGCGATCTCGCGCAGGGAGGTCTTCTCGTAGCCCTGTTCCGCGAAGAGTTCGAGCGCCACGTCCTGGATGCGCTGGCGGGTGTTTCCGCGGCGCCGCTGCTTGGTGCCGTCCATCGTGCCGCCCATCCTCGTACTCCTTGCGCTCCCTGGGAACCTACCTGCCGACCGGTCAGGGGAAACTTACTTGACGCCCGGCTAGTAAAGCTCTACCTTCCAGAGTGCAGTAACTTGCCGGGCGGCAAGTAAGTAGGGAAAGAGTAGCTGGGGGAGCAGGAACGATGGCGGACGCACCGAAATCCGAGACAGAGGCCGGCTTGGCCGGCGAACAGCCCAGGAGTGTGCGGGTCGTCCTGCTCGCGCTCATGATCGCGATGATGCTCGCGATGCTCGACAACATGATCGTGGGCACCGCGATGCCCACCATCGTGGGCGAGCTCGGGGGTCTCCAGCACCTGTCCTGGGTGGTGACCGCCTACACCCTGGCGACCGCCGCGGCCACGCCGCTGTGGGGCAAGCTCGGCGACATGTACGGGCGCAAGGGCGCCTTCATGACCTCGATCGTGATCTTCCTGGCCGGCTCCGCGCTGAGCGGCATGGCGCAGAACATGGGCGAGCTCATCGGCTTCCGCGCCATTCAGGGCCTCGGCGCCGGCGGTCTGATGGTCGGCGTGATGGCCATCATCGGTGACCTGATCCCGCCCCGGGAGCGGGGCAAGTACCAGGGCATGATGGCCGGCGTCATGGCGCTCGCGATGATCGGCGGCCCGCTGGTCGGCGGCACCATCACCGACAACTGGGGCTGGCGCTGGGCCTTCTACATCAACCTGCCGCTCGGCGCGGTGGCGCTCGTCGCGGTCAGCGCCGTACTGCACCTGCCGAAGAAGCGCGCGCAGGCAAGGGTCGACTACCTGGGCGCCGGCCTGCTGACCCTCGGCATCAGCTCCATCGTGCTCGTCACCACCTGGGGCGGCACGGAGTACGCCTGGACCTCCGCGCGGATCATGGAGCTCATCGCGATCGGCGTGGCCGCGCTGGTCGGGTTCGTCTTCTGGCAGACCAAGGCCGCCGAGCCGATCGTGCCGCTGCACATCTTCCGCAGCCGCAACTTCAGCCTGATGTCGCTGATCGGCTTCGTCACCGGCTTCGTGATGTTCGGTGCGGTGCTGTTCCTGCCGCTGTACCAGCAGTCGGTGCAGGGCGCCTCCGCGACCAACTCCGGTCTGCTGCTCCTGCCCATGCTCGGCGCGATGATGGTCGTGTCACTGATCGCCGGGCGGGTCACGACGAACAGCGGCCGGTACAAGGTCTTCCCGATCGCCGGCGGCGTTCTGATGATCGCCGGGCTGTACCTGCTGTCCCGGATGGACACCGAGACCACCCGCCTCACCTCCGGTCTCTACATGGCGGTCCTGGGCGCGGGCATGGGCTGCCTGATGCAGATCACCATGCTGGTCGCGCAGAACAGCGTCGAGATGAAGGACATGGGCGTGGCGTCCTCGTCCACCACCCTCTTCCGTACGCTCGGCTCGTCCTTCGGCGTGGCGATCATGGGCGCACTGTTCAACAACCGGGTGCAGGACGTCATGGCCGAGCGGGCCGGTGCGCTGGGCTCGAAGATGACGGAGCAGTCCGCGCAGCTGGACGCGAAGAGCCTGGAGAAGCTGCCGGCGGTGGCGCGAGAGGCCTACCAGCACGCGGTGTCCGCCGGTACGCACTCGGCGTTCCTGCTGGGCGCCGTGGTCGGCATCGTCGCGCTGGTGGCGGCGGTGTTCGTCAAGGAGGTGCCGCTGAAGGGCGCGGGACCGGCCAAGGCCGAGGCCGCGGGCGAGGAGGGGGCGAGCGACGCGGCGGCCCGGACGGGCGTCGCGGAAGCCGTCTGAGAACCGAGAACCTCCGGTACGTCACCGCATGACCGAAGGCCCCCGGCTGCCGCCGGGGGCCTTCGCCGTGCCGCCGGTGGGCCCCGGTGGGTCCGTGGTCCGCCACCCGTGATCCGTGCACCGTGCGCCGGGTGCGTCCGTTGCGCCATGCCCCCCGTGCGCCGGAGCGTCGCTGCTCACGGCCGTTGTCAGTGGCTCGTGCCACCATCGGCCGTATGGAAGCAGTGGCGGGCAGGATGCGGCAGCTGCGGCTGGCCAAGGACGCCATGGACCGCGACTGGGCGGACCCGGACCTCGACCTGGACACGGTGGCGGCGCACGCCGGCTATTCGCGCTACCACTTCATACGGGCCTTCAAGGAGGCGTACGGCGAGACGCCCCGCCAGTACCTCATCCACCGCCGCATTGAGCGGGCCGAGGATTTGCTGCGCACCGCGAATCTGACGGTGACCGAGATCTGCCACCTGGTCGGCTTCAGCAGCCTGGGCACCTTCTCGTCCCGCTTCAAGACCTGGACCGGGCTCGCCCCGAGCGAGTACCGCGCCCGCCACGTCGGCCGCGGCGCCGCGCTCATACCCGGCTGCTACGCCATGCTCTGGGCCGGCGGATTCCGCCCCGGATCGGACCGGGAGCGAGAGAGCAATTCCCGAGAAGCGGGCTGACCGCCGGGCCGCCTACCGTGGCAGCGCGACACCATCCAGCAACCCCCCCCCGGAGAAGCCATGATCAAGGGCATCGCCATCACCACCATCTGGGTCCTCGACCAGGACCGGGCCAAGGAGTTCTACACCCACAAGCTCGGCCTGGAGGTCCGCACCGACATGGCCATGGGGGAGGGCGGAGCGCGCTGGCTCACGGTCGGTTCCCCGGACCAGCCCGACGTCGAGCTGACCCTCATGGTGCCCGGCCCGCCCGCGATGGACCCCGAGTCCGCCGAGATGGTCCGCAAGCTGGTCGCCAAGGGCGCCCTCGGCGCGGGCGTACTGGTCACCGACGACATTCACGGCGACTACAAGAGGCTGAAGGACCGCGGAGTGGAGTTCCTCCAGGAGCCGCAGGAGCGCCCCTACGGCACCGAGGCGCTCTTCCGCGACGACTCCGGCAACTGGTTCTCCTTCACCCAGCGGCGCGAGGGCGGCCTGGACATGGACAAGGACTGGGCCTGCTAGGGCTTGTAGGGCCTGTCAGGCAGGTCCTTCCCTGTCACTTCCCCTGCTGGGCAGGATCGGGTAGCTGCCGGTGTTCGTCGGGGCGTGCTCCGGCAGCCACAGGACCGCGACCGCGCCCTCGGCCGGAATGTGCTCGGGGGCGGCCGCGGGCCGTACGTTGCGGAAGGTCAGGCGCGCGCCCAGCACCCGGGCCTGACCGGCGGCGATGGTCAGGCCGAGTCCGTGGCCGCGCCCGGCGCGGTCCGCGCTGCCGGTGCGGAACCGGCTCGGGCCCTCCGCCAGCAGCGCCTCCGGGAAACCGGGGCCGTGGTCCCGTACGCGGATGACCCGGCCCTCGACGGTCACCTCGATCGGCGGCTTGCCGTGCCGGGCGGCGTTGGCGAGCAGGTTGAACAGCACCCGCTCCAGGCGCCGCGGGTCGGTCGTGACCTCCGACTCGTGCACCACCCGTACCTCGACGTCCGGGTCCTTCGCCGCCACCCGCCGGGCGACGAACTCGCCGAGCACGATGTCCTGGAGCTCGGCGCGCTCGGATGCGCCGTCGAGCCGGGCGACCTCCAGCACGTCCTCGACCAGCGTGCGCATCGCCTTCGCCCGGTCCAGGACCAGTTCCGTCGGGCGGCCCGGCGGCAGCAGCTCGGCGGCGGTCAGCAGCCCGGTCACCGGGGTGCGCAGCTCGTGCGCGATGTCCGCGGTGACCCGGCGCTCCGCCTCCAGCCGCTGCTGCAGCGCGTCCGCCATCGCGTCCACCGCGCGTGCGAGGTCGTCGGTCTCGTCCCGTACGACCCCCCCGATGGCGTCCCGGACCCGTACGTCCGGCTCGCCCTTGGCCACCTGGTTCGCGGCGGCCGCGGCCTTGCGCAGCCGGCGCGAGAGCTGGCCGCCGATGAGCACACCCAGCGCGCTGCCGCCCAGCACGACCGCGATGGAGCCGATGATCAGGGCCTGGTCGAGGTCCCTGAGGATGTTCGTGCTGCGGTCGGTGAAGTGCGTGTGCAGGGAGAGCACGTGGCCGCCCTTGATCGGCGTGGCCGCCCAGATGTCCGGCACACCGCCGCGGTGGTCGGTGACGAACGTGGCCCGCCGGCCCTCCTCGACCTTCTCCCGCAGCGCGGCGGGCAGCAGCGGATCGTCGATCTTGAAGGTGGCGGGGGCCGGCCGCCGGCCCGGGCGCTCGTAGATGCTCTGCGCGAACTGGAGCCGCTGGTCGGCCAGGTCCCGCGCGTTGTCCAGCATGGACACCCGGGCGGCGTTGTGCACCACCAGGCTCAGCGCGATCGCCACCAGCGCGCCGACCAGCGCGATGGCCGCGCTGAGCTTCCACCTCAGCCCCGTACGGATGTCCGCGTGCTCCAGGCGCTCCGGCAGCAGGCGCCGCGTGTTCCCCCGCATGACCGCCCCGCTCAGGCCTTCAGCTTGTAGCCGAAGCCGCGGACCGTCTCGATCCGGTCCTGGCCGATCTTGGTGCGCAGCCGCTGCACATGGACGTCGACGACCCGGGTGTCACCGCCCCAGCCGTAGTCCCACACGCGCTCCAGGAGCTTGTCCCGGGACAGGACCGAGCCCGGCGCGGAGGAGAACTCGAGCAGCAGCCGCATCTCGGTCGGGGTGAGCGCCACCGGCTGCCCGGCCCGGCGCACCTCCATCCCGTCGGTGTCGACCTCCAGGTCGCCGAAGGTCAGCACCCCGCCGTCCACCGCGGACGAGTCGGCCTCGGCCCGGCCACCGCTCGCGTGCCCGAAGCGGCGCAGCACCGCGCGGATCCGGGCGACCAGGACGGCGCCGTCGAACGGCTTGGTCACGTAGTC
>NZ_MUBM01000470.1 GCF_002154505.1 Streptomyces carpinensis | reverse complement strand
TGCGGACCGCGGTCCGCAGACGCCCCATGGTGGCGGACGCGCGCAGGCCGTGCCCCACCACATCGCCGACGACGAGCGCCACCCGGGCCCCGGACAGCGGAATCACATCGAACCAGTCGCCGCCCACCCCGGCACGGGAGCGAGCGGGAAGGTAGCGCGAAGCCACCTGCACCGCCTGCTGATCCGCCAGCTGCTGCGGCAGCAGGCTCCGCTGCAGGGCCACGGCGGTGGTGCGCTCACGGGTGTAGCGGCGGGCGTTGTCGACGGCCAAGGCGGCGCGTGCCGCGATTTCCTCGGCGAGGAGCAGATCGTCCTCGGTGAAGGAGGCCCGGCGCCGATGGCGGACGAGCACGGCCACCCCCAGGGTGATGCCGCGCGCACTCAGCGGCACCACCATGACGGAGTGGATCCCATAGGTGCGGACCACCCCGGCGCGCTGCGGGTCGCCCGCCGCCCAGCGATTGATGCCCCGGTCCAGGGTGCGGTGGAGAGAGGACCGGCCGGTGACCAGGGCGCGGGCGGGCGGCGAGGTCTGCGGGTAATAGTCCACCCCACCGACTCTGATCACCGACTCGGGGACGCCCGGCAGGACCGACTGGTGCGCGGCACGCAGCAGGGCCACACCCTCGGCGGACGGCCTGGGCTCCACGCCGCGGAAGAGCGAGTCCAGCAGGTCGACGGCGACGAAGTCGGCCAGCCGGCCGGCCACCACATCGGCCATCTCCTGAGCGGTCTGTGTCACGTCCAGCGTGCTGCCCACCCGGGCACTGACCTCGCTCATCAGCGCAAGGCGCTCCCGGGCCCCGTACTCCGCGGTGGTGTCCACCGCGATGACCTGCACACGGCACACCTGGCCGGCCGCATCCCTGAGCGGGGACAAAGTCACCGACCAGACCCGCTCGCCGGGCTCGGCCCGGGAGTCGGCGTACACCTCCAGGTGCTGGACTCCGCCCGTCCTGAACACCTGGCGCATCCCGCCTTCCACCTCCTCGTAGGCGGAACCGGGCATGAGCTGCGTGAACCGCCGACCGCGCATCTGATCCTCGGTCAGGCCGACCGCTTGGGTCATGCCCCCGCTCGCGCGCAGGATTCGCAGCTCGGCGTCGCAGATCGCCACCGGCACATGGCACTGGGTGAACGCCTCCTCCACCATCGCGTCCCCCGCGCGCTGATGCGACTGCTCCATAGGCGTGGACACGATCGGCCCTCCACGGTCCGGTGACGGACGCCCCACCCCATAGTCCTGCTTACCGCTCTTTGCCCACCTGCGCAGGTCGCCCGAAGATCCACCGCGTCGAACCTCCGGACACGGCACGCCGACCACAGGAGCCGGAGCTACGGGGCCCGATGCCGAATGACTCGGGTGGGCATCCCATGTGCCTTACCCAGGCACATACCCGCGGGGGTATTTGACCCACCTCCCGGGATCGCCGTAACCTCGCCCTAGGTAAACCCCCGGGGGTATTTGAGCAGGCAACCACTGGCAGCAACCACACAGCCATCCGCCTCACGGCCTCAGGGCCGGACGTCGCGACATGTGGGCCTTCAAGCGGTACGTCCTGCCGCAGGTGTAGTGGCACGACATGCCGACCGGCCGTCTCCGACCGACCGGCCCGCCCCCCGACCCGGGCCGGCCTCCCCGGTGCCCGGCCGGTCTCCCCTGCACCCGAGCCGACCTGCCCCGTGCCCGGCGGACATGGCGGGATACCCGGCAGACGCGGCGAGCCGCGCACGGCCGACGCCGGCCGGTGCAGCCCGCCGGGGCGATATTCTCAGACACCGGAGAATACCCCCGGGGGTATTAGTGTTATGGTGGACGCATACCCCGGGGGGTAATTCCAGCGGGAAGGAAACGTCTCCGTGTTCTTCATCGACACCATCGGCCTCGAGGGCCTCGGCAACCGCAGCTACCTCGCCGGCGGCCGGCGGACGGCCGTAGCCGTCGACCCGCCCCGCGACTTCGACCAGGTGCTGGCGGTCGCCGCACGTCGCGGCGTGCGGATCTCGCATGTGGTGGAGACCCACATCCACAACGACTACGTCACCGGCGGTCTGGAGCTGGCCCGGGCGACCGGTGCCACCTATCTGGTGCCGGCCGGGGCGCACGTCTCGTTCGCGCGGGTGCCGGTGGCCGACGGCGACACCGTCACCGTCGACAGCGGGCTGGAGCTGCGCGCCGTGGCCACGCCGGGCCACACCCCGCACCACACCTCCTACGTCCTTCGGGAGGACGGACGGCCGGTGGCGGCGTTCACGGGCGGATCCCTGCTGATCGGCACGGTGGGCCGGCCGGACCTGGTCGAGCCGCGGCTGACCGAGCGGCTGGCCCGCGCCCAGCACGCCTCCGCACACCGTCTGGCGGCCGAGCTGCCGGACGAGACGGCCGTGCTGCCCACACACGGCTTCGGCAGCTTCTGCTCCTCGGCGCAGGCCGAGGGGGACGCCACCACCATCGGCAAGGAGAAGTCCGTCAACGCGGCGCTGACCACGGACGTCGACTCCTTCGTCGCGCGGTTGCTCGCCGAGCTCGACGACATCCCCGCGTACTACACGCACATGAGCCCGGCCAACGCCGCGGGCCCCGCACCCGTGGACCTGACCCCGCCGGACGTCGCCGACGCCGAGGAGATCGCCGCCCGGCTGGCAGCCGGCGAGTGGGTCGTGGACCTGCGCAGCCGGGTCGCGTTCGCCGAGGGCCACGTCGCGGGTTCCTTCAACTTCGAGGCCGAAGGCAAGATCGCCACGTACCTCGCCTGGATGATCCCGTGGGGCAAGCCCGTGACTCTCCTCGCCGAGTCCCCCGAGCAGCTGGCGGCCGCCCAGCGCGAACTCGTCCGGGTCGGCATCGACCGGCCCGCCGCCGCCGCGACCGGTGCACCGCAGGAATGGGTGCCCGAAGGTGAGAGCCCCACCTCCTTCCCGCGCTCCACGTTCGCGGGCCTGGCCGAGCACGGCATGGACGACATCGTCGTCCTGGACGTACGACGCGGCTCCGAGCGCGCCGCCGGCTACATCGAGGGCTCCGTTCACATCCCGATCCACCAGCTGCACAAGTGCCTGGGCGAGGTGCCGGCCGGAACCGTCTGGGTGCACTGCGCCGGCGGGATGCGGGCGGCCATCGCCGCGTCGCTGCTGGACGCCGCGGGCCGTGACGTCGTGGCCGTCGACGACGGCTTCGACGCGGCCGGGCGCGTCGGCCTGACCGTCGTCACCGGCTGACCCGGCGCGTTCGGTCACCCCCAGAACTCTTCAGAGGTTGTGTGATGTCCCTATTCCGTCGTGACGCGGAGCGCGTCACCGTGGCCGAGGCCCACCGGCGCACCCAGGCCGCCGACGCCGCGGCCGTCCTGCTGGACGTGCGCGAGCAGGTCGAGTGGGAGGCCGGGCACGCGCCTGGTGCCGTCCACGTGCCGCTGTCCCGGCTGGCCGCCGGCGAGGCGCTGCCCGGCGTGGCCCAGACACGGCCGCTGGTGGTGATCTGCCGCAGCGGGCGCCGCTCGCAGCAGGCCGCCGAACTGCTGGCCGCGCGAGGCGCCGACGCCGTCGACGTGAAAGGCGGCATGCAGGCGTGGGCAGCTGCCGGTCACCTCGTCATCGACGAACGTGGGAACAACGGCTCGATAGCATGACCGCTCTGATTCTCGCGCTCGTCGCCGGGGCCGTCATCGGCCTGGCCCTGGGCGGCCTCGGCGGAGGCGGCAGCGTCCTCGCCGTGCCCGCCCTGATCTACCTGCTCCACTTCACCCCTGCGGAAGCGACGACGGCCGCCCTGGTCATCGTCACTCTCACCTCGGTCACGGCACTGAGCGCCCATGCCCGGGACGGCAACGTCGCCTGGCGCACGGGATCGCTGTTCGCCGCGGCGGGCATCGTGCCGGCGGTGATCGCCGGGGCTGCCTCAGGCCACCTGCCCGAGACCCTGCTGACCGGCGCCTTCGCCGTCATTGCCGGGCTCGCCGCGCTGCGCATGCTGCGGCCCGCGCGAACCGAGCCGTCCGGTCAGGCGCAGCCCGGCAAGGCCGGAGCGGCCGGCGCCGGACTCGGCGCGGTCACCGGATTCCTCGGCGTGGGCGGCGGTTTCCTGGCCGTGCCCACGCTCGTGAGCGTGCTCGGACTGACCATGCGCCGGGCGGTCGGCACCAGCCTGCTGGTCATCACGATCAACTCCCTGGCTGCCCTCGGCGCCCGGGCCGGCACCGGCGTGCGGCTGGACTGGGCGGTCGTCGCACCGTTCACCGCGGCGGCGATCCTGGGCGCCTGGGACGGCAAACGCCTGTCACACAGGATCAAGGGCAGGACACTGCAACGGATCTTCGCCTACGTACTGCTCGCGGTCGCCGCCTACATGCTCGTCGATGTCCTCATCTGACCACGCCGGCACAGTGCGTCGCCTGGGCGGCAGGGCGTCCGGCCAGGGAGAGGAAGGGCCCCCTCCGGAGATCCTCCCCTGCGCCCGGCACAGCCGGTCCGGCACCGACGGCGGCTCCGCACCCGCCGGATCGAGTTCCACGCCCACTTCTCACAGACACCCCACCGGGATCGAGTTCCACGCCCACTTCTCACAGACACCCCACGGGGTACAAGCTCTCCCCCACCCGGAACAATCTCGACACCCAAGGATGACATTCGCCATGACCACCCCCGCCACCCTCGACCCCCGCCAGGCCAGCAGCCGCCTGCACGAACTCACCGTCATCGACGTCCGCACCCCCGGCGAGTACGCCGGCGGTCACATCCCCGGCGCCCTGAACGTCCCCCTGGGCCAGCTCGACCGGGCACTGCCCGACATCCGCACCGCCGCGCAACGCGGCGAGGTCCTTGTCGTCTGCGCCTCGGGCGCCCGCTCCGAGAACGCCTGCCGGGTACTGGCGGAGAACGGCATCCACACCGCCACGCTCGCCGGAGGCACCGGCGCCTGGGCCGCCCAGGGCCACGACCTGCACCACCCCGAGGGCGTCCGGAAGGCGACGTGGGGCATGGAGCGCCAGGTCCGCCTCGTCGCCGGTTCGACCGTTCTGCTCGGCCTGGCGCTGGGCGAGGTGGTCCACCCGGCCTTCCGGCTGCTGTCCGCCGGCATCGCCGGCGGCCTGGTCTTCTCCGCCGTGACCAACACCTGCGGCATGGCCGCCGTGCTCGCCAAGCTCCCGTACAACCGACCCGGCAAGGCCGACCTCGACGCGACGCTGGCACGCCTGCGCGGCAACTGACCGCGCGACAGCGGTGTGCGCACAGGCCGCTCCCCCTGCCACTCCTGTGCGGCCGGGGGCGGCTGAGCCCGGCGTGGGAACCGCCGGGCTCAGCCGCGTCGTGCGGTGGTCACCGTTCTCGGTGCGGCGGACGCCTTCGCGCAGCTCGTCCGCGCCGGCACGGTTCTCAACCTCGCAGCCGTCGGCCTGGCAATGACAGCCCGTGGGGCGACGGCCGCAACCCGCCTCACGGGCTGTCATACGCCCACGCGAGAAGTGCCGTCCTGACCTTCCAGGCCTATCTCGCCCTTCCGCTCGCCGCGACCGACGCTCTCGGCGGCGGGGGCACAGCGGTCACGAGCGGACTGTTCGCCGTCTCGGCGGCCGTCGCCGTGGCCGGCCAACTGCGGCTTACCGGCTGGGCCGAGAACCGCTGGCAACCCAGGGAGGCCCTGGTGCGCGGGCTGGCGGCGATGGGGCTCGCGCTCGTGCCGCTCGCCCTGAGTCCTCGGGATGACCGGACGCCTCACCGCACCACGGCCGCAGCCTGTCACAGCGTAGGCCGCGGCCCCTGCTGCCGCACGAACACACCGAGGAACTCGAGTTCCACCCCGCGCTTGTGCCCGCCCTCGGCGGCCCTGGGGCCACCGCCACCATGAGCCGGAGGGCGGGCGGGAGCCGGCCGAGCAGGTCGGTGTCGCAGTGGACACCGTGCGGTGGGAAGTCGAGTATCTGCGGCAGGCGGGCTGGTCGTGACGCTGTCCGCGAAGTGAGTGTTCATCACGGAACAGCCGTAACCGTCCGGTTCATGGCTCGTTGTCAGCCCCCTCCACTACGATCGGTGGTATGTCCTCCACTCCCCTGACGCAGGGTCCGGTGCGGCCTGCCGCCGTGGTGAACGCGGACATTCGCGCGCTGATGCTGGCGGCGGGTGGCCGGCTGCGCGCCGAGGACCGGGCGGTGTATCAGGGGCTCGTCGACGAGTGGAACGTGGCGACAGCACAGGAGCGGGCACTCGGGGACGTCGTGACCGCGGCGCACGCCGACACACGAGCGCCCCGCCTACCGGCACCAGGCGGGGCTCAGCTCTGCGAGTGCGGCTGAGGAATGCGGGGGCTTGCAGGTCGCGTCGCATGCCGTCTCCCGTCCTGGCCCCCGCCCATGGGACCTCACCGCCATGCCGCCCACTCCTTCACCGCGAACCGGTCGCCGACACGTTGCACTTCGGCTGCGCCCGGCCCGGGGAAGTGCGCGGGGAACAGCAGGGCACGCCGGTCCGCGGCCTCTCCCAACGCCCGGCCCCGGCTCTCCCGTGCGCGGGGCTCGTCCTCGTCGAAGCTGGGGCAGTCGTCCGGCTCCACGATCTGCAGCGGGCTGTGCAGCAGGTCCCCGGCGAACACCGCCCGGTCCGAGCCCGACCGCAGCCATACGACGGAGGAGCCAGGCGTATGACCGGGGGCGGGCTCGATACGGAGCCGGGCGTCGATGTCGTAGTGGTCGCCCTCCCAGAGCACGGTCTGTCCGGCCCGGTGCACGGGGGCGACGCTGTCCTCGAAGACGTTGGCCATCCGGGGGCCGGAGCGGGTCCGGTGTCCGTTGGCCGGGTTCCAGTAGTCGAAGTCGGCGCGCGAGATGACGTACTGGGCGTTGGGGAAGGTCGGTCGCCACTCTCCGTCGTCTGTCAGGCGGGTGTTCCAGCCGACGTGGTCGCTGTGGACATGTGTGCAGATCACGGTGTCCACGTCCTGCGGTCGAATGCCTGCTGCGGCCAGCTCTCCCAGGTAGTGGGTGTTCAGATGGTGGAATGCGGGCATGGCCGGGCGCTCCCGGTCGTTGCCGACGCCGGTGTCGATCAGGATCGTTCGGCCCTCGCTGCGGATCAGCCAGGTCTGGATCACGAGGCGGATCTCGTCGGCGGCCGGGTCCAGGAAGGTGGGGGCGAGCCAGTTCTCGTGCGCCTGCCAGTGCTCGACGGGCACGTCAGGGAAGACGCGCTCGCGGGGGCGGCCTTTGGCGGGCAGCTCCACCACACGGGTGATCTCCACCGTTCCAAGCGTGATGGTGTCCATGAATCCAGGCTGCGCGCCGCATGACACCGGCGCCATCGCGGTGGTGCCGCGCCGGGAATGGCCGACTGTCACGCTCACTGGCCGGCTGCGGCACTCGGGCACAGCCTCCGGATCGTTCTGCCGGTGGGCAGCCTGCCTCCTGGAACCAAGCATGCGGTCGGCCTGGGGCCCGATCCGCCCCGCTCCGCACCCTGAAGTCCTGGCTCGCCCTGTCCTGGACCGGGTACGGCGGCAGATCGTCGCGGCCGATCGGCGCGAGGCTGAGCGGCAGCACGGCGGGCAGGCCCGGCCGCCGGTGCCGGAGCGGACTCTCGAGCGCGGCCGCAACCGGGATAGCCCGCCCGTTGCCGTGATGTGCTCCAGGACCGAGATCAACTACGGGTTATCATCTCACTGACCTGGTGTGATGAGCATCGCCAGCGGACGCGGGCCGCTCTTCACGGGCCGGGGGATCTTGCTGTTCAACCCTCCCGCTCGGTGGGAGCTGCCATGGCGCGACGCAGGCGCCGGCGGTGGAGGGACCATCGCCGGCACCGTTCGAGGTGGCCCCGTCAGGAGCGCAGGCTCAGCAGCGCGAAAACGCCGCCGACCACCGGTCGGGCCTGGAAGCCGCTCTGAGTGTTCGCCGTGGTGTCGTACCAGTCGGTGAACGGCGCGCGCGAGGGAGAGGTGTTCGCGAACTGGTAGAGCGCGGAGACCAGCAGGTGGCTGACCGGGTGGTCGTGCAGCCACGCCGCCGTCCACATCTCCCAGTCACCCTTGGTGTAGCTGTGCCGCACGTCCAGTGGAATGCCGAACTGGTTGGCCTGCGACAGGTACCAGTCGCCCTCCTTCTGGGCCACCTCGCGCGGCACGAGGTTCAGCCCGAGCAGCACGTCGGGGTAGCCGTTGTACTTCAGGCTCCAGGTGCCGGGCTGGTCGTAGGCGAGCTTGAGGTGGTCCCTTTCGGTGTCCTGGGCCTTGTCCACCCACTGGCCGATGTAGTCCTGGGCGATGCCGGCGTAGTGGTCGGCGTCCGAGGAGTTGCCTGCCGCGGTCGCGATCTTCCCCATGGCGCCGATGGCCAGGATGCCCTTCAGGGCGAGGTTCGCGCTGTGCGCGATGAAGCCGGTGAAGTCGTCGGTCTGGTTCTGGTAGCCCGGGTCGAGCGCGTTGTCCACCAGGTAGTCGGCCCACTGCTTGAGGATCGTGTAGTGCGCGGACGCGAAGGCGCGGGCTGTGGCGGAGCTGCTGCGCGCGAGGTAGGCGGCGGTCATCAGCAGCATGTTGGCGGACTCCTCGACCGGCATGTCCTCCTCGTTGCCGTCGTTGTGCCCGGTCGCGTTGGGGTAGCTGGAGCCGAGGTCGTGCTCGGCGAACTTCTTGGGCCAGCCGCCGTTCTCCGAGTAGTCGAAGAGCGGTTCCAGGATCAGGCCGAGGTACTGCGGGTCCAGGTAGAGGAACACCGGCATCGCGGGGTAGGTCACGTCGATGGTCGAGACGTTGCCGTCGGAGGAGATCTCCTTCAGGAACGCCCAGGGCTTGCCCTTCCGGCTGACCAGTTCGGTGCCCGCGTACGCCTGCCGCAGCGAAAGCGCGCACAACGCGGCGTACTTGGCGCCGCCCGCGGCCGTCGCCTCCTTCCGCACCTTGTGGTCCAGGTCCGCGGTGCGCTTCTGTGCCGCGGTCGCGTCGGAGTGGAAGAAGGCGGCCATGTCCTGCCAGCTCGACCAGTAGGACTTCCACAGCGGCGGCAGCTGCTCTCCGAGGTAGCTGACGGCGGGCTCGCGGACATGGCCGACCGACAGGACTGCGCTCGTGGAGTCGTGGACGCTGCCCAGGTCGAATCGGAAGGCGAAGACCGGCCAGCTGTCGTTGATGGCGCGCGGCTGGCGGGTGTCGGCGGAGTTGGCCAGTGCCTTCCCCTCCAGGGCGGTGGCGCGCACGGTGGTGTCCGAGCCGATCTGCCAGCTCAGCCCGGAGCGGTTGCTGGCGCTCCACACGACGGTGCCCCAGGCTGCCATGTCGCCGTTCTCCTTGAGGATCCCGGGGCTGTCGGGAGTGAAGGACAGGGCGGTCGCCGTCGTGCCGCCTGAGCCGGACAGCTGCTCCTGGGACCAGCGGATCTTCGTCCCGGAGTTGCCCGAGGCCCACTCACCGGAGATGTCGAAGTACAGCGCGATGTCGTGCGCCTTGCCGTCCAGGCTGCGCACGTCCGCGGCGATGTACGACAGCGGCATCGACTGGCGGCGCAGGTCGCCGGGCTCGACGGGGGACAGGAACGTCAGGGTCAGCTCAGCGCCTCCGGCCTCGAAGACGAACTGCGAGCGGGTCGCGGTGAGCGTCAGCGAGCGCTGCACCACGCCGCGGGAGAGCGGGTGGTCGGCGACGCTCGGCGCGCCCAGGAACAGGTAGTTGGTGCCGTCGACCCGGATGACGCCAGTCATCGCGGTGGTGTGGCCCGTCCAGAACGCCGGCCAGTGGCCGGCCGGCAGGTCGGCGTTCAGCCACGTGCTCAGGTAGGGCGAGCGGACGGCCAGCGGGACGGCCGGGGGTCGGATCGGGTCGAAGGACGGAGTGACCGAGCTGGGGAAGCGTCCGCCGGAGGAGGCGGGGGCGGCCGTCTCCTGCGGCGGCGCGGAAGCGGCCTGCGCGCTCTGCGTGAAGCCCGGCAGCAGGCCGGCGCCGGCCACGCCGAGGCCGGCCACGCCGGTCCACCGCATCAGGCCGCGGCGGCTGAGCCCTCCGGCGGAGGCGCCGGAGCCGACCGGTGAACCAGGGGTGTTCGACTCGTTGACGGGCAGGCCGGCGTTGTCGTTTCTCGGGGTCATTCGGTTCTCCTGGAGGAGCCGCTCGGGGCAAGCGGTGAAGGGCAGGGAAGTCGCGCGAGAGCTGGACGGGCGCGTCGATCTGCCGGAAGGAGCCATGGGGGGAACGCGCGGAGGCCCGGCATCGACCACACGGCAGACATCGAAGGCTGTTCCTACAACGATGGAAAACTGAAGCAGGACGATGACAACACAGCGGTGATGTCATGTCCACCCTTCGGAACCAAAGTATTTCGCGGACGTTTCAGCTCCCTCCCGAGCCGGTCCCGTACCTCCGAACACCCGGTCTTACCTGCGTATTTGGGGATGACGAGGCGTCTGGCCCGGCGACTACAGACGGCCTGAGGGCCGGAATCCGCACCCTCTCGGCCGGGACTTGCGGGTTCATTGCTGAAGCCGATTGCCTTGAAGGCCGCCTGACGTCTTGACAGTTTTCGGCGCTGTCATCCACTGTGCCTCTACATCGTTGTACGAACCTGTCAGGCCAGGTCGCCCACAAGCCCGCCCGGCCGGTTTCCTCTTCGCTCTTCAGCCAGAGCTCCTTACGCCCAGACTTTCTCGACGAGGATGTGATCGGCGCATGTACGCCTCCCTCCGGTCCAAGGCCGTCTCCGCCGCCGTACTGACCGCCAGCCTGTGCCTGGCCGCGACCGCCTGCACGAAGTCCGGCAACGACTCGCCCAAGAACGACGCCGGCGCGAGTGCCGCCGACAACACCGCGGCCGCCCAGCAGCTCGCGACACCCACCGACTCCGCCGGCGGCCCGGGCTGCACGTACCAGAGGTACGGCGGAGGTGTCCCCAAGCTCGACATCACCGACGGCAAGACCGTGGTCGGCTTCTCGCAGTCGGAGTCGACCAGCAACCCCTTCAGAGCCACCGAGACCAAGAGCATCGAGGCGCAGGCCAAGCAGTTGGGCGTCAAGCTCATCGAGCGCAACGCCAACGCCGACGTCAACGCGCAGAACTCGCAGATCGAAGACATGATCGCCCAGGGCGCCAAGGTCCTCATCGTGGCCCCCGAGAACTCCGACGGCCTCGGCCCGGCGCTGGCCAAGGCCAAGGCCAAGAAGATCCCGGTCCTCACCATCGACCGCTCCGTCACCGGAACCGCCTGCACCGACTTCATCGCCTTCGCCGGCTCGAACTTCTACGGCCAGGCGCAGATAGCAGCCGACGACTTGGCGAAGGCCACCGGCAGCAGCGCGCACGTGGCGATCCTGACCGGCAGCCCGGGCAACAACGTCACCACCGACCGGACCAAGGGCTTCGAGGACCAGGTCAAGGCCAAGTACCCGAACATGAAGATCGTGGCCTCCCAGACCGGCAACTTCGCCCAGACAGACGGCCAGAAGGTGATGGAGCAGTTGCTCCAGGCGCACTCCGACATCAATGCTGTCTACGCCGAGAACGACGAGATGGCCCTCGGCGCCATCCAGGCGATCAAGTCTGCCGGGAAGACCCCCGGCAAGGACGTAAAGATCGTCACCATCGACGGCATCTCGCAGATGGTACAGAACGTCGCCGCCGGCCAGGCCGTCGCCGACATCGAGACCAACCCGCGGTTCGGTCCGCTCGCCTTCCAGTCGCTGCAGGACTTCTACGGCACCACCGGCGTACAGCCCAAGGTGATCATCAAGGACGGCCACTTCACGCCCGACAACGCCAAGCAGGCCCTCTCCCAGGGCCTGGTGTACTGACCGAGCCGTCAGCTCCGGTGGCCTCGGAGGTTCCCCTCCCGCGGCCACCGGACCCGCCGCACCGGCTGCCGCGCCGCCCCACCGCACCCGGCAGTCCCGTATGAGGAGGCAGACGTGGTCCAGCAGGACCTCGACACCCCCGGCGACTTCGTCCTGGAAGTCGCCGGGGCGAACAAGACCTTCGCCGGCGTGCACGCGCTGCGCGGCGTGGACTTCGCCCTGCGGCCCGCAGAGGTGCACGCGCTCATCGGCGAGAACGGCGCGGGCAAGTCCACTCTGATCAAAGTGATGACCGGAGTCTACCGACCCGACTCCGGCACGGTACGGCTGGCCGGCCGCGCACGCGACTTCCGCAACCCGCTGGAGGCCCAGGCGGCCGGGATCTCCACCATCTACCAGGAGGTCAACCTCGTCCCCCTGATGTCGATCGCACGCAACCTGTACCTCGGCCGTGAACCGCGCCGCTTCGGGCTCGTCGACGTCGCCCGGATGAACCGCGAGGCCACCGAGGTGCTTGGCCGCTATGGCGTGCACGTCGACGTCACCCGCCCGCTGCGCAGCCTGGGCCTGGGTGCGCAGCAGATGGTGGCGCTGGCCCGTGCGGTGCAGATCGACGCACGGGTGGTCATCATGGACGAGCCCACCTCCTCACTGGAACCGCGCGAGGTGGACACCCTCTTCTCGGTCATCCGCGACCTCAAGGAGCAGGGCATCGCGGTGGTCTACGTGAGCCACCGGCTCGACGAGCTCTACGCGGTCTGCGACCGGGTCACCGTGATGCGCGACGGCGCGGTCGTGCACACCGGCGCGCTCGCCGAACTCCAGCGGCTGCGCCTGGTCTCCCTGATGCTCGGCCGGGAGATGTCCACCGTCCGGGAGAAGGGCACCACCGCCTTCGACACCGAGCGCCACGAACGTCGAGAAGGTCAACCCACCCTTCGCGCAACCAACCTGTCGGTCCGTCACCGGGTCCACGACGTCTCGCTCGACGTTCACCCGGGCGAGGTCGTGGGCCTCGGGGGCCTGCTCGGGGCCGGTCGCAGCGAGACCGCGAAGGCGATCGTCGGCGCGCTCGCCACCGACGGCGGCACCGTCGAGATCGAGGGGCGGGCAATGCACCGGCGCAGCCCCGCCGCCGCCATCCGCGCCGGCGTCGTGATGCTTGCCGAGGACCGCAAGACCGAGGGCATCATTCCCAATCTGTCGGTGCGCGAGAACATCTCGCTCGCCGCGCTGCCGCGCCTGTCGCGCGCGGGACTCGTCTCGCAGGCCAAGCAGGACGAGATCACCACGTTCTTCATGAAGCGGCTGCGGATCAAGGCCTCCAGCCCCGATCAGAAGGTCAGCGACCTGTCCGGTGGCAACCAGCAGAAGGTGCTGCTCGCCCGCTGGCTCTGCCTGAACCCCAAGGTGCTGCTGCTCGACGAGCCGACCCGAGGCATCGACGTCGGCGCCAAGGCCGAGGTGCAGGCGCTGATCGACGAACTCGCCGGCGACGGCCTCGGTGTGCTGTTGATCTCCTCCGACTTGGAGGAGCTGATCGAGGGCTCCGACCGTGTGGTGATCCTCAAGGACGGACGCGTCGTCGGACACCTCGCCGACGAGGAGGTCACCGAGGAAGGCCTGCTCGACGCGCTCGCCACCGCGCCCGAGGAGGCGGAAGGCGAAGCCACCGTGCCCGGCTCCAGCGGCGAGACCCCCGTGGCCGCCGCCACAGAACCGGCCGCGCCGTCCGAGCCCGCCCCCGTCAAGGAGAACCAGCGATGACCTCGCTCACGTGGACCGGCCCCATCGCCGACCGCGCCCGCCTGTTGCGCCTGCTCCAGGAGTACGGCGTCTACGCCGCCCTCGTCGTGCTGTTCTTCGTGGCCGTCGGCCTGGACGCGTCGTTCGTCGAGATGAGCAACCTCCGCGTCCAGCTCTTCCAGCTCGCGCCCACGCTCCTCGTGGCGCTCGGCATGGCCCTGGTCATCGGCACCGAGGGCATCGACCTGTCGGTCGGCGCCGTCATCGCGCTGGCCGCCTCCGTCGTACCGCTGTACGCCGGTTACGGACTCGGCGGAGCACTGCTCGTCGCCCTGCTGCTCGGCGCGGTCTCGGGCGCGGTCGGCGGCGCGATGGTCGCCTTCGCCCGCATCCAGCCCATCGTGGCCACCCTGTCACTGATGATCGGCGTGCGGGGCCTGGCCGAGATCATCAACGGCAACTCCGCCAAGCCCGTCATTCAGCCCGGCATTCTCGACCTCGGCTCGCGCAACATCGCCGGGCTGCCGGAGATGGCGTGGATCGCCGCGGTGTGCGCGCTGCTCACGGGTCTGCTGGTACGCCGTACGACCTTCGGCAGGCAACTGGTGGCCGTAGGGGACAACCGGCAGGCCAGCCGTCTGTCCGGGCTGCCCGTTCGTCGCGTACTGATCACCGTGTACGTGATCTCCGGGGTGCTGGCCGCCCTCGCCGGCGTACTCATCGTCAGCCACGGCGCCGAGGCCGACCCCGCCAACCAGGGCCTGAACATGGAGCTGAACGCCATCACCGCGGTCGTCGTCGGCGGCACCCCGCTGTCGGGCGGCCGGGTGCGGGTGCTCGGCACCGTCGCCGGAGCCCTGTTCATGCAGCTGATCACCGCGGTGCTCACCCAGCACAACGTGCACACGTCGTACACCCAGATCGTCGAGGCGGCCATCATCTGCTTCGCCGTGTACGCCTCCCAGGAGCGTGGTACCCGATGACCTCCACTGTCCTGACGACCGCACAGCCGGGGGCGGACGCCCCGCGCCCCACCCTCGGTGAGCGGATCGCCCCGCAGATCCAGCGGCGCGGCGCGCTGGCCGTGCTGGTGCTGGTGGTCGTCATCGCCTCCGCGACCTCCGACACCTTCGCGACCTGGTCCAACGTCAGCAGCATCCTCGGCAACAACGCGTTCGTGTGGCTGCTGGCCCTCGGCATGACCTTCGTCATCATCACCGGCGGCATCGACCTGTCCGTCGGCTCCATGTACGCGCTCGGCGGAGTGCTCGGGGCCTACGGCTCCACCCACGGCACCTGGCTGGCCGTCCTGCTGCCCCTCGCCGTCGGCGCCGCCTGGGGCACCATACAGGGGCTGCTCGTCGCCCGGGCCCGCATGGCGCCGTTCATCGTCACCCTCGTGGGACTCCTGGGACTGCGCGGCCTGATGCAGGCCATCACCGACGAGGGCGCGACCACCTACCTCGTGCCGCGGCACTCCGCCTTCCGCTCCCTCGGCGCGGGCACCTGGATCCCGGTGCTGATCGTGGCCGTGTTCTTCGCCCTGGGCGCGCTGCTGCTGACCCGCACGCGCTTCGGCGCCACCCTGACCGCGATGGGCGGCAACGAGAACGCGGCTCTGCTGCTCGGCCTGCCGGTGGCCCGCGCCAAGGTGCTGGTCTACCTGCTGTCGGGCACCCTGGCCGCGGCGGCCGGCGCCCTGGGCGGCGCGCGTCTGGGCTCCGGCGTGACCACCATCGGCATCGGCTACGAGCTCACCGCCATCGCCTCGGTCGTCATCGGCGGCACACTGCTCACCGGAGGCAGCGGCTCGGTCAGCGGAACCGTCAGCGGCGTGCTGCTGCTCGCGGTCATCCACAACCTCATCGATCACTACTTCTCGCAGTACGGCTCCGCCTTCACCGACACCGTCAACGGTGCCTTTCTCGCTGTGGTAGTTCTGATGCAGACCCTGCTCAGCCGCACTCAGCAGCTGGAATGAGCACCGGCCGCCGAACCTGACGCGCCCGCAAGGCCGTCCAGCAGGCGGCCGAGACCACCCCTCCGCCCCCTGAGAAAGGATCGCCGTGGGTGCCAGCCTCAAGGATGTCGCGCAGCGCGCCGGTGTGTCGGTGAAGACCGTATCGAACGTGGTCAACGACTACCCGCACGTGACCCCTCAGACCCGTGAGCGGGTCCAGCGAGCCATCGACGAGTTGGGCTACCGGCCCAACCTGACGGCGCGCCACCTGCGCAAGGGCCGCACCGGCCTGATCACACTGGCCATTCCGGAGCTGGGCAACCCCTACTTCGCGGAGGTCGCGGGCGCAGTGATCGACGTGGCCGCCCGGCACGACCTCACGGTGCTGCTCGACCACACCGCGGGGCTGCGGGAGAAGGAGTTGCTCGTCTCGCAGGGCTTCCGCTCGCATGTCATCGACGGGCTGATCCTCAGCCCGATCGGACTGGAGCCCGAGGACCTCCTGGCCCGGCCCGAGGGCCCGCCCATGGTGCTGCTGGGCGAGCGCGAGTACGACGCCCCCTACGACCACATCATGATCGACAACGTGGGTGCGGCCCGGATCGCGGTGCGCCATCTGCTCGACCTCGGCCGGCGCCGGGTGGCCTTCCTCGGCGCACGCCGCGAGAGCGCCCGCCAGCCCGCCCACCTACGGCTGCGCGGCTGGCGGGAGGCGATCACCGCGGCCGGCCTGGTCCCCGACGAGTCCATGGTGGTGGCCACCGAGGGCTACGACCGGGCCGACGGCGCCGCCGCGATGGCCGCCCTGCTCGACCGGGACGAGCGCCCCGACGCCGTCTTCGCCTACAACGACCTGGTCGCACTCGGCGCCATGCGCACCCTGGTCGAACGCGGCCTGCGGGTACCCGACGACATCGCGGTGGTCGGCTTCGACGACATCGAGGAGGCACGCTACGGAGCGGTGTCGCTCAGCACCGTCGCCCCCGACAAGTCCGGCCTCGCCCGCCTCGCCGTTGAGTGCCTGGTGGAGCGGATCGCCGATCGGGGGAAGGACGAGCCGCTTCCGCCCCGCCGGATCCTGCCCGGCTACCGGCTGATCGTGCGCGAGTCCACCGCGATCCGCAGACCCTGACCGGCACCACCCTCAGCGCCGCCACCCCCATCACACCGACGACGACCGAGGAAGGCGATCTTGATACCCCACCCCACCCTGACCGGCTCACCGTTCGGCACCGCGCCCGACGGCACACCGGTGCACCGCTGGCGGCTGGACTCCGGCAGCGGGGTCAGCGCGGACGTGCTCACCTTCGGCGGCATCGTGTCCAGCCTGCGGGTACCGGCGCCCTCCGGATGCGTCGACGACATCGTGCTCGGCCTGCCCGGCATGGCGGAGTACTCCGCGCCCAACCCCTACTTCGGCGCGCTCGTCGGCCGCTACGGCAACCGCATCGCCCACGGCGAGTTCATCCTCGACGGAGAGACCCACCGCGTACCCGCCACCGACCGCGGTCACGCGCTGCACGGCGGCCCCGACGGCTTCCATCGGCGGCTCTGGAAGGGCAGCCCGGCATCCGGCAACCGCTCCGATCTTGCCGCGCTGCGGCTGGAACTGCGCAGCGTCGACGGCGACATGGGATTTCCCGGCACCCTGGACGTCGAGGTCACCTACAGCCTCGACCGCAGCGGCACCCTTGCCATCGACTACCGGGCCCGCACCGACCGTGCCACCGTGGTCAACCTCACCAACCACTCCTACTTCAACCTCGCCGGAGCCGGCCACGGAAACGTGCTCGGCCACACTTTGGAACTGGAATCCGACGCGTACCTGCCGGTGACCGCCGGGGCGATCCCGCTCGGCCCGCCCGCGCCCACCGCCGGCACCCCCTTCGACTTCCGCACCGCCCGCCCGATCGGCGATCGGATCGACGAGGAGGACGACCAACTGACCTCCGCCGGAGGCTACGACCACTGCTGGGTGCTCGCCCCGGCGGGCGCCCCCGGCGCGCTGCGCCGCGCGGCCCGCCTGGCCGACCCCGAAAGCGGCCGGCGGATGGAGGTATGGACCACCGAGCCCGGCCTTCAGGTCTACACCGGCAACACCCTGGACGGATCGCTCGCCGGAACCGACGCCAAGCCCTACGAGCGCCACGGCGCCGTGTGCCTGGAGACCCAGCACTTTCCCGACTCACCCAACCGGCCGGAGTACCCGCGCACGGTCCTGCGACCGGGTGAGGAGTACCGCACTCGCACCGAGTTCCGCTTCCCCCACCTGACACTGTCCTGAGGGCCATGACAGGGCCGTCCGCGATGTGACGGCGGAAAAACGTCATCACCCCGAAGGTGCGGGATCGAACGGGGCGGTCTCGGCCGGGCTCGACCATTCGATCAGCGCTCTCCCCCGCTTCGCGCACACCTCGTCCTCCCGCGCACTCTTCACCGACTGCCATCAGACACGCCGACGGGCCGTCATAGGCACCTCAGGCACGGACCGTCAACGGCCGCGTCTTCGCCCCGCTCTTACCGCACACCTGACGCGATCGAACGGCAGGACCACACCGCGCGACTGCGCCGGCCCCGTGCCGGCCGCCCAGTGCCACCCCGCCACATGCCCCTGCACTGTTCCGCACGACCGCTGGACGCGGTCCTTGACCAGGAGGGACACCCCATGGAACGCCGCACGTTCCTGACCAGATCCATGTCTGCCGCCGGTGCCGTCGCACTGACCGGCGCCGCCGCACCCGCGCAGGCCTTGTCGGACTGGGGGACGACAAGGCC
>NZ_MUBM01000047.1 GCF_002154505.1 Streptomyces carpinensis | reverse complement strand
CAGCTGAAGGACCCGGCCGTCGCCACCCGCCCCCGGTGCGCCGGCGCGGGGCGGGGCGGGTGGCGGCGGGCGGGTCCTTCAGAGCTGCGTCGAAGGAGGCGGGGTCGGGGTCGGCGTGGACGATGAGCACACTCCCGGTGTACTCCGCCGGTGAGTGGGTCGGTGGGTGGTGGAGACGACAATGGTGTTCGCGCCGACGATCACGGCGATGGCGAGCCAGGCGAGGCCGTCGAGATGCTGTCCGAGCACAACGAGGCCGACCAGGGCCGCGAAGACGGGGTTGACGCTCATGAACACCCCGAAGAACTGCGCCGGGACGCGGCGCAGGGCCATCAGGTCGGCGAGAAACGGCACCGCTGAGGACAGCACCCCGGCCGCCAGGGCGCAGCCCAGGGCTGCGAGGGTGGGTCTCTGGTGCCACAGCACCCAGGCGCCGACAGGCAGGTAGAGGGCACCGGAGACGGCCGCGGCAGTGGCCGAGCCCTCCAGGCCGGGCAGCCGGGTGCCGACGGTCCGGTTGAGCAGGATGTAGCACCCCCAGCACACCGCGGCCAGCAGCGCCAGGCCGATGCCCACGTAGTCGGTGGACGGCGTGGGGCGGGTGAGCACCGCCACCGACCCCGCAACCGCCACGGCGGCGACGAGGTCGCTGCGGCGGCGGGAGCCGGCCAGCGCCACGGTCAGCGGGCCGAGGAACTCCAGGGTGACCGCCAGGCCGAGCCCGATCCGCTCGATCGCCGCGTACAGGGACAGGTTCATCCCGGCGAAGACCAGCGCGAGCTCGAGGACCGGCCGCCACTGCGCCGCGGTGAACCGCGCCGGCCGCGGCCTGCCGACCGCTCCGAGGACGGCGGCGGCCACCCACTGGCGGACCGCCACGACACCCACCGGACCGATCACCGGGAACGCCAGGGCCGCGATGGCGGCCCCCGTCTGGTTGGACAGGCCACTGCCCAGCATCAAGGCCACGCCGCCCAGGCGCCCGCTGCCCCGGCCGTCGTCGAGCGCGGCGGGAGCAGGCACCACTGAGACGGCCGAGGAGTCGCTCTGCATACCCACCACCATCGACGCACCCTCGCCATACGCAAAATGCATCCACGCGACCATCCATACGATGGATGCATGGATACGAAGCGGGGCGGCGGCGCTCAGGCACTGGAGCTGAAACACCTGCGGTGCCTGGTCGCCATCGTCGACACCGGCAGTTTCACCGACGCCGCCCACGAACTCGGCACCTCCCAGGCCGCCGTCTCCCGCACCCTGGCCGCCCTCGAAAACGTGCTCGGGGTGCGGCTGCTGCACCGCACCAGTCGCAGCGTCGCGCCCACCCCCGCGGGCGTTCAGGCACTCGCGCGCGCCCGTATGCTGCTGGCCGGCGCCGACGAACTCGTCCACGAGGCCGCCGCCGGCCACACCCGCCTGCACATCGGCCACGCCTGGTCCGCCTTCGGCCGCCACACCACCGAGTTCCAGCGCCGCTGGCACGAACAGCACCCCGAGACCGACCTGCGCCTGATCCGTCACAACACCCCTACCGGGGGCCTCGCCGAAGGGCTGTGCGACCTCGCCGTCATCCGCGCCCCGCTCGACCTCGGGCCCTGGGCCCATGCCCTGATCGGCTACGAAGCCCGCTGCGTCGCCCTCGCCTCCGACGACCCCTGGGCCCGTCGCCGTGGCATCCGCCTGGCCGAGATCCCTGCCCGCACCCTGGCCATCGACCGCCGCACCGGCACCACCACCCTCGACCTGTGGCCGGAGGGGAACCGGCCCGCCGTCGAGTACACCCAGGACATCGACGACTGGCTGGCCGCCATCGCCACCGGCCGCTGCGTCGGCCTCACCCCGCAGGCCACCGCCGCCCAGTACCGCCGCGACGGCATCACCTACCGCCCGCTGCGCGACGCGGGCCCCGTTCCCGTCCACCTGATCTGGCGCCCCCACGACCCGTACCCCGCCACCCACACCGCCATTGCCCTCGCCGCCGGCCTCTACCGGGAAGACGCCGACACCGCGGCCCGCGATCGCCCCAGGTGACCGGCAGGAAGGAAAGACGATTCGGGCGCAGGTGAAAGGCGCCCCCTCGGCACGCAGTCGCTCGAGCGTCACCCGGGACTGTTCTCCCGGGTGAGAGATGTCCGGACGTCAGGGACCTGTCGGACCGCTTCAGCGAACTACGCACCCGTGGCCAGGACTACCTCGAGGTTGGGTCGTCAGGGGACGTCATGTCATTGAGCGAGTCCGTGGCGGGCGAGGACCGTGGGAGTCTTCCTCACGGGGCGCCGGGATAGGGTGCACCCGTGGAGCGGATCTTGGTGGTGGGTGTCACCGGTGCAGGCAAATCCACGCTCGCCCAAGCCTTGAGCAGCCGGCTGGGCCTGCCCTACCACGAGATGGACGCGCTGTACTTCAACGGCCCCGACTGGTCCGTCAACAGCGAGCTGGCCGAAGACGTGTCAAGGCTCACCGCCGAGCCTTGCTGGATCATCGACTCCCTCGGCTATCCGGAAGTCCGGGACCTGCTGTGGGACCGGGCCGACACCGTCATATGGCTGGACTATCCCAAACGCGTCATCATGCCCCGCGTCCTGCGCCGGTCCTTCCGGCGCACCGTCACACGGGAGCTCCTCTTCGGCGGCAACAGGGAAACCTGGGCGGACTGGCTGAGCCGGGAACACCCGGCCTGGTGGGCCTGGTCCCAACACGGGACCCGCCGCCGCGAAGTCGAGCGCCGTGTCCGCGACCCCCGCTTCGCCCCTCTCGACACCTTCCGCTTCAGCCACCCCAACGACACGGCGGCCTGGTTGGCATCCCTCTGACCCTGCGGGTCAGGCAACCGGGCAGCTTCGTCGACGGGCCCGGCGTCCCGCCGCGCGGTGGAGCGAAGAGCAGCACGGCGACGGCGCCGGGCAGTGCCGTGGCCGCTGGCGACCGATCCCGTGGCGCGGGAAGCAGGGCTTTGCCGGTGCGTCGATCACCTTGTGGTGCTGCACCTTGGAGTGGATGGCTCGGCGGCCTCGCGACCGACGCTCCTGGCCAGAGCCCTGCTGTGGCGGCGACTCCCCCGGCCCGCGACGGCCTCGGCCGACTCCTCCGACAGCTAGGTTCCGTGCCGAGTCGTGATGCGTCAGCGGGTCGGAGGCCGCGGATCCAGATGACCGCGCCGTGGAGGGGGCCGGCGAGCCGCGCCCGGAGTCACACCCCGACGGCGCCGTCGATCCGTTCGCGGATCAGGTCGGCGTGTCCGTTGTGACGGGCGTACTCCTCGATCATGTGGATGAGCACCCAGCGCAGGGAGACCGTGCCCCGCCACGAGTCATGGCCCTCGATGTCGAGATGCGAAGCCTCGGCGACGAACGCTTCCGCGAAGGCGACTTCGGCGTGCCAGGCCGCCCAGGACTCCGCGACGACCTCGGGTTCGGTCCCGGCGCCGTCGAAGTCGCCCTCGGGGACGTCCGTGGAGGAGAAGCGCAGCTCGACGTCGTGCCCGGCGAGCACGGCCCGGAACCAGCGGCGTTCCACGTCGGCGAGGTGCCGGACGAGGCCCAGCAGCGAGAGCGAGGACGGGGACACGGACCGCAGGGCCAACTCGGGCCCCAGTCCGGAGCACTTCAGCTTCAGGGTGGCGCGCTGGGCGTCCAGCACAGCCACGAGCATGCTCCGCTCGTCACCGGTCGCGGGGCCGCTGAACCGGTGCTCGCTGCCGGTGCCGGTGAACAGTTCGATCCGTCGGTCGGGAATCTTCATGCCCACATCATCGTCGCCGGGTGGCCGTCTCTCGCACAGACGGCTGAATTCAGGGGACGTCGTCGACGAACGACCGGTAGAGCGTGTACCGCTTGACGCTGCGGCCACCTGGCGCGGTGGCGGGGAGAAGAACCAGAAAACGGGTCTTGTACATCGACTGTCGGTCGTCAAGTGCGCTTGAGGTCCGGGCACTTGCGCTGAAACGCCTGCCCGCGGACAGGCCCCGGCCCGGTAAGAAGCGCGGTCACGGCCCGTCGGGTGGTTGTGTCCGCGCTTCTCCGGTGCCGCCGCGCCGAACGGCTGCCCACTGCTCCGCAGGGGGAAGGGTCAGGCCCCCACAGTCCCGTCGACGCCCTCGCGCAGGAAGTCCGCGTGCCCGTTGTGGCGGCCGTACTCCAGGAGCACGTGGATCATCACCATCCGCAGCGACACTTCCTCGCCCCATCGCGGCTGGTAGCCGGCCTGCTCCAGGGACTCGGCCTCACGCTCGATGCGGCGCGAACTCTCCACCTCGGCCTCCCAGGCCGCGAACGCCTCGTCCCTGGTCGACGCGCTCGCATCGTACGCCGCCTGGAAGTCGATCTCGTCGGACCAGACCATGGGTACGTCGTTGTCCTCGAACACCCGGCGGAACCAGGCGCGTTCCACCTCCGCCATGTGCCGCACCAGACCGAGCAGCGAGAGCGTGGACGGCGGCATCGACTGCTGCCGAAGCTCCTCGTCGGTCAGCCCTTCGCACTTCATGGCGAGGGTCGCGCGGTGGTAGTCGAGGAAAGCCCGCAGCATGTCGCGTTCGCTGCCGAAACTGGGCGGTCCTATGCGATTGTCGCTGGCCATCGGCCGTGCTCCTCATCCGTGCCTGCATTCAGGGTCAGTATCCACTCACGTCGGCTGTTCCAGGCGATGGCCGTCGACCGGGCGGCCTTGGGGCGGCTCCCGCGAAAACCCGTCGAGTGGTCCCTCTCCGCGCTCCCTTTCATGAAGCGGCCGTCCGGCAGGCGACGCGGGCGTGAGCAGGCGGACAGTCTGCGACCCGGGCAAGATCTGCTCAACCCGGCGTCTCGGGCCCGCGGTCGCCCTGGGCGGAGGCTGCCTCGCGGGCATGGCGGCAACTGCGGGACCGGCCCGGCGTGTTGGCGCCCATCGCGTTCGGCCCGACCGTCCCGCACCCCGTCGAGACGCTCGCCGCGGCCGGTCCCCACGTGCCGGCGGCCGTGCATGGGACTCGTGTGGGCGGCCGCGCCGGTCTTTGGGAGGTGTGCGTCGGCCGTCTCGGTGCGCCGGCTGGTGGCGTATCACACGGGCCGATGGCCGCGCTCCCGCCGACCCGCGCGAGCCCGGCGACCCACTCGCCCCGGTCGTCGATGACGTTCGGGAGGCAGGCCAGGACACGCCGCTGGGCGCGAGGACCCTGGCGATCTCGGGTCCCGCGACGGCCGTGTCGAACCAGTGCACGGCGTTGCCGGCCGGCACGACGTCGACGGAAGCGTCGGGCAGCGGTATCGCCTCCGCACTACCCGGCAGGGCACGGACAGCAGGCAGCAAGCGGCACAGCTCGGCCGGCATCGCCGGGTCGGACTCGACCGCGATGACTTCGGCACCCAGCGCGACCAGTGTGGCGGTCAGCTTGCCGGTTCCGGCGCCGGGGTCAAGCACACGCGGGCCAGCGCGGTTCAAGCGCCAGCTCACCGCGGCCTGCGCGTAGTCCGGCCGCGTCGGTCAGTCATTGACGTGGCGCATGGCCCACTGGCCCAGGAACCAGCCCCTGTTCCTCCAGCACCAGCCGATGAACCCCGCAGCCAGCACGACGACTGTGAGCTTCCGTGTCCGAGCCATCTCCGCCCCTCCCGATTTCGCACCAGGTTACCCACCCCACGCGATCAGCCGCCTGCGGTCATACCCATCACTCGTTCGGGCGCGTACGGGGTGCAGCCTCCCGTCCTGCTGCCCAGGATCGACCTCGCAATGGCTTTCCTCGTGAAGGTGGAACAACATGCCGACGTATGTCGCGTTGCTGAACTGGACCGATCAGGGGATCCGAAACTACAAGGACACCGTGAAGCGCGCCGAGGGCTTCGACGCGGCGGTGCAGAAGCTCGGAGCGAGGCTTGTGAACCTCTACTGGACCGTCGGTCCGCACGACCTCGTGGCCGTCGTCGAGGCCTCCGACGACGAAACCGCCACCGCGGCACTCCTGCAGCTCGGTGGGGTCGGCAACGTCCGCACGACCACTCTCCGGGCCTTCGGCCGGGAGGAAATGGATCGCATCATCGGCAAGGCCGCCGGCTGACGTCCTGCGCTCACCGCAGCAGTCGTAGGCGTCCGGCGAGTCGGTACCGACGATGGACCCCGCCCCACGCTCGCACGCCCCCACGCACGGACCCCGACTGCCCGCACAGCCCCTCACTGCCCGCACGGACCCCCACTGCCCGCACGGACCCACGGACAGCGCCCCGGATGGTCAAAACACCCACCGCGTATGGGTGTAGACCCCGTCGTTGCGTCCGAAGCCGTACGCCGTGGCCGGGGCCACCGCGAACACCACCGCGTCCCCCCTTCTGAACGCATCCCCGATCCCGTGGAACGTGCCCTCGGGCGAGGTGATGTGCGGCCCGTACTTCTCCTCGTACGCCGCGATCACCTCCTCCAGCACCGCACGGTCGGCAACCGGCACCGCCGTGCCCTCGACGACGAGGTCGAGCCCTTCGGTGAGCGAGTTCCCCCCGGTGGTCAGCGCGCAGTGCCCGTCGTGAGCGAGGTTCCTCGCCTTCTGCTCCCCCGCCCCGGTGGAGAAGTACAGCACGCCCTCGTGCCACGCTGCGATCACAGGAGTGACGTGCAGCCGGCCGTCGGGCCGCACCGTGGACACCCAGAAGATCTCGGCAGCCTCCAGGTGCCGCTGGGCCTCGGCCCACTCGGTCGCGGTCGCCTCCGCGGCACCCGGGCGGGGATTGAGCGCCGAGCTGTAGCGGGCGTCAAGCTCGGTCCTGGGCTGTTTCGCGGGTTCCTTTGCCGACATGGCGGATCTCCTTCCCCTCCCCATGGTGACGCGCACAACCGGCACTGGCACAGCGCGCTCCTGTACCCGCGCACGGCTCACCGGGCGGACCGGCTCACACCGCGTACGACAGCACGAGCACGGACACCGAGAGCCCGAGCATGCCCAGGCAGTTGACCCAGAACTCCTGCTTGAGGAAGCGCGCCCGGTAGTGCGCGTACGAGGCGCACACGAAGTACCCGATGACGGCGACGTTCGCGGCGAACGCGACACCGGGGTACTTGATGCCGGCCACCAGCCCGGCCGCCGCCAGGAGCTTGACCACGATGAGGGTCCACCACCAGTCGCGCGGCAGCCGTACCCCGTCCAGACACCGCTGGATGAAGCCCGGCGGCCTCACCGACATCATGGCGTCACCGAACAGCACGATCGCCAGCAGCGCGGTGAGCCACCAGACATGGGGTACGCCGATCATTCCTCTCCTCCTTCATGGGTGACCACGAATCCGACCACCTCGCGCAGCTGGTCGACGGCGTCGGGCTCCTGGATGGTGCCGTGGGAGACGGTCATGAGAATGCCGAGATACGCGTAATGGACGACCCGCGCGGCGCGGCCGGAGTCGACGCCGCCCAGGCCCGCCCGCGCGAGCGCCTCGGCGATCTCGGTGATCAGGGACAGCGCGAGGTTCCGGAAGATCGCCGACTCGTGCGCTCCCCGCACGATGATCGCCGCGTACTCCCGCGAGAGCTCCTCGTCGCCCGCGAAGTACCGGATGAAGGGCTCGAACAGGGCCATGATCGCGTCCACTGCGACGTCTGCGGACATCGGGGCGGGGGCCGTGCCGTCGTCGCCCGTTCTCGCGCGGTGCACGGCGTCGATCCAGCCATCGAAGATCGCGACGAGGAGCGCGTCCTTGTCGCCGACCGACATCACCGTCCCGGCGCTGACTCCCGCCTCGGCGGCGATCTGCCGGACCGTCGTGGCCCCGAACCCCTGGGCACGGAACAGGCGTTCGGCCGCGGCCAGCACCCTCTCCCGCGTCGCCTCCCGCCGCGCGGCCCGTGACTGAACACGTTCACTGAACATGTTCACGAAGCTATCCCGCCGCCCCGCGCGGCGCAACCATCCATCAGGAGGGGGCGGATTGCAGTGCCTGGTCGGCGGCTCCCCCAGCACGGAATTCCCGCCCCGACTCCTGTCACGGATCTTGACTCCGCCGTCGTCGCGGACTTAGCGTTCCGAAGCTCGGCCTGATTGAAACGATTCAATCGATTTACGGTTACAGCTTGGGGCGGAACATCATGCACGAATCCAACTCGCAAGGGCGCGGGACAAGACGCCGTACGGTGCTGGCGGCCGGTCTGGTCGCGGGGGCCACGGTCGCTTTCGGGACGGCTCTGTCGCCGGCCGCGTCGGCGGCCGGCGCGGCTCCGGCCGCACCTCCCGTCACGGACGCGGCCCTGGACGCCGACTGGTTCGCGCGGCCGGCCCGCGCCGTCCGCCCCAAGTTCCGCTGGTGGTGGCCGGACGGCCTGGTCGACCCCGACGAAATCGCCCGTGAGATCGACCAGATGGCCGACGCCGGCTTCGGCGGCGCCGAGATCGCCGCTGTGCACCACAGCATCAGCGACACCTCGGTTCTGGACACCGCCCACCACGGCTGGGGCAGCAGGCCCTGGCGCGAGGGCGTCGAGGCCGCCCTGCGGCGGGCCGCGCGCCGCGGGCTCACCATCGACCTCACCATCGGCCCGAGCTGGCCCGCCGCCGTCCCCGGCGTCACCCCGCAGGACGACGCCGCGGTCAAGGAACTCGCCTACGGCAAGGCGTCGTTGACCGGCGGCGCCACCTACGACGGCCCGGTCCCGGCCCCGGCGCGCGCGGCGGCCTCCGGCGTCACCGCGCAGCAACTCGTCGCCGTCCAGGCGGCACGGGTGGACACCGCCAACTCCACCCGCAAGGAGACCGGCCTCGACGCCGACTCCGTCACCGACCTGACCGATCGCGTCAGCGGCGGCAACCTCACCTGGACCGCGCCCGCCGACGGCGACTGGGTGGTGCTCTCCTACTGGCAGCGCGGCTCCGCCCAGCAGCCCGAAGGCGGCCCGCACTCCTCGCCCACCGCCTACGTCGTCGACCACTTCAGCGCCGCCGGCACCGCCGCGATCACCCGCTACTGGGAGGACAACCTCCTGACCAGCGAGGTGAAGCAGTTGCTGAGGGCCGCCGGCGGCGCCTTCTTCGAGGACTCCATCGAGTTGGAGACCAAGGGCTTGCAGTGGACACCGGAACTGCCGAAGGCCTTCGAGGAGCACACCGGCCGGCCCCTCGCGCCGTACCTCCCGGCGATCGTGCTCGACAACAGCAACCAGGTCTTCGCCTTCGAGGCAGAGCTGACCCGGCAGATCCGGCACGACTTCTGGGAGACCGTGTCGATCCTCTTCAACCGCCACCACATCACCGCGCTGCGCGACTGGGCGCACGGCCTGGGCATGTCGCTGCGGTCCCAGTCGTACGGACTGCAGACCGACTCCATCGCCTCCGCGGCCCTCCTCGACATCCCCGAGGGCGAGTCGCTCGGCTTCAAGAACCTGGACGACTTCCGCTGCCTGGCCGGCGGCCGTGACATGGGCGGCCACCGGGTGCTGTCCTGCGAAGCCGGCGCGTACGCGGGCTCGGCCTACAGCACCACCTGGGACCGGATCCTGCGCACCATGGGCGGGGCGTACGCGGCCGGCGTCAACCAGACGGTGCTGCACGGTTTCTCCTACGCCACCGCCCCCGGCGTGAGCTGGCCCGGCTTCGCCGCGTTCAGCCCCTACAGCGGCGCCCCCGGCTACGGCGAGTCCTGGGGCCCCCGGCAGCCCACCTGGCAGCACGCCGAGGACGTCTCCGGCTATCTGGGGCGTGTCCACCGCGTCCTGCAGTCCGGTACCCCGCGGGCGGACGTGGCCGTCTTCCGTCAGACCGGGTACTCCGCCACCGGCATCGGCGCCTCCTGGCTCACCGCCACCGGCGTACCGCTGGGATGGACCCACCAGTTCCTCAGCAGCCCGCTGCTCGACCTCCCCAACGCCACCGTCCGCGGGGGCCGGCTCGCTCCCGACGGTCCCGCGTACAAGGCGCTGTTCCTGGAGAGCGACTTCTTCTACGGTTCCACCCCCACGCTCGCCCTTGCGGACGCCCGCAAGCTGCTGAAGTTCGCGAAGGCGGGGCTGGCGACCGTCGTGTACGGCGCGTTCGACGCGGCGCTGACTCCGGGGGTGCCGGCGGCCGGCGAGACCGCGGAGCTCCAGGGCGTACTCGACGACCTCTTCGCGCTGCCCAACGTCCGCCGTGTGACCGACAAGGCCCTGGTGGGCGATGCCCTCGCCGCGCTCGGGGTGACGCCCGACGCCGTGTACGGCACCTCCTCCACACTGCTGAACGCCCACCGGGTCACCGACGACGCCGACTTCTACTACCTGTGCAACGGAAAGCACGCCGAGAGCGTCAAGCCGCCCGTGGCCCGGATCGACCACGAGGTGACGCTGCGCCGCACGCACGGCGGCACCACGGTGCCCTACGTGCTCGACGCGTGGAGCGGCAAGGCCGTACGCCTCGGCCAGTACACCGACGACGGCGACTCGGTCACCCTGCGGGTGGCCCTGGAACCCGGGCAGACCCTGATCGTCGCCCTGGCGAAGCCGGGTTCGTTCGGCGACCGGAACGGCAACCGGCCGCACGCCGTGACCACCGACGCCGACCAGGCGCTGTTCACCGACGACGGGCTGGTCGTCCGCGCCGCTGCCGCGGGCACCTTCACCACGCGGCTGTCCCAGGGCCGTACCGCCGTCTCGAAGATCGCGGCGGTGCCCGACCCCGTCACTCCGACCACCTGGACCCTGGAGGTGGAGGACTGGCAGCCCGGCGACCGGGCGACCAGCACCCGGACCGTCGCGCACACGCTGTCCCTCGACACGCTCCTTCCCTGGTCGCAGATCACGGAGTTGGCCGACGTCGGCGGGATCGGCCGCTACCGCACCACCGTGACACTGCCCGACACGTGGACGGGCGGCACCGGCGCCGTGCTTGACCTCGGCCAGGTCAGCGACACCTGCCGGGTCAGCGTCAACGCCACCCGGATGGACCCGGTGAACCGCATCCGTCCCGTCCTCGACGTCGGCCCGTGGCTGCGCCGCGGCGCCAACACCATCGAGGTCGAGGTGGCCGTCCCGCTGATCAACCGGCTGCGCGTCTCCAACCCGGCGGTGTTCGGCACGACGACGCGACAGGCGTACGGCCTCGTCGGCCCGGTCCGGCTGGTGCCGTACGGCCAGGCGACCGTGGAGTGAGGACCGTGCCCGCGCGAGCGTGACGGTGACTGAACCCCGGGCCGCACTTCATGTGCGGCCCGGGGTTCGGTCGTTCACGACGGCCTGGTGCACCAGGCCCTTTTCGGTGGCGGTGGCGACAGCCGTCACCGCCACCGCCGGGGAGGCTCCGTACGTCGCCGGCCCGAGGCCGCCCGCATCGGCCTCAACCCGTGGGCTCTTGGTACCTGGATCACTCCGGCCGCGGGGAGCCTGCGCAGACCTCGGGCAACGGCTGCCTGTCCTGGCCTCGCCGCGCCCTTGACCACGGCCTTCGCCATGACCTTGCTGTCAGGACGCTGGGCCGGCTGACGGCCGGTGCCGCGGAGGGACTACAGGCGCACGACGACCAAGGCGATGTCGTCGTCTCCGCCGCCGCTGACCCCGAAACGGGAGAGCAGGGTGTCGGCCAGGGGCTCGGGGTCGAGGCGGGCATTGGCGGTGAGGACGTCGGTGAGCCGGTCCAAGCCGGCGTCGATGTCCTCCCCGTGGCGTTCGATGAGACCGTCGGTGTAGAGGACGAGGGTGTCACCGGGGGCGTAGGGCACGGCGGCCTGAGGACGCGGGACGTGCGTCGGGCGAGCCCCCAGGGGCGGGTCGGTGGCCTGGTCGAGCAGCACGGACGTGCCGTCGGCGCGGACCAGGACCGGTGGCGGATGGCCGGCGCTGCTGTAGGTGATGTGCCGACGGCGGGTGTCGACGACAGCTTCGACCGCGGTGGTGGCCAGCGCTCCCTCCACGGAGCGGGCGTACAGGCCCAGGACCTCCATGGCCCGGTCGGGCTCGCGCAGGGCGCGGATGGCGGCGGACAGGGCGCTGCGGAGCATACCCATGACGGCGGCGGCCTCCAGGCCGTGGCCGACGACGTCACCCACGGCGAGGGAGAAACCGTCGGGCAGGTCCACCACGTCGTACCAGTCGCCGCACACATTGAGCCCCTTGGCGGCGGGCAGGTAGCGCACCGCGATGTTGCGGTGCCCCAGGAGGTCCGGGGCCTGGAGCATGGCTTCCTGGAGGGTGACGGCGACCTGCCGTTCCCTGGCGTGGGCCTGCCGCAACTGTTCATTGAGCAGTTGCAGCTCACGGGCGCGCGCGTAGAGTTCGGCCTCCATGGCCTGCCGCTCGGTGAGCGCCTGAACCGGCTGTGACTGGTCACCGCGGGAGAGTACGAACTCGGTGACGTCCTCCACCCGGTGGATGATCCACACCACCCGCCCGTCCGGCCCCAGGACGGGGGTGTTGATCGGCGACCACCACCGTTCCTCGAACACCTCGGGCCGGCCGGGCAGGGGGATGTCGTACTTCAGCACCGTCATCGTGTCCGGCTCTCCCGAGCGCAGGACCCGGTGCAGCGAGGCGCTCAGGTTCCGCATCCCGTCGGCCTCGGGGTCCGCCGGGTTCTCGGGGAACGCCTCGAAGATGTGCCGGCCGACCAGGTCTTCCCGTGTGCGGCAGGTGGCACGGCAGTACGCCGCGTTGACGCCAACGATCACGAGGTCCCGGTCCAGCACCAGGTACGGACTGGGTGTGGCCGCGAACAACGCCTGGCAGTCGATCGGCGGTGTCGTCACAGGCGCTCTCCCGTCCCGTCCGGAGACCCCCTTCGGTGGTTCCACTATGCGCGTTGCCGACCGACACGGCGTGGCAGGAACGTCGAAGTGTCAAAGAAGTGCTGGTCACAGGGATGCCGCAACATTCACAGCCCGCGGGTGCGTGAGCCTGGCAGCGGGCGGAGGCGGCCACGACACGGTGCAGCCACTGCGTCAGGCGCCCGCGGCTGTGACCACGGCGTCCGTGGCGAACCCGAGCAGGAGGCCGAGCAGGATGCACCACGTCGTGAGAGCCTTCGGACCGCTCCTGCGGGCGACGGCCAGCAGTTCGATCACCACAAAGAGGATCGAGCCGGCCGCCAGGCCGAGGAACGCGATCGACAGCGTGTCGTTGACCAGGTGCTGGCCGACGATGGTGCCGAGGAAGGTGGGGCCGCCTCCGATCAGTCCGAGCAGCAGCAGCGTGGGCCACGACGGGCGCTCGCCCTCGGCGGCCAGCGGGGCGACGATGCCGAAGCCCTCGGTGGCGTTGTGCAGCCCGAACCCGATGATCAGCAGGACGGCGAGGGAGAGCTCTCCTTGCGCGGCCGAATTGCCGATCGCCAGGCCCTCGGCGAAGTTGTGCAGGCCGATACCGGTGGCGATCATCAGGGCGAGGGAGCCCGCCTGGCTGCGGGCCCTGTGCGCCAGCTCCGCGCTGGTGGCGGCACCGGGGCCGGCGGGCCGCGCCTGGACGGCCCGCCGACGGGCGATCCACGCGTCGTAGTGCACGAGCCCGGCCAGGCCGATGGTCAGGCCGGCGGCCAGGGTGAGGCCGCCCGAGGCGACGGAGGTCCAGTCGTGCTTGCTCAGCGCCTCGTCGACCGGTTCCCAGGCGTGGGTCAGCACGTCCCACACCAGGAAGATCAGGATGCCGATGGCGACGGCATTGAGCCCTGACCTGAGGCGGGGGGCAGGGGTGCGCAGACGGCCGAGAGGGAGGCCGAGGTAGATGGTGAAGCCTGCGATGGCGCCGAGCAGGGCGATGTTCGCGCTGGACATGGGATCTCCGGTCTGACGTGCAGGGGAAGCGCACAGAAAGTAAGCCAGGTAAGCCTTACCTAACAACCTTCGCGTTCCAAATTGGGAGAACCTTGATCGAGTCATTACGCGATGACCTCGAGCGGCCCGGCATCCCCTCTGGCCGAGCCGCCCGGTGCCCCTCCCCCACCGAGCGGCCCGCTGGTTTCGCGTGTGCGCGGTCGTTGCCCGAGGGGCTACGGCCGGCGCCGTCGGCGCGGCCCGGGCGGCCCGCCCCGTATGCCGGTCAGCGGGGCGCAGTGCCCGGCCGCCGCGGGCGGCGGCGTGACCCGTGCCGCCGCCCGGGCCCAGGCGGCGGCACGGGTGTGCTCGGTCAGCTGAGGACGGGAATCAGGCCGAGGGCGAAGAGGACGTAGAAACCGGCCGCGACGGCCAGGCGTGCGGGGGTGAGCTTGCGCGCGCGCATGGTCAGCAGCAAGTAGACGATCGCCGCCATGGTGATCAGGCCGGACCACAGCAGCGCGCCGTCGAAGTGCCAGCGGGTGAAGAGCAGGCCAAGCCCTGAGGGGACGGTGGCCTGGATCATCATCGCGCCGGAGATGTTCGCCAGGGCGAGCTTGGTCTTGCCCTGACGGACCCAGATCACCGCGTTCATGATCTCCGGCAGTTCGGTGGCGATCGGGGACAGCAGCAGGGCGGTCACCGAGGCGGACAGGCCGATCATCGGGCCGATGGCATCCAGCTGCTTCACGAACAGCTGCGACGCGAAGAAGATCACCACCAGGGTGAGCAGCGTCTGGGCGATGACGGCCCAGGTGGCCGGGGACGCGGCCCTGGGCTGGAACTTCAGCGGCTCCAGCTCCACCTCCTCGCCGTCCTCGTCCTGGCCGCCGCGGATCTCCCGCCGGAAGTAGACCGCGTACGCGGCGAAGAAGAGCAGACCGAGGACGGGCTTGAAGGCGAAGGCGACCAGGCCGAGCGCCACCTTCACCACGAAGATCGGCAGGAACCACTTCTGATCCTTGGCCAGCCGCTTCATGTCCTTCTCGGTACCGAGGGCCTGCTCGGTGCGGCCGGTCGGCGGGGCGGCGATGTCAGGGGCCACGCCACCCGCGGCGACCAGTGCCGCAGTGTGCTCACGCTCCTTGCGGCGCTTCAGGAGCAGCATCGCGCCGGTGACGCCGTAGGCGACGGTGGCCAGGGCCAGCGGTCCGCCCATCGCGGCGCCCACACCGATGTTCTTGGCCTCCTCGGTGCCGCCGGTGGTCACCGCGACCAGAGTGACCACGGACTCGGGCAGGGCGGTGCCGAAGGCGGCCAGGATCGTGCCGACCGCCATCTTCCCTACGTTCAGGCGCTCGCCGAGCCATTCGACGGCGTTGACGAACCACTCACAGGAGAGATAGATCGCCACCGCACAGACGATCAACAACACGAAATGGATCACGGTCTCGGCCAGCCTTCCCGCGCCGGCGGGGGCTTCGAGGACAACCGCGCGAGAGGAGGACGGCGGCAGCTTCGACCCCGCCGACACGACATACGTCGTCGACAAAGGGCCGAAGGTCTCACCCACCCGCACACGCTCGGCGCGGGCCCGGCCACCGGGAGCCCGGCGCTGGGCTCCAGTGTGTCGACGACCGGTATCTCGGGGCTACTCCCCTTCGCAGGCGCCGAGCATACACGGTGCTTCTCGACGTCCCCCGGATCGGGCGAGGACCCCGCAGCCGGAACTGGGACCCCGGTCTGCGTCGGCTCACAGCAGAACACGGCGGGTGGGCATGTGAGGGTCTAGAGGCTGAGCGTGACGGCAGCGGCAGCGCCGCCCAGGCCGAGGGCGAAGGCGGCCTGACTCCAGCCGCCCGCACCCCAGCGGAACAAGCGGTCGACCGCCAGCCGGCCCGGCCCGATGGCGGCGACGGCCAGGGCGGCGACAGCGATGCACACGCTGTACTCCACCCCGCCGTCCGTCTCCCACAGGCCGTGGGCACCGGTGACGGTGGCCATCGCATTGATCATCACGCCGATCAGGGCGGCAGCCGCGAGCGGCGTCAGCAGTCCGAGGGCCAGGCCGAGGCCGCCCAGCAACTCCGACAGCCCACCGATCGCGGCGAAGAGCACGCCCGGGTGATAGCCCAGGGCGGAAAACCCCTTGCCGGTCTCCGTCAGGCCGGCGCCCCCGAAGAGCCCGAAGACTTTCTGGGCACCGTGCCCGGCCATGAGCAGGCCGAAGGTCAGCCGGATGAGCAACAGGCCGCAGTCGGCGGCGGTCACCAGGGGCGCGGCGGCGCCGGGCGCCACCG
>NZ_MUBM01000469.1 GCF_002154505.1 Streptomyces carpinensis | reverse complement strand
GGACGGCACGGCGGCGACGGCCGGCAAGGGCCGGCGGACTGGGCCCCCACCCGTAGGCGCGCGGACCACGCGATGGGCATACTGGCGGCTGATCGCTTGATCGCCGCATGGTCACCGTCCCGGGACCGGCCGGCGAGCGGAGGTCTCCGGAAACGCGGGGAGTGGGGGAATGTCGTGGGGCTGATGGACCGCATCCGCGGTGAGTTCATCGACATCATCGAGTGGACCGACGACGGCCGGGACACCATCGTGTGGCGCTATCCGCGCTACGACAACGAGATCAAGATGGGCGCCCGGCTCGTGGTGCGCGAGTCGCAGGTGGCCGTCTTCGTCAACGAGGGCCGGCTGGCCGACGTCTACCAGCCCGGCACGTACACCCTCACGACCCAGAACATGCCGGTCCTGTCCACACTGAAGGGCTGGAAGCACGGCTTCGAGTCGCCGTTCAAGGCCGAGGTCTACTTCGTCACCACCCGGCAGTTCACCGACTTCAAGTGGGGGACCCAGAACCCGGTGATCCTGCGGGACGCCGACTTCGGCATGGTCCGGGTCCGCGCCTTCGGCACCTTCGCCGCCAAGGTGGTCGACGCCGCCGCGCTGCTGCGCGAACTGGTCGGCACCGACCCGCAGTTCCGCACCGAGGAGGTCGGCGAGCACCTGCGGCAGCTGACCGTCTCCAAGCTGGGCTCCGCGCTGGGCTCGTCCGGCGTGCCGCTGCTCGACCTCGCCGCCCGGCAGGACGGCATCGGGCAGCAGCTGGCCAAGGCGCTGACCTTGGAGCTGTCCTCCACCGGCATCGCCATCCCCCGGTTCTACATCGAGAACATCAGCGTTCCGCCGGAGATCGAGGCGGCGATCGACACCCGCTCCCGGATGACCATCACCGGCAACCTGGACGACTACGCCAAGTTCCGGGCGGCCGACGCGTTCCCGATCGCCGCCG
>NZ_MUBM01000468.1 GCF_002154505.1 Streptomyces carpinensis | reverse complement strand
GCACGTCCTCCTTGCGGGCGCTGGGCGCCCGCAAGGAGGACGTGCCCGCCAAGACGTCGAGGCGTACCGTGATCGTGGGCCGCACCGTCCCGGCCGCGCGGCGGGGGAAGCGGAACAACCGGGAGAAGTAAGGACTAGCGATGTTCCGCCGTACGTTCTGGTTCACCACAGGTGTCGCCGCCGGTGTGTGGGCCACCGCCAAGGTCAACCGCAAGCTGAGGCAGCTGACCCCCGAGAGCGTCGCCGCGACCGCGGCGAACAAGGCGCTGGAGGCGGGTCATCGGCTCAAGGACCGCGCCGTGGGCTTCGCGCTCGACGTCCGCGACAACATGGCCCAGCGGGAGGCCGAACTCGGCGAGGCGCTCGGTATCGACGCGCCCCCCGGCCCCGAACTCCCCGCACCCCGGCGGCACGCCGCCATCGAGAACCACGACACCCCGAAGTACGTCGACGGCTCGACGTACCCGACGTACTCGTACAACCGGAATGAGGACCACTGATGGAGTCGGCTGAGATCCGCCGCCGCTGGCTGAGCTTCTTCGAGGAGCGCGGGCACACCGTCGTCCCTTCGGCGTCGCTCATCGCGGACGACCCGACTCTTCTCCTCGTCCCGGCCGGCATGGTGCCCTTCAAGCCCTACTTCCTGGGCGAGGTCAAGCCGCCGTTCGACCGCGCCACCAGCGTGCAGAAGTGCGTGCGCACGCCCGACATCGAAGAGGTCGGCAAGACCACGCGCCACGGCACGTTCTTCCAGATGTGCGGCAACTTCTCCTTCGGCGACTACTTCAAGGAAGGCGCCATCAAGTACGCCTGGGAGCTGCTCACCACGCCCCAGGACAAGGGTGGTTACGGCCTCGACCCCGAGCGCCTGTGGATCACCGTCTACAAGGACGACGACGAGGCCGAGCGCATCTGGCACGAGGTCGTCGGCGTGCCGAAGGAGCGCATCCAGCGGCTCGGCATGAAGGACAACTACTGGTCGATGGGCGTCCCCGGCCCCTGCGGCCCCTGCTCCGAGATCAACTACGACCGCGGCCCCGAGTTCGGCGTCGAGGGCGGCCCCGCCGTCAACGACGAGCGGTACGTGGAGATCTGGAACCTCGTGTTCATGCAGTACGAGCGCGGCGAGGGCACCGGCAAGGACGACTTCGAGATCCTCGGCGAGCTGCCGAGCAAGAACATCGACACCGGCCTCGGCCTGGAGCGCCTCGCCATGATTCTGCAGGGCGTGCAGAACATGTACGAGATCGACACCTCCATGGCCGTCATCGACAAGGCCACCGAGCTGACCGGCGTCCGCTACGGCGACGCCCACGACTCCGACGTGTCCCTGCGCGTGGTCACCGACCACATGCGCACCGCCACGATGCTCATCGGCGACGGCGTCACCCCCGGCAACGAGGGCCGCGGCTACGTGCTGCGCCGCATCATGCGCCGCGCCATCCGCAACATGCGCCTGCTCGGCGCCACCGGTCCGGTCGTCAAGGACCTGATCGACACCGTGATCCACATGATGGGCCGGCAGTACCCCGAGCTGATCACCGACCGCGAGCGCATCGAGAAGGTCGCCCTCGCCGAGGAGAACGCCTTCCTCAAGACGCTCAAGGCCGGCACCAACATCCTCGACACCGCCGTCACCGAGACCAAGGCCACCGGCGGCACGGTCCTCTCCGGCGACAAGGCCTTCCTGCTCCACGACACCTGGGGCTTCCCGATCGACCTCACCCTGGAGATGGCCGCCGAGCAGGGCCTCGCCGTGGACGAAGAGGGCTTCCGCCGCCTGATGAAGGAGCAGCGGGAGCGCGCCAAGGCCGACGCCCAGGCCAAGAAGACCGGCCACGCCGACATGGGCGCCTACCGCGAGATCGCCGACTCCGCCGGTGCCACCGACTTCATCGGCTACAGCGACACCGAGGGCGAGACCACGATCGTCGGCATCCTCGTCGACGGTGTCTCCTCCCCGGCCGCCACCGAGGGCGACGAGGTCGAGGTCGTCCTGGACCGCACCCCGTTCTACGCCGAGGGCGGCGGCCAGATCGGCGACACCGGCCGGATCAAGGTCGACTCCGGTGCCGTCATCGAGGTCCGCGACTGCCAGAAGCCGGTGCCGGGCGTGTACGTCCACAAGGGCGTCGTCCAGGTCGGCGAGGTCACCGTCGGCGCCAAGGCCCACGCCTCCATCGACGCCCGCCGCCGCAAGGCAATCGCCCGCGCCCACTCGGCCACGCACCTGACCCACCAGGCCCTGCGCGACGCCCTCGGCCCGACGGCCGCCCAGGCCGGTTCCGAGAACCAGCCCGGCCGGTTCCGCTTCGACTTCGGCTCGCCGTCCGCCGTCCCGACGGCCGTGATGACCGACGTCGAGCAGAAGATCAACGAGGTGCTGGCCCGCGACCTCGACGTGCACGCCGAGGTCATGGGCATCGACGAGGCCAAGAAGCAGGGCGCCATCGCCGAGTTCGGCGAGAAGTACGGCGAGCGGGTCCGCGTCGTGACCATCGGCGACTTCTCCAAGGAGCTGTGCGGCGGCACGCACGTGCACAACACCGCCCAGCTGGGTCTGGTGAAGCTGCTCGGCGAGTCCTCCATCGGCTCGGGTGTGCGCCGTATCGAGGCCCTGGTCGGTGTGGACGCCTACAACTTCCTCGCCCGTGAGCACACGGTCGTCGCCCAGCTCCAGGAGCTGATCAAGGGCCGCCCGGAGGAGCTGCCGGAGAAGGTCTCCGCCATGCTCGGCAAGCTGAAGGACGCCGAGAAGGAGATCGAGAAGTTCCGCGCCGAGAAGGTGCTCCAGGCCGCCGCCGGCCTCGCCGAGTCCGCCAGGGACGTCCGCGGCGTGGCCGTGGTGACCGGCCAGGTCCCGGACGGTACGACCCCCGACGACCTGCGCAAGCTGGTCCTCGACGTGCGCGGCCGCATCCAGGGCGGCCGGGCCGCCGTGGTGGCCCTCTTCACGGTCACGGGCGGCAAGCCGCTCACGGTCATCGCCACCAACGAGGCCGCCCGCGAGCGCGGTCTGAAGGCCGGTGACCTGGTCCGCACCGCCGCCAAGACCCTCGGCGGCGGCGGTGGCGGCAAGCCGGACGTCGCCCAGGGCGGCGGCCAGAACCCGGCCGCCGTCGGCGAGGCCGTGGACGCCGTCGAGCGCCTCGTGGCGGAAACGGCCAAGTGATGAGGAGAGGCCGCCGGCTCGCCGTCGACGTCGGGGACGCCCGGATCGGGGTCGCCTCGTGCGACCCCGACGGGATCCTCGCCACCCCGGTGGAGACGGTTCCCGGCCGGGACGTCCCGGCGGCCCACCGCCGTCTGAGGCAGCTCGTCGAGGAGTACGAGCCGATCGAGGTGGTCGTCGGCCTCCCCCGCTCCCTGAAGGGGGGCGAGGGTCCGGCCGCGACCAAGGTCCGCGCCTTCGCGGGTGAGTTGGCCAAGGGCATCGCCCCGGTGCCGGTCCGCCTGGTGGACGAGCGGATGACCACGGTGACGGCCAGTCAGGGGCTGCGGGCCTCCGGGGTGAAGTCCAGGAAGGGACGCTCCGTGATCGACCAGGCCGCGGCGGTCATCATTCTGCAGCAGGCCCTCGAATCCGAACGGGTGTCAGGTAAAGCACCCGGGGAGGGCGTCGAAGTGGTCATCTGATCGCGATACGGTAACGTTCCGCGCGATGCGGCGGCGTTCGAACAGCCGACGCACAGCAAGAGGCGGGACGGGAGCCGGGCCTTCAAGCCGCGTGACCGCCGACTCGAGGCTCTAGGGGATCGATGACTGAGTATGGCCGGGGCCCAGGCTCCGAACCGTGGCATCCGGAGGACCCGTTGTACGGGGACGGCGGATGGGGAGGACAGCAGGGCCACGCGGGCCCGCCGTCCTCCTACGGCGGCCGCCAGCACCCTACGCAGCAGTCGCAGTACGGCGAGTGGGGCCACGAGCAGCAGGACGGCTACGGCGGTCAGCACCCGCAGTACGACCAGCACGGCAACCAGCCGTCTCCGCACTACGGTCAGCAGGGCCACCAGCAGTACGACCAGCACTACGCACCCCACGCCCAGGAGCAGCAGTACCAGCAGGGCGGCTGGGACGGCACCGGGGCCCAGCCGCAGGTCCCGTATGCCGACCCGGCGGACCCGTACGCCCAGCAGGCCATGGCCTACGGCGCCGAGCAGCCCGACCTCTACGGCACCCCCGACGCCTATCCGCCCCCGGAGCCGCCGAACCGCAGGACCCCCGAGTCCGAGCAGCGACCCGACTGGGAACCCGAACCCGACCCCGGTCAGGAGGACCACGCCTTCTTCGCGGGCGGCGAGGACGAGGACGAGGACGCTCCCGACACCGACGACCCGAACGAGGGCCGGGGCCGCGGCGACCGCAAGGGCCGGGGCGGCAAGGGCAAGGGCGCCAAGAAACGCCGCAACGGCTGTGCCTGCCTGGTCGTCGCGCTGGTGCTCGGCGGCGGCGTGGCCGGAGTCGGTTACTACGGGTACCAGTTCTACCAAAATCGTTTCGGCGCGGCGCCGGACTACGCGGGCAACGGCACCGACGAGACGGTGACCGTCGAGATCCCGTCGGGCGCCGGGGGTTACGACATCGGCCGCGCGCTGAAGAAGGCGGGCGTGGTCAAGAGCGTCGACGCCTTCGTGGCGGCCCAGTCGGAGAACCCCAAGGGCAAGCAGATCCAGGCCGGCGCCTACCTGCTCAAGAAGCAGATGTCGGCGGCGAGTGCCGTGGCCCTGATGCTCGATCCCAGCAGCCAGAGCAGCGTGCTGGTCAAGCCGGGGGAGCGAAACGCCCAGGTGTACGCGGCGATCGACAAACAGCTCGACCTGGCAGGCGGCACCACCCAGAAGATCGCCGCGAAAGAGTACAAGTCCCTCGGCCTGCCCAGCTGGGCGAAGAACAGCAGCCAGATCATGGACCCGCTGGAGGGCTTCCTCTACCCGGGCACCTATCCCGCGGCCAAGGGCATGAAGCCCGAGGCGGTCCTCAAGGGCATGGTCAAGCAGGCCAACCAGGCCTACAGCCGCTACGACCTGGCCGGGAACGCCGAGAAGTTCGGCCTCGCCAACCCCTGGGAGCTCGTGACGGTGGCGAGCCTCGTCCAGGCCGAGGGCAAGACGCACGACGACTTCCGCATGATGGCCGAGGTGGTCTACAACCGCCTCAAGCCGACGAACACCCAGACCAACCAGCTGTTGCAGTTCGACTCGACCTTCAACTACCTGAAGGGCCAGAGCAACATCCACATCAGCGAGAAAGAGATCAACGGCAACAAGAGCCCGTACAACACCTACACGCACAGGGGCCTGCCGCCCGGGCCGATCGGAAACCCCGGGGACGACGCACTGAAGGCGGCGCTGAACCCGACCAGGGACGGCTGGATCTACTTCGTGGCGACCGACGGCATGAACAAGACCGAGTTCGCCAAGACCTACGCCGACTTCCTGAAGCTCAAGGAAAAGTTCGATGCCAGCTCGGGCCACTGACGCCCGCCGGGCCGCCGTGCTCGGTTCGCCCATCGCCCACTCCCTCTCCCCGGTGCTGCACCGCGCGGCCTACGAGGAGCTGGGGCTCACCGACTGGTCGTACGACCGGTTCGAGGTCGACGAGGAGGGACTGCCCGCCTTCATCGACAAGCTCGGCTCCGAGTGGGCGGGGCTGTCGCTGACCATGCCGTTGAAGCGGGCCGTCATCCCGCTGCTCGACGAGATCAGCGACACGGCGGCCTCCGTCGAGGCCGTCAACACGGTCGTCTTCACCGAGGACGGACGGCGCACCGGGGACAACACCGACATCCCCGGCATGGTCGCCGCGCTGCGCGAGCACGGCATCGAACAGGTCGACTCGGCGGCGATCCTCGGCGCCGGCGCCACCGCGTCCTCCGCGCTGGCCGCACTCGCCCGCGTCTGCACCGGCGAGGTCGTCGCCTACGTCCGCAGCGCGGCCCGGGCGGCCGAGATGCGCCAGTGGGGCGAGCGGCTGGGGGTGGAGGTCCGCACGGCGGACTGGTCGGACGCCGAACAGGCCCTGCGCGCCCCCCTGGTGATCGCCACCACCCCCTCCGGTGCGACCGACGCGCTCGCCACGGCCGTACCCGAGCGGCCCGCCACCCTCTTCGACGTGCTGTACGAGCCCTGGCCGACCGCCCTCGCCGCCCGCTGGTCCATGGCCGGCGGTGCCGTTCTCAGCGGTCTCGACCTTCTGGTCCACCAGGCGGTCCTCCAGGTGGAACAGATGACGGGCCGCGCCCCGGCCCCCCTGGACGCCATGCGCCGGGCGGGCGAGAAGGCGTTGGCGGAACGCTGACCTCCCGGTGCCGGGCGCTCGGCGCCGGCGACCGGCCGAGGCCTCCGGCGGGACGCCCACCTGCGGCGGGACCGTCCGCCGTGCGTCCGCCTGCTGGACCGGCGGCCGGGCAGGCGGCCCGGACGTGGGAGGATCGTAGTGGCGGGCCAGGGCCGCGCACCCGGTCGCGCCGTCGCAGTTCCAGGCGCGAGCATGAGGAGCACCGTTGAGCAGGTTGCGTTGGCTGACCGCGGGGGAGTCCCACGGACCCGCACTTGTCGCGACGCTGGAGGGCCTTCCCGCCGGCGTGCCGATCACCACGGAGATGGTGGCGGACCACCTCGCACGGCGGCGCCTCGGCTATGGGCGCGGCGCCCGGATGAAGTTCGAGCGTGACGAGGTCACCTTCCTCGGCGGCGTCCGGCACGGCCTCACCATCGGCTCGCCGGTGGCCGTCATGGTCGGCAACACCGAGTGGCCTAAGTGGGAGAAGGTCATGGCCGCCGACCCGGTCGACCCGGCGGAGCTGGCCGAGCTGGCCCGCAACGCCCCGCTGACCCGCCCCCGCCCCGGCCACGCCGACCTAGCGGGCATGCAGAAGTACGGCTTCGACGAGGCCCGGCCGATCCTGGAGCGGGCCTCCGCGCGGGAGACCGCGGCCCGGGTGGCGCTGGGCGCGGTGGCCCGGTCGTACCTGAAGGAGACGGCCGGCATCGAGATCGTCAGCCACGTGGTCGAGCTGGCGGCGGCGAAGGCCCCGTACGGCGTGTACCCGATCCCGGCGGACGTCGAGAGGCTGGACGCGGACCCCGTGCGCTGCCTGGACGCCGACGCCTCGAAGGCGATGGTCGCGGAGATCGACCAGGCCCACAAGGACGGCGACACCCTCGGCGGTGTGGTGGAGGTGCTGGCCTACGGCGTGCCGGTGGGCCTCGGCTCCCACGTGCACTGGGACCGGCGGCTGGACGCGCGGCTCGCGGCGGCGCTCATGGGCATCCAGGCGATCAAGGGCGTCGAGGTCGGCGACGGCTTCGACCTCGCGCGCGTACCGGGCTCCAAGGCCCACGACGAGATCCTGACCACCCCCGACGGCATCAAGCGCGCCACGCGCCGCTCCGGCGGCACCGAAGGCGGCCTCAGCACCGGTGAGCTGCTGCGGGTCCGGGCCGCGATGAAGCCGATCGCGACCGTGCCGCGGGCCCTGAAGACCATCGACGTCGCCACCGGCGAGGCGGCCCAGGCCCACCACCAGCGCTCCGACGTCTGCGCGGTGCCGGCGGCCGGCATCGTCGCCGAGGCCATGGTGGCCCTCGTCCTCGCCGACGCCGTCGCGGAGAAGTTCGGCGGCGACAGCGTGGCCGAGACCCGCCGCAACGTCCGGTCGTACCTCGACAACCTGGCCATCCGATGAGCGCGACGCCGGTCGTCGTCCTGGTCGGCCCCATGGGCGTGGGCAAGTCCACCGTCGGCCACCTGCTGGCCGGCCGGCTCGGACTCGGCTACCGGGACACCGACGACGACATCGTGGCCGAGCAGGGCCGCACCATCGCGGAGATCTTCGTCGACGACGGCGAGGCCGCCTTCCGCGCGATCGAGAAGCAGGCGGTGCGCCGGGCGCTCACCGGGCACGACGGTGTGCTGGCACTGGGCGGCGGCGCGATCCTCGACGCCGACACCCGCGCGCTACTCGCAGGAGCGCGCGTGGTCTACCTGTCGATGGACGTCGAGGAGGCCGTCAAGCGCACCGGGCTGAACGCGGCCCGCCCGCTGCTGGCAGTCAACCCGCGCAAGCAGTGGCGCGAGCTGATGGAGGCCCGTCGGCACCTGTACGAGGAGGTCGCCACGGCCGTGGTGGCCACCGACGGCCGTACGCCCGAGGAAGTCACCCAAGCCGTCCTGGATGCACTGGAGTTGAAGGAAGCATGAGCGAGGCAGTGACGCGGATCCACATCGGCGGCACCGCGGGCACCGAGCCCTACGACGTCCTGGTGGGCCGTCAACTCCTGGGCGAACTGACCGGGTTGGTCGGTGACAAGGCCAAGCGGGTCGCCGTGATCCACCCGGAGGCGCTCGCCGAGACCGGCGACGCGCTCCGCGCCGATCTGGCCGAGCAGGGCTACGAGGCCGTCGCCATCCAGGTGCCCAACGCGGAGGAGGCCAAGACCGCCGAGGTCGCCGCCTACTGCTGGAAGGCGCTGGGCCAGTCCGGGTTCACCCGCTCCGACGTCATCGTGGGTGTCGGCGGCGGCGCGACCACCGACCTCGCCGGTTTCGTGGCCGCCACCTGGCTGCGCGGGGTGCGCTGGATCGCCGTCCCGACCACGGTGCTCGCCATGGTGGACGCGGCCGTCGGCGGCAAGACCGGCATCAACACCGCCGAGGGCAAGAACCTCGTCGGCGCCTTCCACCCGCCCGCCGGCGTGCTGTGCGACCTCGCCGCGCTGGACTCGCTGCCGGTCAACGACTACGTCTCCGGCCTGGCCGAGGTCATCAAGGCCGGCTTCATCGCCGACCCGGTGATCCTGGACCTCGTCGAGTCCGACCCCGAGGCGGCCCGCACCCCGTCCGGCCCGCACACCGCAGAGCTGATCGAGCGCTCCATCCGGGTGAAGGCCGATGTCGTCTCGTCCGACCTGAAGGAGTCGGGCCTCAGGGAGATCCTCAACTACGGCCACACCCTCGGCCACGCCATCGAGAAGAACGAGCGGTACAAGTGGCGGCACGGCGCGGCGGTGTCCGTCGGCATGCACTTCGCCGCCGAACTCGGCCGTCTCGCCGGGCGGTTGGACGACGCGACCGCCGACCGCCACCGCACGATCCTCGAGGCGGTGGGTCTGCCTCTGCACTACCGCTACGACCAGTGGCCCAAGCTGCTGGAGACGATGAAGGTCGACAAGAAGTCCCGCGGGGACCTGCTGCGTTTCATCGTGCTCGACGGACTCGCCAAGCCCACCGTGCTGGAGGGCCCGGACCCGGCCGTGCTGCTCGCCGCGTACGGCGAGGTGGGGCAGTAAGTTCCGGCAAGCCTGGTCCGTCCGATTCGCCGTGCGCCGGCGGGCACTTCGGGCCGTCCCCGGCCGTTCACCAAACGGCGGCCGGGGACGGTACCGTTCGGTAGGTAGCGGGAACGGACTCGCTGCCAGCGCCCATTGCCTTGTACGAGACGGAGTGGCACCGGATGCAGCACGCAGTGGGTTCGCCGCTGCCGCCCCACCAGCCGGGGCACGGACCGGCCGCCGGCTGGCCGCCGGCCGCACACCACCCGGGTCCGCACCACCCGGGCTCGCACCAGGGCTCGGCCCCCGTGCCGCCGCCCCCCGGCCGTGCCGGAGCGCCGACGGCACCACAGCCACCGGGTCCGCCGGCGCCACCCGTGCAGGCGTCGCCGGCCCAGGCCCCGCCGCCTCCGCCGGACGTCACCGGCCACATCCAGCTGCCGCCGGGCGGCCCCGTCGCCGTGCCGACAGCACCGGCCGCCCACGCCGCGCCCGACCCGACCATCACCACCCTCGCGGTGCTGCTCATCGGACCCGCGGGCGCCGGCAAGACGAGCGTCGCCAAGCACTGGGCCGAGCACCGCCGGGTCCCGACCGCGCACATCAGCCTCGACGACGTCCGCGAGTGGGTCCGCTCCGGCTTCGCCAACCCGCAGTCGGGGTGGAACGACAGCTCCGAGGCGCAGTACCGCCTCGCCCGCCGGACCTGCGGCTTCGCCGCGCGCAACTTCCTCGCCAACGGCATCTCGTGCATCCTCGACGACGCGGTCTTCCCCGACCGCCCGGTCGTCGGCCTCGGCGGCTGGAAACGGCACGTCGGACCCGGCCTGCTTCCGGTCGTGCTGCTCCCCGGCCTGGACGTCGTCCTTGAGCGCAACGCCGAGCGCACCGGCAACCGCCGCCTCACCGACGAGGAGGTGGCCCGCATCCACGGCCGCATGGCGGGCTGGTACGGCTCCGGTCTTCCGATCATCGACAACTCCCAGCTCGACATACCCACCACGGCCCGAGTCCTGGACGAGGTCCTCTCCCGGGCCATCGCAAGCCCGCCGACCTGGTAGCGCCGCGGTTGCGGGCAGCCAGGTGACATGGCTGCGGGCACTCGTGCCTCCCCCGGCGCTCGACGCCTGGGGGACCCCCACAGACC
>NZ_MUBM01000467.1 GCF_002154505.1 Streptomyces carpinensis | reverse complement strand
GGAGGCTAAGGGTCGGGGATGATTGCTGAACCTACGGCATGCGCAGCACCTGCTCGGAGCAGAGGGTCTTGACGGAGAGGGTGTAGCGGGTGACCCAGCGATGAGTGAACTGGGCGAGAATGAACAGGCCGCGGCCGCGCTCGTCGAATGCTCGGGCCCGGCGCAGATGAGGACTGACGCTGCTCCCGTCGCTGACCTCGCAGATCAGGGTCTCACCCTTGATGAGCCGCAGCCTGATCGGCCCTCTGGCGTGCCGCATCGCGTTGGTGACCAGCTCGCTCACCACCAGTTGCGTGACGAACGCGGCCTCTGCCAGTCCCCACCGGGCGATCTGCTCCGCGGCGAGCCGGCGGGCGTTGGCGACGACGGCGGGATTGCTGGGCAGGTCCCAGGTGGCGAGGCGGTCCTCGCCGAACACGTGGGGGCGGGCCAGGAGCAGGGTGACATCGTCGGCGTGCGGTTCGGGGCACAGGGTGTCCAGGACGTTGTCACACAGGTCATCCAGCGTGGTGGCCGGTTGGGCGAGTGCGCTGCACAGGTCGGAGAACCCTTCGTCGATGTCGCGCTCCCGGGTGGTGAGGAGACCGTCGGTGACCAGTGCCAGCAGGCCCCCTTCCGGCACGACGACGTCCGCCGCCTCGAACGGCAGACTGCCGAGTCCCAGCGGAGGCCCACAGGGCAGGTCGATGACACTGCTGGTGCCGTCCGGGTGGAGCAGCACGGGGGCAGGGTGGCCGGCGCGGGCCAGGGAGCAGGTGCCGGAGATCGGGTCGTAGACGGCGTACAGACAGGTGGCACCGATGTCGCCGGGGATCTCACCGGCGGGCTCGCCGTCTTGCTCACCTGCGGTGTGGGTGATGATGTCGTCGAGGTGAGTGAGGAGTTCCTCGGGCGGCAGGTCGATGTCGGCAAGGGTACGCACAGCGGTACGGAGACGGCCCATGGTCGCAGAGGCGTGGATGCCGTGGCCGACGACGTCGCCGACCACCAAGCCGACTCGTGCTCCGGGCAGGGGAACCACGTCGAACCAGTCACCGCCTGCCTGGGCGCCGCAGCCTGCAGGCACGTACCGGGCGGCCGTCTCCACAGCGGGATGCACGGTCGACTCCCGGGGAAGCAGGGCCCGCTGCAGGGCGAGCGCGATACCGCGCTCCCGTGTGAACCGGCGCGCGTTGTCCAAACAGATCGCGAGCCGGTCGACGAGATCCTCGCTGATCGCCGTACAGTCCGGGCCGAAGGCTTCTTCATGCGAGGCCGCGTACCTGACGAACAGGGCTGCCCCGAGGGGAACGCCCTGGGCACGGATCGGCACGGCGATGAGGGAGTGGGGGCCGAACGTCTCGGCGAGCGACGCCTGAACGGGATCCTCGGCCAGCCAGCGGATGGTCTCGGGATCCTTGGTGCTGTGACGAATGGCCCGGCCCTCGGTCAGGCATCGCGCGAGCGGCGACGAGCACGGATGGGTGTGCACTTCCGTAGCGCTGATCACTGGATCGAGCGCCTGCCCGGCGGCCCATTGGTATGCCGCCCGGCGCAGGACAGTGGCACCCCGAGGAAGGACGGGCGTGGGCAGCTCACCCTGGAAGACAGGCTCGAGGAGGTCCACACTGACGAAGTCGGCGAAGCGCGGGACGGCGAGTTCCGCGAATTCTCGTGCGGTTCCGATGATGTCCAGGCTCGTACCCACGCGGGTCCTGGCCTCGCTGATCAAGGCGATGCGCTCCCTGGAGTCGTACTGCTGGGAGTAATCGGACGCGGCAACGCCCACCGCACACACCGAGCCGTCCGCGTCCTTGAGCGGGAAGACGTCCATGGCCCACGCGTGAGCCTTGGATTCCCCGGGCAGCCTGACGATGGGCTCCGCCGCTTCCGCCTTCCCGGTTTGGGCCACTCGAAGGACCCGCCGCTCCACCTCCTCGATCGCGTTGCCCTGGAGAATCTCGGTCAGACGTCGGCCACGGGCCTCCTCCTCGGAAAAGCCCCCGACCCCAAGCATCGGCTGGTTCCCGCGCAGCAGCCGTGCGTCCAGGTCGTAAATGGCAACGGCAAGTGGCTGCTGCTCGAACATCCAGTGCGGGAGCAAGGCATCCCAGGGTGTGCCTGTCGCGGCCTCGGGCACGGCCGTCAGCAGGAGCAGGAAGCCGCAATCCCGATCGGTGTCCAGCAGCGGGCACAGGCGCGCCTGCGCGTGCAGCGGGAGGCCGTCGCGGTGCCGTAGCGTTCCCTCGGCCGTCAGCAGCTCGTCCCCCGGCCTGCCGATGATTTCAACAGGGGCGTATCCGAGCAGTTGCTGCGCACCACTGCTCCAGCGCGTGACGCAGCCGTCGCGGTCCAGCACGCCTACAGCGGCGGACGCGTCGAAGCGAGCACCGGTGAATTGGCGAGTCTTCCGCCTGCCCCAGGTGCGCATAGTCGTCTCTGATCTCTTGTCCCAGGCATTATCCACAGTGCTCCTGGGGCCCCGGGATGACAAGTCTGGGACGGGCATCGACCCACCGGGCGCACCCCTCCGGCCAACGTCACAGCCCGCGAGAGGCGTTCGCAGGAACGACGCGCGCTTCTGCCCTGATCGCCATGGCGCTGCTACGCAGACGCTGCGCCGGGGCGGAGGCCGGGGCGCTGCCCCGGCGCCCCCACGGTCGTGGTGGGTCAGCAGGGCTGGACGTCTCGGCTGGGTGGAGCGATAACCGACTGGTCGCGGCCTACGTGGAGCGAGTGCTCGGCCGGATCGAGTCTCACGCCCCGGGCCTGCGCGCAGTTGTGACACGGTGGAGTGCGGTCAGCCCGGCAGAGATCGCTGCAGCCAACCTCAACGCCGTCCACGGCGACCCGTACGGCGGCTCCGCCGAGTTCGACCAGAACCTCATCTGGCGACCGGGGCCGTCGATGAGCCGCCACCGCACCGCCGTACCCGGCCTCTGGCACATCGGCGCCTCGACCCATCCCGGTCCAGGCCTCTCCGGGGGCTCCGGCCACCTTGTTGCCCGGCAGTTGCTCGGTCGGGCCGCACATCTCCGCGGCTAGGAGGTTGTGACCATCAGACGGCCGGCGCCCACCAGATCGATCTCCGGGTTGTTCTGTCGGTTCCACCAGCCGCCCACCGCCTCGGTCGCAGGCCAGCGGTTATCGGGCAGCAGCAGCCGCTCCAGCGAGCCGCGGATCAACGGTTCCGCGACCCGTCCTGGACCGCCGCGGCACGATCAAGGGTCGGCGGAGTGTTGTGTCAGCGGCTGAAGACGCGTTCGGCCTTGTCGCGGTCGGTGGTGTGCAGTTCCCAGTAGACCGGGGAGATCTCCTCGGGCTGAGCCGTCGGGAAGCCGGCGATGACCGACATACCGATGGAGACGTCGATGCCGATGTGGGCGGCCTGGATGCCGCTGCCGTCCAGCTCCTTGTGCAGGTTGATCGCCCAGTTGCGCAGGGCCGCGGCGGCGGCGTTGACGTTGCCGACCTGAGGAACGGGGTCGATGGATCCGGCGCCGGTGGTGTACAGCAAAGTGCCGGCGCCGGCCTCGCGCATCGCGGGAAGCACTGCCCGGGTGGCGGCGATGGCCCCGTAGAGCTGGAAGTCCATCTCGTGCTGCACATCTGCGGGTTCGGTCGCGCTCGGGGTGGTGAGGGTGGTGGAGTCAATGCCGCCGACCGGGGAGTACTCCAGTACGTCGATGCCGCCGAAGCGCTCGGCGGCGTCCTGCAGTGCGCGGGTGAGGGCGTTGCGGTCGAAGACGTCAGCGGGGAAGGCGGCGGCGGTGATGCCGTCGGCAGCGAGCTTGCCGATCAGGTCGTCGAGCTTGGCGCGGTTGCGGGAGATCAGCGCGACGTTGTGGCCGTGGGAGCCGAAGGTGCGGGCGATGGCAAGCCCCAGTTGGGGGCCGGCGCCGACGATGGCGATGGTGGGCACGGGAAACCTTCCGTTGGAGTAGAGGCGGATAGGGCTATCCATTTTCTCATCCGGAAAGCCCTATCCGCTTCCGGGGTCCGAGCGTAGCACGGGAATCGGATAGGGCTTTCCGGTTTGCTAGTCTGGTCCGCATGCACCCTCGGGATAAACACACCGGCGGCGCCGGCAGCACGGCCGAGTCCGCTGCTCAGCCGCTGCGCAGCGATGCGGAGCGCAATCGGGAGCGGATCATCGCCGCCGCGCGCACGGTGTTCGGCCGCGATGGTCTGAGCGCGTCGATGGCCTCGGTCGCACGGGAGGCCGGGGTGGGGATCGCCACGATGTTCCGCCGCTTCCCCACCAAGGAGGAACTGGTCGCGGCCGTCTTCGCGGACCGGATGGACGCCTATGTGCGAGCCACTGCCGAGGCACTGGCCGACCCCGAGCCGTGGAGTGGCTTCACCGGCTACATCGAGACGGTCTGCGCGATGCAGGCCGCCGACCGAGGCTTCGCCGATGTCCTGACGATGAGCCTGCCCGGAGCCGAGGCCCTGGAGGCGTGCCGCGCCGAGGCGTACCAGGGTTTCCTGGAGCTCATCGCCCGCGCCAAGGACAGCGGAGACCTGCGCGAGGACTTCACCAGCCGGGACCTGGTCCTGCTGCTCATGGCCAACGCCGGCGTCCTGAGCGCCACCGGTGAGGACGCGCCCGATGCCTGGCGCCGTCTGGTCGCGTGGATGATCCAGTCGTTCCGGGCCCCCGCCCGCGGCGCGCTGCCGGATCCGCCGGAGGATGCCGCGCTGTATAAGGCCATGCGTCGCGCCAGCCTGGGCATCACCTCACTCGAGACCGGAAAGGGGCGCTGATCCCCGGTCGGCGGTCAGTCGAGCCGAATCCCGGTGCGCTCCTCCAGGGCGTGCAGGAGCCGGTCCTGGAACGCGGGGTCGCGCGCGGCGGGGTGCGGGTCCTGGGTGCGCTGGTGGTACCAGTAGCCGCCGGTGGGCGGCGAGATGTCGCCGTGGGCGGCCAGCCAGACCTGGGTCTGGTGGCCGGCGGCGAGGTCGTCGGTCGCGCCGGGGCCGCCCATCCGGGTGGGCACCCAACCCGGATCGACGGCGTGGGCGGCCGTCCCCTCCCACCGGGAGGCGACGGCCATGGCCAAGGCGGTCACCCACAGCTTGGTGTCGCTGTAGGAGGCCGTGCCGTTGGCCAACGGCACGAGGCCGGTGGAACCTCCCCGATGCAGGGAGCTGCTCAGGTAGATGAGTCGGGATGGCCTGTCCATCAGAACCGTCAGCATGTAGGGCGCGATGGTGTTGACGGTGGCCGCTTCTGGGGTGTGCATGGTTCCGGCGTCGTGGATGACCGCGTCGAAGCGGCCGAACGCGGCGGTCTGCCGGGTGACACCGGGGATCCCGCCCATCTCGGCCAGATCCCCGGTGT
>NZ_MUBM01000466.1 GCF_002154505.1 Streptomyces carpinensis | reverse complement strand
GAAGAAAAAGCCCCGCCCCGGTGCGTGTTCCCCCGTACGCGCCGGGGCGGGGCTTTTTCTTCACCTGCCGTTCCCGGCCTCTTCGCCCGTCTCCTCCCCACCCCTTTGTTCCGGGGTGGAACAATGTGTACCGTCACCCTGTCCACGGGACGGTCGGTCGGCCGACCGGAGGCCCGGGACGGTTAGGCTCTAGTCGCAAGGCTCACAAGCCCCGCACTTCCAGCGTCACATCCAAGAAGGAGATGCTCGTGCCGTCCATCGACGTCGTCGTAGCCCGGGAAATCCTGGACTCCCGAGGCAACCCCACGGTCGAGGTCGAGGTCGGCCTCGACGACGGCAGCACGGGTCGTGCCGCCGTTCCGTCCGGCGCCTCCACCGGCGCCTTCGAGGCCATCGAGCTCCGCGACGGGGACCCCAACCGCTACCAGGGCAAGGGTGTCGAGAAGGCCGTCCTCGCCGTCATCGAGCAGATCGGCCCGGAGCTCGTCGGTTACGACGCCACCGAGCAGCGCCTGATCGACCAGGCCATGTTCGACCTGGACGCCACCGACAACAAGGGCTCGCTCGGCGCCAACGCCATCCTCGGCGTCTCACTCGCCGTCGCCCACGCCGCCTCCGAGGCCTCCGACCTCCCCCTCTTCCGCTACCTGGGCGGCCCGAACGCGCACCTGCTGCCGGTGCCGATGATGAACATCCTGAACGGCGGCTCGCACGCCGACTCCAACGTGGACATCCAGGAGTTCATGATCGCCCCGATCGGCGCGGAGTCCTTCTCCGAGGCCCTGCGCTGGGGTGCCGAGGTCTACCACACCCTGAAGAAGGTCCTGAAGAGCAAGGGCCTTTCCACCGGCCTGGGCGACGAGGGCGGCTTCGCCCCGAACCTCGAGTCCAACCGCGCCGCCCTCGACCTGATCCTCGAGGCGATCAAGGAGGCCGGCTACATCGCCGGTGAGCAGATCGCCCTCGCGCTCGACGTCGCCGCCTCCGAGTTCTACAAGGACGGCAAGTACCTCTTCGAGGGCAAGGAGCGCTCCGCCGCCGAGATGACGGAGTACTACGAGGAGCTCGTCGCGGCCTACCCGCTCGTCTCCATCGAGGACCCGCTGTTCGAGGACGACTGGGCCGGCTGGAAGGTCATCACCGACCGCCTCGGCGACAAGGTGCAGCTCGTCGGTGACGACCTGTTCGTCACCAACCCCGAGCGCCTGGCCCGCGGCATCGAGGAGGGCACCGCCAACGCCCTGCTGGTGAAGGTCAATCAGATCGGTTCGCTGACCGAGACGCTGGACGCCGTCGAGCTGGCCCAGCGCAACGGGTTCAAGTGCATGATGTCCCACCGCTCCGGCGAGACCGAGGACGTCACCATCGCCGACCTGGCCGTCGCCACCAACTGCGGCCAGATCAAGACCGGTGCCCCCGCCCGCTCCGAGCGCGTCGCCAAGTACAACCAGCTGCTGCGCATCGAGGAGATCCTCGACGACGCCGCCGTGTACGCCGGCCGCAGCGCGTTCCCGCGCTTCCGGGGCCACGTCGAGGTCTCCAAGGGCTGACCTCCACCGGGCTGGGGTCTTCCGGACGAGAGGCCCCAAGTCTTAGCCAGTCGTCCGTACGTCCCCGTACCCGGTCCCGTACCGTGTCCGGGGACGTACGCACGTGTGAACGGGCACGAACGGCATGAACGGGAGGCGGGGACGATGGCCGTGCTGCGCTGTCCCGGGGAACGAACCCCGGACCCCCGGCCAGGGCCGGAGGCGGCCGACGCAGTGAGACGAGGTGAGACGCAGTGACCGGCCGGGACCGGTTCTCCACCGCGACCAGGCTCAGGCTGCTCGGCGAGCAGACCGCGGCCCGCGTCTACCGCTCGCAGACCAGACGGCAGGCCCGCCGCTCCCGGCTCACCGGCCGTGCCGCGCTGCTCGCGCTCGTGGTCTGCTCCCTGGTGGTCGCCCTGGCCTACCCGATGCGGCAGTACGTCTCCCAGCGCGCCGACATCGCCGACCTCAAGCGGCAGAAGCGGCAGGCCCAGCAGCGGGTCGAGCAGCTGCGCGACCTGAAGGCGCGCTGGCAGGACGACGCCTACGCCGAACAGCAGATCCGGCAGCGGCTGCACTACGTGCTGCCCGGGGAGACCGGCTACATCGTGGTCGACCCGGGGACGGCCAGGAAGTCCCGCGCCGACCAGGGGACGGCCCGCCACCCCTGGTACACCAACGTCTGGTACGGGGTCGACAAGTCCGACGCCGGCCACCAGTGAACCGACAGAGAGATCTCCCCACAGGCATGGAAACACCCCCGCCGACCACCCCGCGCACCGAACCCACCGACGCGGACGTCGAGGCCTTCAAGCAGCAGCTCGGGCGGCCGCCGCGCGGGCTGCGCGCCATCGCGCACCGCTGCCCCTGCGGGCAGCCGGACGTCGTGGAGACGGCCCCCCGGCTGCCCGACGGCACGCCTTTCCCGACGCTGTACTACCTGACCTGCCCGCGGGCCGCGTCGGCGATCGGCACCCTGGAGGCCGACGGCGTGATGAAGGAGATGACGGAGCGGCTGGCGACCGACCCGGAGCTCGCGGCGGCGTACCGGGCCGCGCACGAGGACTACATCCGGCGCCGGGACGAGATCGAGGAGCTGACCGGCTTCCCGAGTGCCGGCGGCATGCCCGACCGGGTCAAGTGCCTGCACGTCCTGGTCGCCCACTCGCTGGCGGCCGGGCCGGGCGTGAACCCGCTCGGCGACGAGGCGATCGCGATGCTGCCCGAGTGGTGGCGCAAGGGCCCGTGCGTGACGGTGCCGAACGAGTCCGGTACGACCGAGGAGGACGCCAAGTGACCCGGGTCGCCGCCATCGACTGCGGTACGAACTCCATCCGCCTGCTCGTCGCGGACGCGAACCCGGAAACGGGCGAACTCGTCGACCTGGAGCGCCGTATGACGATCGTGCGGCTCGGTCAGGGCGTCGACCGCACCGGCCGGCTCGCGCCCGAGGCGCTGGAGCGCACCTTCGCGGCCTGCCGTGAGTACGCGCAGGTGATCAAGGAGTACGGCGCCGAGCGGCTGCGTTTCGTGGCCACCTCCGCGTCCCGGGACGCGGAGAACCGGGACGAGTTCGTGCGCGGGGTGGTGGACATCCTCGGCGTCGAGCCCGAGGTGATCACCGGCGACCAGGAGGCGGAGTTCTCGTTCACGGGTGCGACGAAGGAACTGACGGAGCATGACCACCTGGCCAGGCCCTTCCTGGTGGTCGACATCGGCGGCGGCTCCACGGAGTTCGTCGTGGGCGACGACCACGTGCGGGCGGCGCGCTCGGTGGACGTGGGCTGCGTCCGCATGACCGAGCGTCACCTGCTCCGGGACGGCGTGGTGAGCGACCCGCCCACCGACGGTCAGATCGCGGCGATAAGGGCCGACATCGACGCGGCGCTGGACATCGCCGAGGAGACGGTCCCGCTGCGCGAGGCGCGCACCCTGGTGGGCCTGGCGGGATCGGTGACCACCGTGTCGGCGATCGCGCAGGACCTGCCCGAGTACGACTCGGCGCGCATCCACCACTCCCGGGTCCCCCACGACCGCGTGCGCGAGATCACCGACCGGCTGCTGCGCTCCACGCACGCCGAGCGGGCGGCGATCCCGTCCATGCACCCCGGCCGCGTCGACGTGATCGGCGCGGGCTCCCTGGTCCTGCTGGCGATCATGGAGCGCATCGGCGCGGAGGAGGTCGTGGTCAGCGAACACGACATCCTCGACGGCATCGCGTGGTCGGTGGCCTAGACATCAGGGCGTGTGCCCCGCCTTCCGGTGCCGGGGTCGGCGAGCGGGTGCCCGGCACCGGCGAGTTCCGCGACGGCGGCCGTGCGACGGGAGGCATAGGCGCGGCGGCCCGCGGGGCGCCCTGCGGGCCGGGGCCGAAAGGGGTGGCGCGAGTCGGCGGCGTCCCCTGTATGCTACCGCTCGGTAACATCGCTTGAGCAGGAACGACGCCGTATGAGCGCGGCCGGTCGGCGGTCGGGTGACGTCTCGTCGGGAAACTTCGTGAAGTTCTTCACAAGGAATTCGGTCCGGGAGGCGCGTCCGGGGGCCTCCGATGGTCCCTTCGGGCGCTCCGCGGGCTCCTGGGCGCGATCGGGAGGGTCTTGGCGCGGGACTCCGCAAGGGCCGGACGGGACCTCGCTTCGGGTCCCGTGAGGGCTCGGAGTGGCAGCTCACGCGGCCTTGACAACGGTCGTTACCGGGCGCCGACCCCCTTCCGGAGCCATGACTTCCGTAACGCGGGTCGCGGAGTTTAGCACAGGCCCTGAAGGAGCTTGTGAAGGGGCGCACGAGCCACCCCCCTGGGACAGGTGGATACTCGATGCCATGAGCACCACGGAGCGTCCCAGGATCCTCGTAGTAGGCGGTGGGTACGTAGGCCTGTACGCAGCTCGGCGCATTCTGAAGAAGATGCGCTACGGAGAGGCGACCGTCACGGTCGTCGACCCCCGGTCGTACATGACCTACCAGCCCTTCCTCCCCGAAGCCGCCGCCGGCAGCATCTCCCCTCGGCACGTCGTCGTCCCGCTGCGACGCGTGCTGCCGAAGGCGGAGGTCCTCACCGGCCGGGTCACCACCATCGACCAGGACCGCAAGGTCGCCACGATCGCCCCGCTGGTGGGCGAGGCGTACGAGCTGCCGTTCGACTACCTGGTCATCGCCATGGGCGCGGTCTCCCGCACCTTCCCGATCCCCGGCCTCGCCGAGCAGGGCATCGGCATGAAGGGCATCGAGGAGTCCATCGGCCTGCGCAACCACGTCCTCGAGCAGCTGGACAAGGCCGACTCCACCACGGACGAGGAGATCCGCCGCAAGGCGCTCACCTTCGTCTTCATCGGCGGCGGCTTCGCCGGCGCCGAGACCATCGGTGAGGTCGAGGACATGGCCCGGGACGCGGCCAAGTACTACAAGAACGTCGCGCGCGAGGACATGCGCTTCATCCTCGTCGACGCCGCCGACAAGATCCTTCCCGAGGTCGGCCCCAAGCTCGGCCAGTACGGCAAGGAGCACCTGGAGAGCCGCGGCGTCGAGATCTACCTGTCCACCTCCATGGACTCCTGCGTCGACGGCCACGTGGTGCTCAAGAACGGCCTCGAGGTCGACTCCAACACGATCGTGTGGACGGCCGGCGTCAAGCCGAACCCGGCCCTCGCCCGCTTCGGTCTCCCGCTCGGCCCGCGCGGCCACGTGGACACCGCGGCCACGCTCCAGGTGCAGGGCACGGACTACATCTGGGCCGCCGGCGACAACGCCCAGGTGCCGGACCTCGTCGGCCGCAAGGCGGGCAACGAGAACGCCTGGTGCCCGCCGAACGCCCAGCACGCGCTGCGCCAGGCCAAGGTCCTCGGCGACAAC
>NZ_MUBM01000465.1:196-891 GCF_002154505.1 Streptomyces carpinensis | reverse complement strand
TCCCGTCGGGGATGCCGGGCATCAGCTCCTCGCAGTAGGCGCGGCTGCGTTCGCCCTTCGTCCTCCTCGGCCACCGGCTTCCTCGGCCACCGGGGACGATGCAGCGGAGATGAGTAGGAAAGCTCATGACCGCGTGCCGCGAGCGGGGCAGGATCGGGCCATGACGATGATCAGGACGGCGGGGACCGGGCGCGGGGCGGTGCCGCTGGCGCTGCTGGTGGTACTGGCGGCGGGCTGCGGGACTCAGCGGGCCGGGGACGACGCGGGCGCCCGTGTACCCTCGCGGCCGGCGGCGGCGACGCCGAGCAGGCCGGCGGACGTACCCTGCCCGGGCGAGAGTCCCACCCCGTCGGCGCCCGCCACGACCGGGGACACCTCGGTCCCGCAGACGCCTCCCATCGACCACTACGCCGAGAACCACGGCTTCCGGGTTCCCATCCCGCTGCACGGCCGGCTCCGCTGCGACGGGCTCGCGGCCGTCGCACGCATCGAGATGGCGCTCGAACCACTGCGCAGGCGAGGTGACTTCACCCCGGACAGCACCCGCCGGGCACTGATCGGGCTCGGCTACGCCGCCGAGAAGGTGGAGTCGTACCAGAACGGGACCGGGGTCGGCTTCCTCGTGGACGCTCCCTCCATGTGCCTGGAGGGCACGATGTACCCCCGGTCCACCGAGGCGGACGCCTTCGGCGGCT
>NZ_MUBM01000465.1:0-125 GCF_002154505.1 Streptomyces carpinensis | reverse complement strand
CGGTCGAGGTTCATGACCTTGACCCACGCGGCGACGAAGTCGTGCACGAACTTCTCTTTCGCGTCGTCGCTCGCGTAGACCTCCGCGACCGCGCGCAGCTCGGAGTTCGAGCCGAAGACGAGGTC
>NZ_MUBM01000464.1 GCF_002154505.1 Streptomyces carpinensis | reverse complement strand
GGGGGTGACCGTCGGGGGGCGGTGGTGGCCGGTGACGGCGCTGATGGTGTCGATCATCTGGCGTACCGACACGCCCTCGCCGCGGCCGATGTTCAGGGTCAGGTCGAGGCCGGGGGAGGACCGCAGCGCGCGGGCCGTGGCCACGTGGGCCTCCGCGAGGTCCACCACGTGGATGTAGTCACGGATGCAGGTGCCGTCGGGCGTGGGGTAGTCGTCGCCGAAGATGCGCGGGGGCGCGTTCTCCGTCAGCTTCTCGAAGACCATGGGGACGAGGTTGAACACGCCGATGTCCGCCAGCTCCGGGCTCGCCGCGCCCGCCACGTTGAAGTAGCGCAGGGACGCCGTGGACAGGCCCGTGGCCCGGCCGGTCGCGCGGACCAGCCACTCGCCCGCCAGCTTCGTCTCGCCGTAGGGGCTCATGGGCGCGCACGGAGTCTCCTCCGTGACCAGCGCGTCCTCCCGCGCGGTGGCCGGCATGCCGTACACGGCGGCCGAGGAGGAGAACACGAACGCGGCGACCTCCGCCGCCGTCACGGCCTCCAGCAGGACGCGCAGGCCCTCGACGTTCTCCCGGTAGTAGCGCAGCGGCTGGTCCACCGACTCGCCGACCTGCTTCTTCGCCGCAAGGTGCACGACGCCGGTGATGTCGTGCTCGGCCAGGACCCGAGCCAACCGCTCCCCGTCCAGCGTGGAACCGACCACCAGCGGGACCCCGTCCGGGACGCGTGCGGCGACGCCGGTGGAGAGGTCGTCGTACACCACGGCCTGCTCGCCCGCCTCCGTCATCGCGCGGACGACGTGCGCGCCGATGTAGCCGGCGCCGCCGGTGATCAGCCAGGTCATGTGGGGGGTCTCCTCGTCGGTCGGAGTCAGGGGTCGGGTACGCGGGTGGGGGCGGATCAGATCAGCGCAGCAGGCGGCGGAGCCTGCCGCGGAGCACCGATGCGGCGCCGCGCAGACCGGTCGCCACGCGCACGGCGAGCGCGCCGGAGTGCGTGGCGTAGGGCTGGGCCAGCAGGATGCCGAACCTCAGGCTGGGCACGACGGTGCGGCGCAGCAGCCCGGCGCCCGCGCGGGCGTGTGCCGTCACCTCGCGGGCCGAGCCGTCGGCGAAGCGCAGCCGCAGGCGGAGGTCCCAGGTGCCGGCTCCGAGTGCCGCCAGGTCCACGGGCGTCTCGGCCGACCAGGTGTCGTCTCCGGAGCGGGTGAGGGGGACGGTGGTGCACCGGACCGTCCGGTCCGTCTCCCGGTGCCGCCACTGCACGTCCAGCGTTCGGGGGTCCGCCGCGGCCACCCGGCCGTACATCTCGTGCAGACGCAGCCGCAGCACGCCGGCCCCCCGCGCGCGGGGGCGCAGTGCCGCGTCCACGGCGAGCGGGAGGAGGTGCGCCTGCCTGGTCAGGAACGGCTCCAGGGTGACCCGGGGCAGGTCCTCCGCCCAGACCGGCGTGGAGTGGCTGTCCCGCGCGTAGGGCGGGCAGAGCCGGGCCGGGCGGGCGGCGAGCTCCTTCAGCCGGGGCAGATCGCGCGGCTCGGGCGAGGCAAGGATCACCCGTGCGAGGAGCCTTCCGGGTGCCGACGGGTTGACGGTCCAGTCCGCCGCGTCGTACTCCCCGAGGTACTCCCGCGTGTGCGCCCACCACGCGCGCCGGTACTCCGCGTCGCGCAGGCCCAGCTCACGCACGTACATGCGCAGCTCGTGGTCGAGGAACTTGGTGCGGGCCGCCCGCGCGAGCTCCTTGCGCCCGGCGTTCAGCAGGATCTCGTACGCCTGCCGGCTCGCCTCCGTGCGCGCCCGCCAGTTGTCGACGTGCGCGCGGTCCAGGGAGATCGACAGCCGGTCGGCGGAGCGCCGCACGTGCCAGAGGTAGACGCGGTCCGGGACGAGGGCCATGCGCGGCCCGGCGGCCAGCACCCGCGCGGTGAACACGAAGTCCTCGTAGGGGAAGCGGCCGTCGGGGAAGCGGATGTCATGCTCGCGCAGGAAGTCGGTGCGGTACAGCTTGTTGACGCAGAGGGTGTCCTGGACCAGGGCGGGCAGCCGCGCGGGGTGCGTCAGCACGGCGCTCTGCGCGTACAGCGCCTCCTGCCAGGGCGTCTCGCGCCCAGAGGGCAGCTCCCGGCGCACGCACAGGCCCGCCGCGACCTCCGCCCGCTCCTCCTCGGCGGCCGTGAGCAGCGCGTCCACCGCGCCCGCGGGCAGCTCGTCGTCGCTGTCGAGGAACATCACGTACGGCGAGGTCACCGCGTCGATCCCGGTGTTGCGCGGGCTGCCGCAGCCGCCGCTGTTGGTCTCCCGGCGGATCACCCGCAGCCTCGGCTCCGTGGCGGCGAGGCGGGTAAGAAGCTCGTGGCTGTCGTCCGTCGAACAGTCGTCCACGGCGACGACCTCACGGACGGCCGGTCCCTGCGCGAGCGCCGAGCGCACCGCGTGGGCGATGTGGGCGGCGTCGTTGTATCCGATGACGACGACGCCGACGTGGGGATTCTGGTCGGGGCTCTGGCTCTGGTGGGGGTGCATGGAGTCCACGGGCGGCAATCGTAGGTACGGACGGTAATCTCCCGTTAAGAGGGACTTAGTGTCCCGTGCGGAAGACGGTGTGTGTCCGGCTTCGGTTGTCTTGCGGGTACCACCGATCTCGTCGAGTGCCACAGCCGGGCGAAAGAGAGTACCGCGGCGACGGCGAGCAGACCGTTGCGTACGAGCATCAGGGCACACCCCGCCCAGGTGCAGGCGGCAACCTGGGGATAGAGCATCGGGTAGGCGATCGCGCTGACCAGGCTCGCCGCCGCGATCAGCGCCGCCACCGGGCGCTGCGTGGTCCGCCGTGAGGTCAGACACACCGCGGACAGCCCGAGCAGCCAGATCATGTACTGCGGGCTGATCACCCGGCTGGTCACGGTGAACAGGAGCACGGCGCTCAGCGCCGCGTCGTACGGCGTCGCCGGCGTCCAGCGCCGGGCCCGGATCCGCCACAGCAGCAGCAGCGCGAAGGCCGCCGCCGACAGCACCAGCGCGGCCCGCGCGACGGTCGTCACGTGCGGCCCGGTGAACTCCAGCGCCCCGTACTGGTACCGCACCTTCCCCGGCCAGCCGGCGTGGGTCGCGAAGGACAGCACCGTGCCGCCGAACGACTCGATCTGCACGCCCCGGCCGCCCTGCTGGCGCACGAACGCCAGCGGGTTGCGGAACACCCCGGCGAGGAGCAGGCCGACGACGGCCCCCGTGACGGCCGCCCAGGTCCACGCCGAGCGAGTCGTACGGCCCCGGGGCGTGCCCAGCAGGACCAGGGCCGGCCACACCTTCACCAGGGCGCCCAGCGCGGCGAAGGCGCCGCTCACGCGGCTGGAGCGCCCGAGCGCCAGCAGGGCGAGCACGGCCAAGGCGGTGACCTGGACGTCGTAGCGGGCGAGCGGGATGTGCATCAGCAGCGGCAGGCCCAGCGTCCAGTAGCCGGCGCCGCGCAGGCTGCGGCCCGGTCGGGTGCCCACGCCGGCCAGCGCCAGCGTGATCACCGCGTCGAAGGCCAGGGTGAGCGCCACGAACGCCTGAAAGTACGTCAGGCCCGGTAGCAGCGCGGGCGAGAGCAGCACCACTCCGGCGCCCGGCGGGTACTGCCAGAGCGTGTCGTGCGCAGGGAAGGCGCCGTGGGACAGCACGGCGTACCAGTGCTGGTACAGCTTCCACACCTCACGCGCCACCGCGCCCCGGCCCAGCAGGGGCACCGTGTTGTGGGCGAGCAGCCACAGCATCAGGGCGCGGCTGAGCAGCCAGGCGGCCGTCAGGGCGAGGAGGCGGTGTCTCGTCGACGCGCGCGCGAGGGCACGCGGCACGCTCTGGAAGGCACTCATCACGGCGGATCGTAAACCGCGTGAATGTCACGCACGCGCCGATACGCCGTCAATTGTCTGAAGAACAGGCAAACAGTATTAAATCGCCCGCGCTTTCCCGGGTGCAGGGGTCACCGGCAGTCCGGCGCCTCCTCCAGCGCCGCCGCGTCCAGCGCGCCGGTGAGCCGGTCGAGCCGGGTGCGCAGGTCGACGATCTCGTCGAGGGTGAAGCCGGTCGCCGCCATGATCCGGCGCGGCACCAGCGTGGCGCGCTCGCGCAGCGCCGTGCCCTGGCCGGTCAGCAGCACCTCGACCGACCGCTCGTCCCGCGCGCTGCGCTCCCGGGTCACCAGGCCGGCCGCCTCGAGCCGCTTGAGCAGCGGGGACAGCGTTCCGGAGTCGAGGCGCAGATGCTCGCCGAGCCTCTTCACGGGCGTCCGGCCGTGCTCCCACAGCACCAGCATCACCAGGTACTGCGGGTAGGTCAGCCCGAGTTCCTTCAGGAGCACGCGGTAGACGCCGGTGAAGGCGCGCGAGGCGGCGTGCAGCGAGAAGCAGATCTGGCTGTCCAGGCGCAGCCAGTCCTCCTCCGGTGCGGTGTCCGGCTGGGCGCTGGGCGGAACCTCGGTCGTCATGCCCTCAGGATAGCTCTGACATCATTCAGTTGTGCACAACTGAATTGCGTGCTCTACTTATCCCCGGACGCGAGGACACCCGGTCCGCGGCCGTCCGCAGACTTCTGAGAGGGATGGTTTTCCATGGACGCGCTCTACACCGCCGTCGCCACCGCCACCCACGGCCGTGACGGCCGCGCCTTCAGCTCCGACGGCAAGCTGGACGTGCAGCTGGCCCCGCCGGTGGAGCTCGGTGGCAACGGGCAGGGCACCAACCCCGAGCAGCTGTTCGCCGCCGGCTACGCCGCCTGCTTCGCCAGCGCCCTCGCCCTCGTCGGCCGCCAGGCCAAGGTGGACGTGAGCGACGCCGCGGTCACCGGCGAGGTCGGCCTCGGCAAGCAGGGCGAGGGCTTCGCGCTCGCCGTCACCCTGCGCATCGAGCTGCCGGACAACGTGGACCAGGCCACCGGCCGCAAGCTGGTCGAGCAGGCGCACCAGGTCTGCCCGTACTCCAACGCCACCCGCGGCAACATCCCGGTCGAACTCGTCGTCGAGTAGGCCTGCGGCCCGCGAGGCGGTCACCCCCGGCCGCCGGTGGCCGGTCCTCCGATCCGCGCCAGTACCTCCCCGGTCCGCCGGCTCCACGCCACCACCACCGCCTCCCGCGGCACCTCGCGCCACCGCGGCAGCAGCAGCCAGCGCACGCGGTAGCGGCGGACCACGGCGGACCGGCCGGCGGGGGGCGTCCCCGGAGCGAGGTAGGCGTGGACGGCGGCGGCCCGCCGCTGCCGCTCGCGCTCGTCCAGCGCGGTGTCCGGCCAGATGGGCGCGACGAGGTTCACGCCGTACCCGGCGATGGCGTGCTGGGCGTAGTAGCCGTCGGCGAGCACCACGTCCCCCCGCCGCATCCACCGCGCCGCCCAGTCGTACGACGGCCAGCGCGGCGGCTGGTCGAAGCCGACCGGATCCAGCGAGCGCGGCACCACCGCCCCGGCCTGCACGCCGAGGAACCCCACGCAGGCGCCCGTGGCCGCGAACATGCCCAGCAGCCGGCGCCACGGCACCCAGGGCCGTGGCGCCGCCAGCTCCACGGCGAGTGCGAGCTGCGGCCCCAGCAGGGCCGGTCCGAGGATCCGGCCGTAGGTGAAGTGGCCGCTGAGCCATCCGTACGCCACGACGAGGCAGTCGAGCAGGAACATCAGCACCAGCGGGTCCCGCCACCGTGACCGGCGCGCCCGCAGCCACAGCGCGGGCAGTCCGAGCAGGGCCAGCCAGAAGCGGCCGCCGAGGTCGTCGTAGAGCCCCTGGTGCAGCCCGTCGAGCCGGTCGTCCCCGACCAGCGCGAACACGTCGAAGTACGGCCAGCTCGCCGCCGACGCGAGGCACACGGCCCCCGCCAGGAGCCAGCGGCCCGCGACCGCCGCCCGCCACCGGCGCTGCCGGCCCGCCACGCACGCCGCCGCCCCCATCGCGGCGGCCACCGACGTGATCGGATGCACCAGCAGGATCAGCCCGTACAGCAGGCCCAGTGCCGCGTAGCCGCAGAAGCCGGGCAGTCCGCTCGGCCCCACGAAACGCACCCTCCCCGCGTCCCGCGCCCGTGCCGCCGTCAGCGCCCACGCCCACAGGGTCAGGCCGAGCGCGAACGTCGACGGATAGCCGAGGTTGCCCGTCATGGACATCAGCCCGAGATAGCCGCTCCATGAGGCCCGATCCGTGCCCCACAGCAGGGTCACCGCGCCCAGTGCGAGCACCGGCGCCCAGGTCCGGGCGGTCAGGGCGCGCACGAAACGCCCGAGGCCGGTCAGCAGCACCAGCAGGTTCAGCGGCCCGGCGAGCCGCAGCACATGCCGGCCGGACAGCCCGGTCAGCCGGGCGAACACGCCCTCCGCGAGGGCGTACGGCGAGTAGTACGGGCTGCCCGCGCCCGGCAGGTCGGCCATCGGGTGGCGGGGATGCAGCAGGTCCACCCTGAGGCGTTCGATCACCGCCGCGTGCTGGCCGGCGTCGCAGCACAGCGGCACCCTCCAGTAGGCCAGCGACATCACCAGCCAGAACAGGGCGCCGCACACCAGATAGGGGCTCGGACGCAGGACGGGGCCGCCGCGCAGCGCGGTCGCGCCGCGCGCGGAGCGCCGCCGGGCGAGGACGCCGGTGCTCACCGGACCGGCGCGGGAGCGGGGACCGGAGCGCGCGCGAAGGCGCGAACGGACAGGGATCTACGGGACATTAACCGTATATTCCCAATATCCCCGGCGGGTCGGCGGCCCCCGCCCCGGGGTCACCCCATCGGGTGAGCAGGTTCCGCCGGACCCCCTGGCGAGGCGCGCCCGCGTCGCGGGAGGCCGGAACGGCGGCCACCCGGGCTGTCCGCACCCGAAGATCCGCATGAAGCGCACCGACATGAACGGCAGGGTGGGCCCGCCGGTCCGGCCGGCCCGCAGTCGTGTGTCCACCTCGCGCCGCGGCTGCGCCCGGCACTCCTTCGTCACCCGGGCGGCCGGGTTCGGCGCGCGGAAGCGCAGCACGTCCACGCTCTGCGCGCGGCGCGCCCGCGCGGTCCGGCCGGCACAGGCGTCATCGACCGTGACCGCCGCCGTCTCCCGCTTGCCCTCGCCGCTCAGGCTCAGGGCGTACGCCAGGTGGTTCTTGGTGTCGGGGGTGTCCCGGCCGGTGACCGT
>NZ_MUBM01000463.1 GCF_002154505.1 Streptomyces carpinensis | reverse complement strand
GCTCTCTCCTGGTCACGGGCCGGTTCGGCGGCGGGGGTGGCGGGCCGGTGCGTGCGGCCCTCCGCTCCTGTTCTTCCGATGCCGGTTGGCGTGCGCGTGACCTGTGCCAGGAGAGCAGATGTGGGGATGCTGAACGGCGGGTCGAGGGCGGTCAGCCCTCTTTGGCCACGCATCCGGCGAGCAGCAGCCCGGCCTCCTCCCGGTCCAGGACGCGCTCCAGGAGGAGGCCGCCGGTCATGTGCGGGAAGAAGCGGCCGGCGGGCCAGCTGCGCTGGTAGGACGGCGGGTCGAGGACGAGCAGCCGTACGCCGTCCACGACGGGGATGTCCGAGGGGGTGCCCTCGTTCCATATCCATTCCCCGGTCGGGGCGACGAGGTCGAAGGAGCCGGTGGTGGGCACCTGCCCGGGCTGGTCCCGGCAGACGGCCGCCTCCGCGGCGGACGGGGCCCGGCCGGGTATGTGGCCGCCGCCGACGAGGATGTCGGCGAGCAGGGTGTGCAGCTGGAAGTTGTCTCCGATGCCGCCCATGCGAAGCGCGTAGCCGGTTCCGGTGGGGCGGTGCAGGACGACCAGCGGTTCGCCGTCCAGGACGAGCAGGGCGTACACCAGGCACTTGAAGTCGTGCCCGGAGGCCTCCTCCACCGGGCGTACGGCCGTCAGCAGCCGGGTGCGCAGGGTGTCGCCGAGCGAGGTGCGCACCTCGGGGCGGTTCAGCATCGCGACGGACGCCATCTCCCACTGGGGCAGTGTCCACCAGCCCAGCGCCGCCTGCCGGCCGACCCGCTCGACCACGGCGGGGTCCGGGTCGCCGGGGTCCGGCTCGGGGAAGTCCCCTCCTCCGGTCGCCGCCCAGCGCTTGCAGAACTCTCCGGCGTCGGCCAGCGCGCCGGCGAGCCCGCCGAAGACGTCCGAGGCGCACCGTCGCGCGTCCGCTCCCCGCTCCACACAGGCGCCGACCACCACGGCGATCATCCCGCGCGGCCCCGGGGGGACCTCGGGCAGCAGCGCGGCCAGGCGCGGGCCGGCCGCCGCGATCTCCTCGTCGCCGGCCTGCTGGAAGTTCCGGTGAATCTCCTGGAACGCCTGCGTCGACCGGTCACCGTCCCGGTCGAGCACCGCGGCCTCGAATGCCGTGACGGCGTCGAGGAACCGCTTCCTCCCCTTGTTTCGGAAGATCATGCGGGCACACTACCGCCGCCCACTGACAACGATGCCTGGCGGGACCGGGGTTGAGCACCACGCCCGGTCCCGCCCGTCCGCACCCTGTCGGCGAACGCCTATCGCTTGGCGACCTTGCGGGTCGCCCGCAGCCACTCCTTGTTCATGCTGGTGATGGACATCAGGGGGATGCCCTTGGGGCAGGCGGTGGCGCACTCGCCGGTCAGCGTGCACCCGCCGAAGCCCTCGGCGTCCATCTGCGCCACCATGTCCAGCACCCGGGTCTCCCGCTCGGGCGCTCCCTGCGGCAGCACGTTGAGGTGGTTGATCTTCGCCGAGGTGAACAGCATCGCCGCACCGTTGGGGCAGGCCGCCACGCATGCCCCGCAGCCGATGCACTCGGCGTGCTCGAAGGCGAAGTCGGCGTCCGGCTTCGGCACGGGGGTGGCATGGGCCTCCGGCGCGGAGCCGGTCGGCGCGGTGATGTAACCGCCGGCCTGGATGATCCGGTCGAACGCCGAGCGGTCCACCACCAGGTCCTTCACCACCGGGAACGCGGCGGCCCGCCACGGTTCGATGTCGATGGTGTCGCCGTCCTTGAAGGACCGCATGTGCAGCTGGCAGGTGGTGGTGCGCTCGGGGCCGTGCGCGTCGCCGTTGATGACGAGGCTGCACGCGCCGCAGATGCCCTCGCGGCAGTCGTGGTCGAAGGCGACGGGGTCCTCGCCGCCGAGGATGAGCTGTTCGTTGAGGACGTCCAGCATCTCCAGGAAGGACATGTCGGGCGAGATGCCGTCCACCTCGTAGGTGGACATGGTGCCGTCGGCGTCGGCGTTCTTCTGCCGCCAGACGCGCAGGGTGAGCTTCATGCGTAGCTCCGCTGGGTGGGGTGGACGTACTCGAAGACCAGGTCTTCCTTGTGCAGGGTCGGTGCCTCGCCGGTGCCGGTGAACTCCCAGGCCGCGGCGTAGCCGAACTCGTCGTCCCTGCGGGCCGCCTCGCCGTCGGGGGTCTGGGACTCCTCGCGGAAGTGGCCGCCGCAGGACTCGGAGCGGTGCAGTGCGTCGAGGCACATGAGCTCGGCGAGCTCCAGGTAGTCGACGATGCGGTTGGCCTTCTCCAGGGACTGGTTGAGTTCCTCGCCGGTGCCGGGCACCTTGATGCGCCGCCAGAACTCCTCGCGTATCTGCGGGATGCGCTCGAGCGCCTTGCGCAGGCCGGTCTCGGTGCGGGCCATGCCGCAGAACTCCCACATCAGCTCGCCGAGTTCGCGGTGGAAGGAGTCGGGGGTGCGGTCGCCGTCGACGGACAGGAGCAGGTTGAGCCTGTCCCCGGTCTCCGCCAGGACCTCCTGGACGACCGGGTGGTCGTCGGTGACCGGCTCCTGGTGCGGGTGGCGGGCCAGGTAGTCGTTGATGGTGGCGGGGAGGACGAAGTAGCCGTCGGCCAGGCCCTGCATCAGTGCTGAGGCACCGAGGCGGTTGGCGCCGTGGTCGGAGAAGTTGGCCTCGCCGACCGCGAACAGGCCGGGGATGGTGGTCTGCAGGTCGTAGTCGACCCACAGGCCGCCCATCGTGTAGTGCACGGCGGGGTAGATGCGCATGGGAACCTCGTACGGGTTCTCCGCGGTGATCCGCTCGTACATGTCGAAGAGGTTGCCGTACTTCTCCTCGACCTTCCTCCTGCCCATCCGCTGAATGGCGTCGGCGAAGTCCAGGTACACGCCCTGACCGCCGGGGCCGACGCCGCGGCCCTCGTCGCAGACGTTCTTCGCGGCGCGGGAGGCGATGTCGCGGGGCACGAGGTTGCCGAAGGACGGGTAGATGCGCTCCAGGTAGTAGTCGCGCTCGTCCTCGGGGATCTGGTTCGGCGGGCGGGTGTCGCCCTTGGCCTTGGGCACCCAGATGCGGCCGTCGTTGCGCAGCGACTCGCTCATCAGGGTGAGCTTGGACTGGTGGTCGCCGGTGCGCGGGATGCAGGTGGGGTGGATCTGGGTGAAGCAGGGGTTGGCGAAGTAGGCGCCGCGCCGGTGCGCCCGCCAGACGGCGGTCGCGTTGGAGTTCATGGCGTTGGTCGACAGGTAGAAGACGTTGCCGTAGCCGCCGGAGGCGAGGACGACGGCGTCGGCGTAGTAGGTGTCGATCTGGCCGGTGATGAGGTCGCGCGCCACGATGCCGCGGGCCCGGCCGTCCACGACGATCAGGTCGAGCATCTCGGTGCGCGGATGCATCTCGATGTTGCCCGCGGCGATCTGCCGCGAGAGCGCCTGGTAGGCGCCGAGCAGCAGTTGCTGGCCCGTCTGGCCGCGGGCGTAGAAGGTCCGGGAGACCTGGACGCCGCCGAAGGAGCGGGTGTCGAGCAGTCCGCCGTACTCGCGGGCGAACGGCACGCCCTGGGCCACGCACTGGTCGATGATCTCCACGGAGATCTGGGCCAGGCGGTGGACGTTGGACTCGCGGGAGCGGAAGTCGCCGCCCTTGACCGTGTCGTAGAAGAGGCGGTGGATCGAGTCGCCGTCGTTGCGGTAGTTCTTGGCGGCGTTGATGCCGCCCTGCGCGGCGATGGAGTGGGCGCGGCGCGGGGAGTCCTGGTAGCAGAACTGGACGACGTGGTAGCCCTGTTCGGCGAGGGTGGCGCCCGCGGAGCCGCCGGCCAGACCGGTGCCGACGACGATCACCGTCTGCTTGCGCCGGTTGGCCGGGTTGACCAGCTTGGCCTCGAAACGGCGCTTGTCCCAGCGCTCGTTGATCGGGCCGGCGGGGGCCTTGGTGTCGGCGACCGGCTCGCCGGTCGTGTAGTCCAGGTACGAGGTCATGTCAGCTCACCAATCCGGTCATGACGCCCACGGGAATGGAGATGAAGCCGACCGTGAGCAGCAGTGCGAGAACGTTGGCGGTGGCCTTCAAAGCGCGGTCACGGGTACGGCTGCCGGCACCGAGGGTCTGGGCGGCGCTCCAGAAACCGTGCCGGATGTGCAGACCGAGGGCCAGCATGGCGACGATGTAGATGACGTTGCCGTACCAGGTGGAGAAGGTGTCGACGATGTTCTCGTACGGGTGGGCGTCCTGGAAACCGCCGGTGTGCACGGTGCCCGTGGTCAGGTCGAGGATGTGCCACACGATGAACAGCCCGAGGATGACCCCGCCCCACCGCATGGTGCGCGTGGCGTAGGTCGCCCGCGGCCTCTTGCGCACGTACTTGCTGGGACGGGCCTTGATGTCGCGCCGGCTGAGCTGGTACGCGCTGACGGCGTGGGCCACGACGGCGACCACCAGCACGACGCGGACCAGCCAGAGCGTCCACATGCGGTGCATGAACGGCTCGCCCACGTTACGGAGCCAGACGGCGTAGTCGTCGATCGCCTGGAGCCCGAAGAAGACCTTCAGGTTGCCGTACAGGTGGAGGACCAGGTACAGCAGCATGATCAGCCCGCTGACCGCCATCACGATCTTCTTGCCGACGGTCGAGTCCCACACGGTACGCGTCATGGACGGCCGTCGGTCCGTCCGCGTTGCCAGAGCCATGCCCATGACGCTAGGGCCGAAGGACCTCATCGGTCCAAGACATGGTACGGCTCGTTCCGATAGGAGACGGCTATGATGGCTGGGTGCAGTTCCAGCAGCTCCAGTACTTCGTGGCGGTCGCCGAGACCCGGCACTTCACCCGGGCCGCCGATCTGGTCCATGTCGCCCAGCCCTCGCTGTCCCAGCAGATCAAGGCACTGGAGCGGGAGCTCGGCGCTGACCTGTTCCTGCGGGCCCGCGGCAACATCACCCTCACCGACGCGGGCGAGGCGCTGCTGCCGCTGGCCCGCCGCATCCTCGCGGACGCCGACACCGCCCGGCACGAGGTGCAGGAACTGGTGCAGCTGCGCAGCGGCCGGGTACGGCTCGGGGCGACCCCGAGTCTGTGCACGGGACTGCTGCCGGACGTGCTGCGCGCCTTCCACGACCGCTACCCCGGCATCCGGCTGCTGGTGGAGGAGGGCGGCTCGCACGACCTGGTCCGGGAGCTGGCCCGCGGCGCCCTCGACCTCGCCCTGGTGGTCCTGCCGCTGCCCTCCCCGTCCCCCGCCCTGACCACGGTGGAGCTGCTGCGCGAGGACCTGGTGGTGGTCTCGTCACCGGAGGCGCCCGTGCCTGGCGGCCCGGGGCGGCGCACGGTCCGCATCGCGGACCTGGAGGGCGAGCGCCTGGTGATGTTCCGCCACGGCTACGACCTGCGCGAACTGACCGTCGCCGCGTGCCGGGCCGAGGGCTTCGAGCCGGACTTGGCCGTCGAGGGCGGCGAGATGGACGCCGTGCTGGGCTTCGTACGGGCCGGTCTCGGCGTCGCCGTCGTACCGCGCATGGTCGCCACCCGCTCCGGGCGCGGCCTGCGCGTCACCCCGCTGGCCCGGCCGGGTCTGTACCGGACCATCGCGCTGGCCCACCGCAGTGACGTGGCCCCGCCGCGCGCGGCACGGGAGCTGCAGCGGATGCTCCTGGAGCGGTGAGCCGGCTCCGCGTCCGGACGAATCAGGCGAGGACGGCCGGCCTGAGCACCTCCTCGCACCACTGGCGGAAGCCGGTGGGCGCGTTCTCGGGGGTGGCCGGCTGGGTGGCGCCGTAGAAGCCCTGCTCGTCGAGCGCCTGAACCATGTCGGCCAGGTCCTGCGCCCAGCCCTCGGTCGCCCCGAAGCGCAGCAGCGTCGCCTTGTAGTCCGCGACGCTGGTGCGCTGCATGCGAACCGGCCGCCGAAGGACCTCGGAGACGACCTCCGCCATGCCCGCGGGGGTCAGCGCGTCGGGTCCGACCAGCGGAACGTCGCCGTGCCCGGTCCAGGAGCCGTCGAGCAGCAGCCGGGCCGCCGTGGCGGCGATGTCGCGGGTGGCGCAGGTGCGCACCACGCGGTCCTCGGACGCGGCCAGGCGGAACACGCCCTGCTCGCGGATCGCCCCGGCCTGGTGGAGCAGGTTCTCCATCAGGAACGGCGGGCACAGTGCCCGGTAGTGCACCCCGGTGGCGCTGATCCGGTCGTCCATGGCCAGCGACGCCGAGATCTGGCCGGCGTTCTTCGCCACCCCGCGGCCCAGCGTGGAGACGGCGACGACACGTTCGACACCCTGGGCGTCGATCACCTTGCACAACGCCTCCGTGAAGGCGCGGAAGTGCTCCTGCGCACTGTCGGCGCCGGGCGTCGGGGGCACGAGCCAGAACACCTGGTCGGCACCCTCGCACGCCGCCGCGAGGACCGCGGGATCGGCGTGCGAGCCCTGGAAGACCTCGACGCGGCCCCTGGCCCGCGGCGCCAGGCCTGCCGGATCGCGGGCGATCACCCGGACCGGACCGGCGGCATCCGGGGTGTCGAGCAGGCGGTCGAGGAGCTGACGGCCGATCCGGCCGGTGGGGGTGGTCACAACGATCACGGGAATCTCCAGACTCCAGAAGTCGCGAAGCAATCGAGCGGATCGATCCTGCGCTTCGGGCGGTCACAACTGAAGGATCGATCCGCTCGCGGTCGTTACCCTGAAGGCAATACCGATCGGAGGGGGAAGCCTGTGGAGTCCCGTCCGCTGCGCTACTTCGTCGCCGTCGCCGAGGAGCTCAACTTCGCCCGCGCCGCCGAGCGGCTGGGCATCTCGCCGCCGCCCCTGTCCCGCGCGATCCGCCGGTTGGAGATCGAGCTCGGCGTCACCCTGTTCGAGCGGACCACGCACAGCGTCGCGCTGACCCCGGCCGGCGAGGTGCTGCTCGCGGAGGCGCGGATCGCCCTGGACGCGCTCCAGGCGGCCGGGCGCCGTGCGCAGCGCGCGGCCGCTCCGGAGCCGAAACTGGTCCTCGCGGTGAAGGCCGACGGCGACGCCGGGCTGCTGGAACCCCTGCTGGAGCGCTACGCGGCCGAGCCCGCCGCCGTCCCGGTCGCGGTCCGGCTGTGCGGCTGGCGCGAGCAGCCGCGGCTGCTGCGCCGGGGCGAGGCCGACGCCGCCCTGGTCCACGAGCCGTTCGACCGCACCGGCCTGGACTGCGAGACGCTGGCCGCCGAGCCGCGCGTCGCCGCGCTGGCCTCGAACAACCCCCTCGCCGCCCGCGACCGTCTCGTCCTGGACGATCTCGATCTGCGCCCGGGAGAACTCCACCGGTTCCTCCAGGGGAAGCGGAGCGAGGGCCGCGATCTCGCTCAGCTGCTGACGCTCGTGGGGCTGGGCGAGGCGATCAGCCTGCTGCCCGCCTCGGTCGCCGACCGCTATCCGCGCCCCGGCGTCGTCTACCGCCGTGTCGTCGACGCGCCGCCGGCGGTTCTGGCGATCGCCTGGCCGCAGCAGTCCCGTTCGACGGCCACGGCGGCACTCGTCCGGGCGGCCGTCGCCGTGTCCGAGGCCGCACGCGAACAGCCCGAGAGGGCGCCGTCCGTACGTCCGTGACGATCAGCCCGTGGCGTCCGCCAGGGCGAGTTCGTGCAGGCGGTCCGGGGGGCCGGGGCGGGCGTAGTACCAGCCCTGGGCGGTGTCGCAGCCCAGTGTGCGCAGCTGTTCGGCCTGGGCGCCGGTCTCCACGCCCTCCACGGTGACGGCGAGGTCCAGGCTGTGGGCCAGCGCCACGATCCCCTCGACGATCTTGAGGTCGACCGGGTCGGCCGGGAACTGCTGCATGCCCTGGGTGAAGGATCGGTCCAGCTTCAGCACGCTCACCGGCAGCCTGCGCAGGTTGGCCAGGTTGGAGTAGCCGGTGCCGAAGTCGTCCAGGGCGATGTCGACGCCCATCTCGGCGAGCCTGCGCAGCGGTTTGAGCAGGTCGTCGTCCGCGCCGATCAGCGCCGACTCGGTGACCTCCAGGCACAGCGCGTCGGGAGCGACACCGGTGCGCTCCAGGATGTCGACCGTCTCCTGGACGAGACCGGGGTGCGTGAGCTGGCAGGGCGAGAGGTTCACGTTGATGCGCAACGGGCCCTCGGTCCCGTCGCCGTAGCGCTCGCGCCACTCGCGGGCCTGGCGCACCGACTGCTCCATGACCCAGCGGCCCAGCGGGACGATCAGCCCGGTGTGCTCGGCGAGCGGGATGAACCGGTCGGGGCCGAGGACGCCGTGCTGCGGATGCAGCCAGCGCACCAGCGCCTCGGCGCCGCGCACGCTGCCGTCGCCGAGGCGCACCAGCGGCTGGTACTCGATGAAGAACTCGCCCCGGTCCAGGGCGGCCGGCAGGGCCGTGGTCAGCCCGTGGCGGGTGATGGTACGGGCGTCGGCCTCCGGGTCGGCCAGCTCGAAGCGGTTGCCGCCGGCCGACTTGGCCCGGTACATGGTGATGTCGGCGCTGCGCAGCACCTCCGCCGCGCTGCGCTCCCCCACCGGGCCCTCGACGACGCCGATGCTGCCGCGCACGGTCAGCTCCCGGCCGTCGATGCGGATGGGCGCCACGAGCGCGTTCAGGATGCGGGAGGCGAGCTCGTCCACCTCGCGCTGGGTGTCCGTCCCGGTGGTCAGCGCCACGAACTCGTCGCCGCCGAGCCGGGCGACCATCTCGCCGGGCGCGGTCGCGCACGCCTGAAGCCGGTCGGCGACCTCCACCAGCAGCCGGTCGCCGGCCGCGTGCCCGAGGCTGTCGTTGATGGTCTTGAAGCCGTCCAGGTCGAGGTAGCACAGTCCGAAACGGCGGCCGTCGCCCGCGCTCAGCACCTTCTCCAGGCGCTCGAAGAACAGGGTGCGGTTGGGCAGTCCGGTGAGCGCGTCGTGCGTGGCCTCGTAGCGCAGCCGGAGGTTCAGCAGCCGCCGCTCGGTGGTGTCCTCCATGAGGGCCAGCTGGTACTGGGGGTTGCCGTCGGGGTCGCGGAGCAGGGAGACGGTGAGGTTGGTCCACAGGACCGTGCCGTCGGGCCGGTAGAAGGCCTTCTCCACGTGGTAGTGCTCGCGTTCGCCGCGCACCAGTTCCTCGTACAGCCGCCACACCTGCGGGGCGTCCTCGGCGTGCGTCCAGTCCCGGACGTTGCGGATCCGCAGGGTCTGCTCGGACCCACCGAACATGCGCAGCAGCGCGCCGTTGATCTGCAGGACGTTGCCCTCCAGATCGGCGATGCCGATGCCTATGGCCGCGCCTTCGAACACCGCACGGAAGCGGGCCTCACTGGCGTGCAGCGCCTGTGCCACCACGCCCTGGGCGCGCAGCGCGGCCTGGGCGATGGCCTCCTGCTCGGCGAGCGTGCGTTCGCGCAGCGCCCGCGCGAACCCGGCGGCCATGGCGTGCTGCAGGCGCGCGGAACGGGCCCGCAGGTCCTCCTGGTCACCGCCCTCGCCGCAGTAGAGCACCAGGTAGGCGTCCACGCAGTCCAGGGAGCGGCTGAGCGCGTCGGGGGCGGTGCAGTGGGCGCCGACCAGCGCGGCGCCGACCGCCTCGCCCTCACCGGCGTCGAAGACCCTGGCCCGCAGTGCTCCGCTCAACCTGCGGGCGAGCGGCAGCAGTTGCTCCTCGAACTCCGGGCGGGTCAGCGAGGTGGAGGTCACCGGGAAGACGGCCCGGCTCCAGATCGTCGTCAGCCGGCGCAGTCTGCCCTCCGGCCCGTCCGGCTCCGCGATCACGCCGTACGCCCGCTCGTCCGCCCCACGCCGGCGAATCCGGAGAAGGCATAAGGATCCTCGTCCTCCGGCGCCGTCTCCGGCCGCCAGTGCGGCATCGGCACCAGTCCCGGTTCCACCATGTCGTACCCCTCGAAGAACCGCGCGATCTCCTCGCGCGAGCGCATGATCAGCGGGTTGCGAATGTCCTGGTACACGTCGACCGCGCCCTCGCTCCGCTCCGGCGGCAGCGGGATTCCCTCGTACGAGGCGTGCGTGAGGACGAGCAGGCTGCCGGGCGCGAGCGCGTCGCGCAGCTCGGCGACCGCACCGCATGGGTCATCCGTGTCTTCCACGAAGTGAAGTATGGCAACGAGAAGCAGCGCGACTGGCCGATTCAGGTCGATCAGCCGCTGCAATCGGGGGCTCGCGAGGATGTCCTGCGGCTTGCGCAGGTCGGCCGCGACGACGTCCGCGTCGTCGTTGCCCGCCAGGACCGCCTCGCTGTGGGTGACAGCCACCGGGTCGTGGTCGACGTACACCACGCGGCTGCCGGGGCGGACGGCCTGGGCGATCTCGTGGACGTTGCCGAAGGTGGGGATGCCGGAGCCGATGTCCAGGAACTGGGTGATGCCCTCGTCCAGGGCGAAGCGCACGGCGCGGCGCATGAACGCCCGGTTCGCCTGCATGATCTTGGGCAGCCCCGGCATGAACTCCATGGCCTTGCGGGCGGCTTCCCGGTCGACCTCGAAGTTGTACGAACCGCCCAGGTAGTAGTCGTAGATGCGAGCGACGCTCGGCACCAAGATGTCGATGCTCCGGGGAGCCCAGGCGGGACGCTCCATCTTCTCTCCACAACGTAGGCGATCCGGTGTTCGAGCCGAGGCTACTGATCGCCCGCCAATGGAGCGAGCCCAAACGGAAATTGACCATCCGTTCCCGGTCACCACCTGCGCTCACGTACACCTGCCCGCGCCCGCATCACGGTGGATTACACCGATGTGCGGGTATGGCGAACCGTCCGTGGAGGTGCCGTGGACCGCGCCGCCCGGACACGGCGAACCGCCCCCTCCGTGCGGTGCGGAGGGGGCGGTCCGGTCGGTGACGCGCCGTCGTGTGCGTCCGGCACTTCGCTGTGCCTGTGTCATCCCTCCCTTCCGTGTCCCGGCACCGTCTGGTGGGCGATCGACCAGGGGAGGTGATCTCTACTTGGGCGCGCCGACCGGCTTTCCGTCAGGGGACACGGCGTACCAGGTGCCGCCGACGCCCTGACCGTTGAGGTCCCCGGGCACCTTGTCCCCGGAGAAGGTGTAGATCGGCCAGCAGTTCACGGTCATCTGCTTCACCCCGTCCGGCCGGGTGAAGCCCATCAGGCCCTTCTTCCGCACACCCTTGGTGTCACCGGCGGGCACCGGGGCCACGGCCGGCCACTTCTCCAGGCAGGCGCCGGTGCACGCCGACACCGACTTCGGCCACGCCTTGTCCTTGAGGAAGCGGTAGACCGTCATGCCGTTCCTGTCGACGACGATGTCCCCGAGTTCGGTCTTCTTCACCGACAGGCCCGGCAGTTCGGCCAGGGAGGCCTTCTTGCCGTTGGGCGCCATGGCGTACCACTTGCCGCCCACGCCCTGGCCGCTGACCTCGCCCGCCTTGGTGTCCTTCGCGTAGCGGTAGGCGGGCCAGCCGGCGATCGTCAGCTGCTTGGTGCCGTCGGCGCGGGTGACCTCGCCCAGCAGCGCCTTGTCGATGCCGGCGCCGGCGGTGGCGTCGCCGGCGGGCACCGGCGGCCAGGCCTTGGCGCAGTCGCCGTCGCAGTTGGACTTGGGGGGTTCGGCCGTGTCCTGGTCGAAGCGGTAGAAGGTCATGCCGGCGCTGTCCGTCAGCACCTTGCCCAGCTCGGCGTCGTCGGAGACGGCCAGTTGACCGGCGGTCCGGGACGCCCCGGCCGCGCCCTGCTGTCCGTCGGCGCCGTATCCGTTGCCGGCGCCCACGCCGGTCTGGGTGCCGGTCCCCGAACCGGAGCCGCCGAATCCGCCGGCCGGGGCCGTCGCGCCCACGTTCTGACTGCTCGCCGCGGGGGCGCCGTCCTGACCGCACGCCGTCGTCAGCGCCAGTACGGCCGCGGCCG
>NZ_MUBM01000462.1 GCF_002154505.1 Streptomyces carpinensis | reverse complement strand
GCTCCCGTCTCCTCGACCGGCTCCCGTCTCCTCGACCGGCTCCCGTCTCCTCGACCGGCTCCCGTCTCCTCGACCCGCGCCCGTCTCCTCGACCGGCTCCCGTCTCCTCGACCGGCTCCCGTCTCCTCGACCCGCTCCCCTCTCTCGACCCGCGCAGGCCGCTCGACCCGCGCAGGCCGCTCGACCCGCTCTCGCCTCTCGACCCGCGCAGGCCGCTCGACCCGCTCTGGCCTCTCGACCCGCTCTGGCCTCTCGACCCGCGCAGGCCGCCCGACCCGCGCCCGTCTCCCGGCCGGCGCACGCCTGCGGCGAGACGTCCCGTCTCACCCCCCTGCTACCGTCGCCCCATGGTCAAGAAGCCAGCCCCGGACGCCACCCGCCGCAGTGAGAAGTCCCGTCGCGCGATCTACGACGCCGCACTCGCGCTCGTCGCCGAGGCCGGCTACCCGAAGACCACGATCGAGGGAATCGCCGCCCGGGCCGGAGTGGGCAAGCAGACGATCTACCGGTGGTGGCCTTCGAAGGCGGACGTGCTCCTGGAGGCGTTCCTCGACCTCTCAGAACAGGCGGCCCGGCAGGCCGGGCAGGTGCCGTACGAGATCCCCGACACCGGCGACCTCGCCGCCGACCTCAAGGCCGTGCTGCGCGCCACCGTCGACGAACTGCTCGACCCGAGGTTCGAGGCGCCGTCGCGGGCGCTGGCCGCCGAGGGCGTGGTGAACGAGCCGCTCGGCCGGGAGTTCGTGACCAAGCTCCTCGAACCGCAGCTGGAGCTGTACGTGCGCCGGCTGCGCGCCGCCCAGGACACCGGAGCCGTACGCCCGGACGTCGACCCGCGCATCGCCCTGGAACTCTTCGTCTCCCCGCTAGCCCAGCGCTGGCTGCAGCACACGGCACCCATCACCCACGCCTACACCGACACCCTCGTCGACTACGCACTGTACGGACTCGTGCCACGCTGAGTACCGCCTCCCGGCCCGGACACGGGGGCGCGGTCACCGCGGACGGAGGATGGTGGGACCATGGAGCCAGCTGTCCACACCAGCGAGGCGAGGGGATAGATGAGCGCGGAGTTCGGCGGCCGCACCGGCCGGCAGGGCAAACTCTCCCAATGGCTGCGCGGACGCCGCCCGAAGGAGGCCGCCGGGGACGGGGGTCGTGAGGCTCTGCTGCTCGCCACCGCCGCCGCGGGACTGCCCCTCGCGCCCGCCGCCCATCCGGGGGCCGGCTACGGCTGCTCCTGCGACCGCGTCGGCTGTCCCACGCCCGCGAGGCACCCGGTGTCCTTCGCGTGGCAGACGCAGTCCACGACCGACCGCGCCCAGATCGAGCGCTGGGCCCGGCACCAGCCGGAGGCTAACTTCATCACCGCGACCGGCATGGTGCACGACGTGCTGGACGTGCCGGTGCAGGCCGGCCGGGAGGCACTGGAGCGGCTGCTCGCCGCCGGCGTCGAGACAGGACCGGTCGCCGAGAGCGACGACGGCCGCATGCTGTTCTTCACCCTCACCCGCGGCACCCCCGAGGACGAGGACGAGTGGTGGCCCTGCGAGCTGGACTGCCACCCGGAGACCATGGACGAGCACCCGGGACTGCGCTGGCACTGCCGCGGTTCCTACGTCCTCGTACCGCCGGCCCGGCTGCCCGGTGACGGCGACCGGTCGGTGCGCTGGGTGCGCGGCCCCGAGCACCCGCTGCCCGACCCGCTCAGCCTCCTCGAGGCCCTCACCGACGCGTGCGCCCGCCACGCCGGCCAGGAGCCCGGACACATCGGCGAGGCCTGGCCCCTGCGCCATTGAGAGCCACCTGGGCCGCCCCATCGACAGCCGCCGAGCCCTCCAGGACTGCCCCGCCGAGAGCCGCCGAGCCCTCCAGGACCCGCTGAAGGCAACCGAGACCCCGGGCCGCCCCGTTGGGCCGCCCCGTTGAGACCAGCCGAACTCCGGGCCGCTCGTTGAGAGCCCCACGACCTTCGAGGCCCCCCGCGTCACCCGCCCTGCGCCGACGTCAACCCCTGCACGCGGCCCAGCACCGCGATCTTCCCCTGGCCCTTGTCCTGACCGCCCGCCGAGCCCGCCGCCGGGTCCAGGACGGCCTCGTTGGAGACGAACTCCATCGTGAGCGACTGCTTGATCTCGCCCTTGGTCAACGCCTGCACGGCCTTGTTCGGACGGGGCACGGTGGCGCCCGCGGCGGCCGTCTGCTTCATGTAGTGGTGCGTGGCGAGGAACACCAGCGCGCCGCCGTCGGCGGTGCGCAGCGCCAGCGGTGCGTAGGCGCCGTTCGTCAGGGGCTCGTCGATGTACTGCGTGGCGAGGCCCGGCTTGACGGCGTTCCGGGCGCGCAGCTTGCGCCAGGTGGTGGTGTGCACCCCGGGGGCGAAGGTGGTCCCGCCGTCCTTCAGGTAGGTCGCGTAGTCCTGGCTCAGGTCACCCGGCGGGGCGGTCAGCCCGGCGGAGTCGGCGGGCACGGCCTCGGCCCAGCCGTCCTTGTCCACCTTGAACTTCGGCACGTTCGCGGGGGCCGCCAGCGTCAGATAGGCGACCTTCCAGGTCTCGTCGAGGTCGTTGCGGGTGAACACCAGCAGCCAGCGCGAGGTGCCGCCCTTGTTGCCCTTGGCGTCGGCGAGGAACCAGCGCGGCCAGCCGGCCTTCTTGGGGATGGTGAAGCGGGCGTCCGTGAGCGTCAGCGGCGTGTGCCGGGCGTTACCGCTCGGGCTGTTGATGTGGCCGGCCTTCAGCCGCGCCGCGTCGATGGCGCCGAGGGCGCCCGTGACATGGTTCGCGTCCAGTGAGCTGTCGTAGGCCTTGTCGGCCTTGTTGTACGCGTCCGTGAACCGCTCGAGTGCCTTCGCGGCCTCGGCACGCGTGGTGGCCGGGAGCACCTCGCGCTCACCGTGCACCACCACGCACCCGCTCGCCGTCCATGACAGCGCGGTCACCGAGGCCGCTATCAGGGCCTTCCGCTCAAGCCTGCGAAGCCTGCGAGGGCCGCGAACCCTGCTCATCAGGTACCGTCACCTTCCCCTTCCCGGAGGCGAACCCTACCGGGGCGAAGAAGAGCGCGAGCGTCGGGACCAAGTACAGCAGCCACACCGTGACCTGAAGCACCGTCGGGTCGGGCTGGAAGTTCAACACGCCCTTCAGCAGCGTGCCGTACCAGCTGTCCGGCGGGATGGTGCCGCTGATGTCGAAGGCCAGGTTCGTCAGGCCCGGCAGCCAGTCCGCCTCCTGGAGGTCGTGGAAGCCGTAGGCCAGGACGCCCGCCGCGACCACGACCAGCATGGCGCCGGTCCAGGTGAAGAATTTGGACAGGTTGATCTTCAGCGCGCCCCGGTAGAACAGCCAGCCGAGCAGGACCGCCGTCGCCAGTCCCAGGGCGACGCCGACCAGCGGGCGCGGGGTGCCGTCGGAGGCCGCGTGCACGGACGCCCACACGAAGAGCGCCGTTTCCAGCCCCTCCCGGCCCACGGCCAGGAACGCGGTGACCACCAGCGCGCCCGTGCCCATCGCCAGCGCCTGGTCCAGCTTGCCGTGCAGCTCGGACTTCAGGTGCCGGGCGGTGCGCCGCATCCAGAAGACCATCCACGTCACCAGGCCCACCGCCAGCACCGACAGCGAGCCGCCGAGGGCCTCCTGCGCCGCGAACGTCAGCTCCTGGGAGCCGAATTCGAGGACGCAGCCGAAGCCCATGGCGATGGCGACCGCGATGCCGATACCGGTCCAGATCGGCCTCAGGGCGTCCCTGCGGCCGGTCTTGACCAGGTAGGCGATCAGGATGCACACGACGAGGCTGGCCTCCAGCCCCTCGCGCAGACCGATCAGGTAGTTGGAGAACACTCGCCTACGCCTCCTCGGACAACAGGGTGCGGCCCCACCAGTCGTTCGCGTCGCGAACGCCCGGCGGAATCGCGAAGACCGCCGAACCCACGTGCTGGATGTACTCGTTGAGCGCGTCGTGCGCAGACAGCTTGCGCTGCAACGGGACGAACCCCTTGCGCACGTCGCGTTGGTAGGCCAGGAAGAACAGGCCCGCGTCCAGCCGGCCCAGGCCGTCCGTGCCGTCGGTGAAGGAGTAGCCCCGGCGCAGGATCGTGATCCCGCCGTTGGAGTCGGGGTGCGCGAGCCGTACGTGCGCGTCGGGCTTCATGGCCTTCAGGAACGGCTCGTCGTGCTCCTTCGCCTTGCCGACGGGCGCGCCCTCGCCCTTGTCCCGGCCGAAGACGTCCTCCTGCTCCTGGAGCGAGGTCCGGTCCCAGGTCTCGACGTTCATCCGGATGCGCCGGGCGACCAGGTACGAGCCCCCGCTCATCCAGGAGTCCTTCGCACCGACGTCCCCGTCCCCGACCCACACGAACTTCTTCAGCCGGTCGGTCTCGGTCCCCGCGATGTTCCGGGTCCCGTCCTTGAACCCGAAGAGGTTGCGCGGGGTCTGGGAGCCGGGGGTGGTCGAGGAGGTCTTGCCGAAGCCGAGCTGGGACCAGCGGATGGCGACCTTGCCGAAGCCGATGCGGGCCAGGTTGCGGATCGCGTGCACGGCGACCTGCGGGTCGTCCGCGCAGGCCTGGATGCACAGGTCGCCGCCGGTGCGGGACCGGTCGAGGTTGTCGCCGGGGAACTTCGGCAGGTCGACCAGGGCCGCGGGGCGCCTGTCCCGCAGCCCGAACTTCTCGAACAGGGAAGGGCCGAAGCCGATGGTGAGGGTCAGCCGGCAGGGCATGAGGCCCAGGGCCTCGCCGGTGTCGTCGGGCGGTGCCTCGGCCAGCCCGCCGTACGCGCCCTCGCCGACCGTCTTCCCGGCGGTCATCCGGCGCGCGGCGGCCGTCCAGTCCTTCAGCATCTGCACGAACTCGGCGCGGTCGTCGGTCTTCACGTCGAAGGCGGCGAAGTGCAGCCGGTCCTGCACGGGCGTGGCGATGCCCGCCTGGTGTGCGCCGTGGAACTCCACCGCCCCGCCCGCGTCGGCGCCGGAGGCGTCCGTGTCGTCCCCGCCCCCGGCCATGGCCACCGCGCCGCCGGCGGCG
>NZ_MUBM01000461.1 GCF_002154505.1 Streptomyces carpinensis | reverse complement strand
CCAGCTCGGGCAGTGGGCCGCGGATGCCGGCGGCCCACTGCCCGAGCTGGTGATCGGAGACCACGGCTGGGTCTGCGGAGCAGGTCAGCTGGGGTTCGAGGCCGTGGGGCTCGCAGACACGGACGATCCCGCGTTGTTCGTGGGGCAGGCGGAGGGGCGCGTGTCCGTCGTCGTTCCGCTTGACGACGCCGTGCGGGCCGCCTACTACCGCCCGCTCACCCGCTACGTGCTCAATCGAGCGTGTCTGTCATAGTAGGCCGCCGATGGGTGCACCTCTTCCCCACTTGCATCACCCGCCCCTAGTCTGGGGAGTGAGCACGCAGCGACGAAGAGTCACCGGAAGGGGAAGCCGGTGGCCGTCGAGTGCGGAAGGTGCAGGTGTGTCATGGCTGCAGCTGGCGAGAGGCCTCTGAACGAGGTTCAGTTCCTTACCGTGGCGGAGGTCGCCTCGGTGATGCGAGTGTCGAAGATGACCGTGTACCGGCTGGTGCACAGTGGTCATCTGCCCGCCATCCGGGTCGGGCGGTCCTTCCGCGTCCCGGAGCAGGCGGTTCACGAGTACCTCCGTGAGAGCTATGTGGGGGTGGAAACCGCCTGACGACGGTCGGGAGGGATCCGTACGGGCAGTACAGGGCGCTTCCGGGTCCCTCCGGACACCTCGATTAACGACCTCGGCACTCGGGCGGGTAGGCTAGCCCCTCGTAGGTCGTGTGGGCCCATGGCGCCCAAACACCGAGTGATGAGAAGTGAGCGAGGGTAGTCGTGGGCTCTGTTATCAAGAAGCGGCGCAAGCGGATGGCCAAGAAGAAGCACCGCAAGCTGCTGAAGCGCACCCGCGTCCAGCGTCGCAACAAGAAGTAGTGACGTCTGTCGCGCCATGATCGGTGCGTGACATCGCGAGAGCGTGTCCGTGGCCCCCCACCTCACCCGGTGGGGGGCCACATGCTTTCCCCACCTCGCCCGGTGGGGGCCTCACGCGTTCCACACCTGGTGGGAGCCTTTTAGTCACTTTTCGCAGTCGGTGGTCATCACAGCGCAACATCGACCCGATAGGTTGGCCGTACGCGGAACGCGGTGTGCGACGTGAAGGAAGGCGCTGATCGTGGGACAGGTCGTCCTGGTGACCGGAGTGGCCCGCCGGCTGTCGGGCCGGTTCGTACGGCGGATCCAGCGTGACCCGCAGGTGGACCGGGTCGTCGGTGTGGACGCGGTCCCACCCGAGCACCATCTGGGTGGCGCCGACTTCATCCAGGCGGACATCCGGCAGCCCACCATCGCGAAGGTCCTCGCCGAGACCGGCGCCGACACGGTCGTCCACATGGACGTGACCGGCACCGCGCTGGGCGGCGGCAGCCGGGCCACGGTCAAGGAGACCAACGTCATCGGCACCATGCAGCTGCTCGGCGCCTGCCAGAAGTCCCCGAGCGTGCAGCGGCTGGTGGTGAAGTCCAGCACCAACGTCTACGGCTCCGCGCCCCGCGACCCGGCGGTGTTCACCGAGACCACTCCGGCCAAGTCCCTGCCCAGCGGCGGCTTCGCCAAGGACGCGGTGGAGGTCGAGGGGTACGTGCGGGGTTTCGCGCGGCGCCGGCCGGACGTGGCCGTGTGCGTGCTCAGGTTCGCCAACATCCTCGGGCCGACCGTGGACACGCCGCTCGCCTCCTACTTCGCGCTGCCGGTCCTGCCGACGGTGTTCGGCTACGACCCGCGGCTTCAGTTCGCGCACGAGGACGACGTGATCGAGGTGCTGCGGATCGCCTCGCACGAGGCCCGCCGGGGCACGCTCAACAGCGGCACCTTCAACATCGCCGGTGACGGAGTGCTGCTGCTCTCGCAGTGCTCTCGGCGGCTGGGCCGTCCCACGGTGCCGCTGCTGCTGCCCGCCGTCACGTGGGCGGGCTCGTTGGTGCGTACGCTGGGAATGACGGACTTCTCACCCGAGCAGATCCGACTGCTCACCCACGGCCGGGTCGTGGCCACCGATCAGATGCGCGACACGCTGGGCTTCACACCCAAGTACACGACCGCGGAGACCTTCGCGGACTTCGTCCGCAGCCGCGGCCCCGGACTGCTGCCGCCGGAGGCCCTTGCGGGGGCCGTCGACCGGATCGCCGCGCTGTCCCGCCGGGGCAGTGGCCACCCCCCAACGCAGAGCGCCAACTGAGGAGCGCAGCAACGATGGCGGACGCCAAGGTCATTCCGTTCGACGACGACCGGTCCCGCGGGGGCGCCGGAGCGCGGCCGTCGCGGCGCCGGAGCGCGGGGAGCCGGCGCTCCGGCGGTGAGCCCGCGGCGGTCCGGGAGGTGCAGCCGCTGCCGGCCAGGACGGCCGTACCCGAGGATGGTCCTGTGACCGGTGAGAACACCCAGGACCGGCCGGAGCTGCGGTCGGGACCGGCGCCGGCCGCCCACCGGCCCGGGGAAGGCGAGGGCGAAGGCGGGGGTCTGGAGCGGCGTATCGCGAGCGGCCTGTCGTTCCTGCGCCGGCGCCTCACCGGGGACTACGACGTCGACGACTTCGGCTACGACGCCGAGCTCACCGACCAGGTGCTGATGTCCCTGCTGAGGCCCGTGTACGAGAAGTACTTCCGGGTCGATGTGAAGGGCGTCGAGAACATCCCGAAGGAGGGCGGCGCGCTGATCGTCGCCAACCACTCCGGGACGCTGCCCCTGGACGGGCTGATGATGCAGGTCGCGGTGCACGACCAGCACCCCGCCGGGCGCCATCTGCGGCTGCTCGCCGCCGACCTGGTCTTCGTGCTGCCGGTGGTCAACGAGCTCGCCCGCAAGCTGGGCCACACGCTCGCCTGCGCGGAGGACGCGGAACGGCTGCTGGGTCAGGGCGAGCTGGTCGGGGTGATGCCGGAGGGCTTCAAGGGCATCGGGAAACCCTTCAGCGAGCGCTACAAGCTCCAGCGGTTCGGCCGTGGCGGTTTCGTCTCCACGGCGCTGCGGCAGGGCGTGCCGATCATCCCCTGCTCGATCGTCGGGGCGGAGGAGATCTACCCGATGATCGGCAACGCCAAGACCCTGGCCCGTCTGCTGGGCTTCCCGTACTTTCCGCTGACGCCGACGTTCCCGTGGCTGGGCCCGCTGGGGGCGATTCCGCTGCCGACGAAGTGGACGATCCAGTTCGGCGAGCCGATCCCGACGGACGGGTATCCGACGGAGGCGGCGGAGGACCCGATGCTGATGTTCAACCTGACCGACCAGGTACGCGAGCAGATCCAGCACACGCTGTACAAGCTGCTGGTGCAGCGCAGGTCGGTGTTCTTCTGAGCCGTGGCGCGCAGGACGTCAGTCCGGCGGTGCCACGACGACGGGGGCGCCCTCGCACTGAGGGCGCCCCCGTCGTCATGTGCCTACTTGGAGTCCTGGCTGTCGATGCCGAGGCCGGGGAGGAGGCCCGGGATGAGGGGCGGGATCGTCACGTTGGGGCCGTCGGCGGGCGGCTTGCTCTCGGAGGGCGAGGCGCTGCCGCTGGGCTTGGGCGGGTCGAGCAGGCCGCCCGTGGTGCCGCCGAGCAGGCCCTCGCCGCTCTCGCTGCCGGATCCGGCCGACGTGCTGGGGCTGCCGCTGCCGGGCTGGTGGCTGCCCGAGTGGGTGCCGGTGCCGGTGCTGGGCTGCGCGGGCCGGGACGACCCGGACCGGCCGGAGGACGGCTGAGCATCAGGGGCCTGCTGTCTGCCGCCGCCGGTCGAGGCCGGGGGCTGGGGGAGCAGTGACTGGAGCGGGGCCACCTCTTCGTCTATGGCGTCGAAGACCGACGACACCTGGTCACTGACGTCGCCGAGCTGCACCGGCAGCTTCTGGCGCAGCGCGCCCCAGGTCTCGCGGTGGGACTGGGAGAAGGCGGAGAGGGCCTGGATGGGGCCGAGGGAGTTGGGGTCGCGCTCGTAGGCCTCGTGCAGCAGGCGGTGGCCTTCGGACGCGTCGTGCTGCATCCCGGACAGGGTGCGGCGGATCTCGCCGACGGACTCGGGGTCGAGATGGCCGCCGCGGCCGCGGTCCAGCAGCCGGCGGGCCTCGCTCAGCCGGGTCGAGGCCAGGTCGAGGTAGGCCTGTCCCTGTTCGTCGGCTCCGTCGGTCAGGTAGGTGACCTTGAATTCCTCGATGCCGCGCTTCAGGCCGTACAGCGAGTCACCGGGGAGGGCGTCGGAGCTGGCGGCGGCCACACCGCCGAACGCTCCCGCGGCCACACCGACGCTGAGCCCGCCGGCGGCCAGGCCCTTGGTCAGTCGCGTGCGCGGCCGCAGTTTCCCCAGGCCGCTCGCCCGGTGGGCGCCTTTGGCCCGGTGGGATCGCTGGCCGGGCACTGACAGGTCACTCGCCTCGCCCGCCGCGGTGCCCTCCTGCATCATGGCCTCCATCGCGGCCACCAGTTGGGCCCGCTGGACGACCTTGACGTCGGGGTCCAGCTCCGGCCGGGGCAGCGCGCCCAGACCGCCGGCGAGAGCCAGCAGGCGGCTCTGCTCGGTCTGTTCCGCGGTTGCCGGGGCGGGGTCCGGTCCTTCGGACTGCTCGGCCGCCGTGCCCTGGTCGGACAGCTCCTCCAGGGCCTGGGCGAAGGCGTTCGCCCGCCGGTGCGCCGATACGTTCGCGATCACTGGCGGCACCTCCTCTCGTCATGACGGTCGACTCCCCGTGGGGCCTGAGAGTTGCACACCCACGCCCGCACCCACCCGATCGAGTGATCAGCGTGGGCCAAGGCGTGACCACAGGGAGCCTGTATCCCGCACAACGAGCGGCTCGGCACTTCGGTTACGGACGGCGGAGGATCGAGTCGGGAAGTCAACATGACGTGACTCAGGGTGAGTTGAATGTCGCCGAGCGTTGGCGGGTCAGCGGGCGTCGTCCGGGAGGAGTCGGGCGAGGGTGCGCACGGCCCGGTACTGGAGGGTCTTGATGGCGCCCTCGTTCTTGCCCATCACGCGGGCGGTCTCCGCGACGGAGAGGCCCTGGAGGAAGCGGAGCGTGACGCACTCCTGCTGCTGGGGGTTGAGTCGTCGCACGGCGTCGAGCAGGGCGGCGTTGGACAGGGACTCCAGGACGGAGTCCTCGGGGGAGCGCTCGACCTCGTTGGCGTCGAGCATCTCGCCGGTGGTGACCTCCAGACGGAAGCGGCTGGACTTGAAGTGGTCGGCGACGAGGTTGCGGGCGATGGTGACCAGCCAGGCGCCGAAGTCGCGGCCCTGCCAGGTGAAGGTGCCGATGCGGCGCAGGGCGCGGAGAAAGGTCTCGCTGGTGAGGTCCTCCGCGGTCGCCTTGCCGCCGACGCGGTAGTAGATGTACCGGTACACCGTGTCGCTGTACTGGTCGTAGAGGCGGCCGAAGGCGTCGGCCTCGCCGGCCTGGGCACGCTCGACGAGGTCCATCATCCGGGCGCTGTCGCTGTCCGCGGCCGGGCGGCGGGCGGTCGCCCCGGCGGACGGGCGCCCACGTCTGCCCACGGCGGCGCCACCTTCGGCCAGCGCGTAGCACGGGCCTGCGGAGGCGGCGGTGGCGAATGCGGGGCCGGCGTACGCGGTGGGGACGAGACCGCGCAGCAGGTCGAGGACCGTAGCGCGGAGCGTAGCCAGGCCCGAGGCGTCAACCCCGACGTGTGGGTACACGGGACTCCCAGAGGCAGAGCTTCCATCACGTGCAGTACGGGACCGTTCACCCGTCGTAGCGACGGAGGGGTACCGGTTTGCGTCTGAGGAGAATAACGCTTCGTACAGGCACTGCTACACCGAGTTGCTCAAATCATCGATTACGTCGCTTCCGTAACCGATTGACGCCTCATCAAGTGCCAGAGAGTGACCGATTATTGATCGGTCCGGTCCGGGTTCGGTGTCGGTCGGGGGCGTGTTGTGGCGGTGTACCGCCAAGGGGAATGGCCAGAGCGGTGCACGGGTGTGTTCGGTCGTTTGATCGGAATCCGGGTGCGTCGCAGACTTTGACCGACATCACGCACTTCGGACCACCGCCCGGCCCCGGGCCGGCGACGTGGATGTCCGCGGCGGACCGTTCACCGCACCCCACCCGTCCACCTGGCACCTCCACCGGTCCGGGCGCCCACATGTCCCGACCGCGCCCCGCCCGGTCCCGAAGGGTGCGTGGCCTCGTGCCCGCGCCCGGTCACGCACGGTGCCCGGCTTGGCTTCGTGTGCGGTCACGCGCTGTGCCCGGCCACGGGGGCCACATGGTCACGCGCTGTGCCCGGCGACGTGCTGTCCCTGGCTGCACGGGCTTCCTGACCAGGTGCACGCGCCCGGCCGCGCGCTGTGCCCGACCGAGCGGGCGTGCCCGGCCGAGGAAACCCGCCTGCGTCGGTGATCGGTGCGTGTCCGGATCACCGTGTGTGTCCGGCCGGCGGTGCGTGCCCGCCGACCCCGTGTGCGGCTACCGCCGGGGGCCCAGTGCCGGCGCGGGTTCCGGGCTGCCGCCCGGTCCCGGTCACCCCGGCTACCGCCGGGGGCCCAGTGCGCGGGTTCCGGGCTGCCGCCAGGTCCCG
>NZ_MUBM01000460.1 GCF_002154505.1 Streptomyces carpinensis | reverse complement strand
CAGCCACAACGGCTCACCCGACGCCGGACGCTCCTGCCCGTACGTCGCCAGCAGCGCCTGCGCCTCGATCGGATCACCCAGTGTCGTACCGGTGCCGTGCGCCTCCACCGCGTCGATGTCGGCGGTGCCCAGTCCGGCGTCCGCGAGGGCCTGGCGGATCACCCGCTGCTGCGAGGGACCGTTGGGCGCGGTCATGCCGTTGGACGCACCGTCCTGGTTGAGCGCGGAACCGCGCACCACCGCCAGCACCGGATGCCCGTTACGGCGGGCGTCCGACAACCGCTCCAGCAGCAGCACACCCGCGCCCTCGCCCCAGGCGACTCCGTCGGCCGCCGCGGAGAAGGACTTGGCCCTGCCGTCCGGGGCGAGGCCGCGCTGGCGGCTGAACTCCACGAACATGCCGGGCGTGCCCATGACCGCGACCCCGCCGGCCAGGGCCAACGAGCACTCTCCCAGGCGCAGCGCCTGCGCCGCCATGTGCAGAGCGACCAGGGAGGAGGAGCAGGCCGTGTCGACGGTGACGGACGGGCCCTCCAGCCCGAGGGTGTAGGACGTACGGCCGGAGACCAGGCTGCCGCCGGTGCTGGCCGCCGCCTCCACGCCGAGTGCGTAGTCGTGGTACATCAGCCCCGCGTACACGCCGGTGCGGCTGCCCTTGAGGGAGGTCGGGTCGATGCCGGCCCGCTCGATCGCCTCCCAGGACACCTCCAGCAGCAGCCGCTGCTGCGGGTCCATCATCAAAGCCTCGTTCGGGCCGATCCCGAAGAACGCCGAGTCGAACTCCGCCGCGTCGTACAGGAACCCGCCCTCGCGCGCGTACGTCTTCCCCGGTGTGCCCGGCTCCGGGTCGTACACGTCCGGGTCCCAGCCCCGGTCCTCCGGGAACGCCGACACCGCGTCCACACCGCCGGCGACCAGCCGCCAGAGTTCCTCGGGCGTGGTTGCGCCGCCCGGGTACCGGCACGCCATGCCGACGATCACGACCGGGTCGTCCGCCACGTCCCGGGCAGGTGCGGACAGGGCACGGGCGGGCGCCGGCGCGGAGACCGTGCCGGCCAGTTCGCCGCCGATGTGGTCGGCAACGGCCTGGGCGCTCGGGTAGTCGAAGATGAGGGTGGCGGGCAGCCGCAGCCCGGTCGCGGCGCCGAGCTGGTTGCGCAGCTCGACCGCGGCGAGCGAGTCGAAGCCCAGCTCGCTGAAGGCACGTTCGGCCTCCACCGCGTCGCTGGAGGTGTGCCCGAGGACGGCGGCCACCTGCTCGCGGACGAGATCCAGCAGCGCCGCCGCACGCTCGTCCTCGGTGAGCCCGGCCAGCCGCGCCACCGGCCCCTCCGCACCGGCCCCCGACTGGGCGGCGCGTCGTGCGGGCACCCTGACCAGGCTCCGCAACAGTGGCGGGATCTCCTCGCCACGGCCGCGCAGGACACCGGTGTCGATGCGCAACGGCACCAGCGCGGGCAGCCCCGACCGCAGCGACGCGTCGAACAGGGCCAGGCCCAGATCGGCCGGCAGGGCGGGCAGCCCCTGGGCGGCCATGCGCTGTTCGGCGAGGTCGAGCGTCCGGGTCATGCCGGTGTTGACGCCCCACAGTCCGAAGGCCAT
>NZ_MUBM01000046.1 GCF_002154505.1 Streptomyces carpinensis | reverse complement strand
CGAGGAGGCCGGCATGCCGGCGGCCCGGGCGAGGTCGTGCACCTGCGCGTGGGCACCCTCCCAGCCCCGCCCGAAGCTTCCGCTGGTGCTGGCCCACACCACGGCCTCCGCGCCGGACAGCCGCAGCGCCTCGACGCTCTGCGCGAGCCGCTCGGCCGAGTCCGTCGCGCGCAGCGCCGCCGCCTGGTACGCGTCCTGGTCGATCCCGGTGTGGACCAGGTCCACCCGGATGTCACTGCCCAGGAGCTGCTCCATGCGCGGATAGTCGTCCTCGGCGAAGTGGCCCGGGTAGAGGAATCCGAGTGCGGTCATGACCAGCCTTTCTGCTGTCGGTGCGGCGCTCGTGCGGTCGTCGTCGCGGCCCGGCCCGGTTCGGGCCCTTCCATCCCGAGTACCCGATGTCCCGGAAATCTGCTGCGCATAAGTCGATTGGGCCTGGGTAGCCGCGCGCCCATGGCTGCACCACTTGCACTTGGAAAAGGCAGACGGATACCCGGGCCCAGCCGCCGGTCGCTGCTCGCGGGGGTCGCGGCGCTCGGCGCGCTCGGCGCCGCGGGCTGCAGTCGCGTGGCGACGGCGTCCACCGAGAACGGCGGTGACCTGCTCGACCGGCTCCGGGCGGCGGGCGTCGTACGGCTCGGCATCGCGGGCGAGATCCCGTTCGGGTACATCGACAAGAACGGCGACCTGACGGGCGAGGCGCCCGAGCTGGCCCGGGTGATCTTCAAACGCCTCGGCGTGGACAAGGTGCAGCCCGTGCCGACCGAGTTCGGCTCGCTGATCCCGGGGCTGAACTCGCAGCAGTTCGACGTCGTGGCCGCCGGAATGTACGTCAACCCCGACCGCTGCGAGCAGGTCATCTTCGCCGACCCCGACTACCAGATGCTCGACTCCTTCATCGTCCGCAAGGGCAACCCGAAGGGGCTGCACAGCTATCAGGACATCGTGGCGAAGAAGGCGAAGTTCGCCACCGGCACCGGCTACGCCGAGATCGAGTACGCGGTGGACGCCGGGTACAAGCAGAGCGACATCCTGATCGTCCCCGACCAGGTGGCGGGCCTGAACGCCGTGGAGGCCGGCCGGGTGGACGTCTTCGCCGGTACGGCGCTCACCACCCGCGAGGTGGTGAAGAAGTCCTCCAAGGCCGAGGCCACCCCGCCCTTCGCGCCGCTGGTGAAGGGCAAACCGCACGTCGACGGCGGCGCCTTCGCCTTCCGGCCGACCGAGACCAAACTGCGGGACGCCTTCAACGCCGAGCTGCACAAGCTGAAGAAGAGCGGCGAACTGTTCCGGATCCTTCAGCCCTTCGGATTCACCAAGGCCGAGATGACGGACCTGACCGCGAAGGAGCTGTGCGGCGGATGACCACAGGACTCTGGGAACTCGTCCTCCGGGGCGTCTGGACCACGATCCAGCTGCTGTTCTTCAGTGCGCTGCTGGCCACCGCCGTCTCCTTCGTGGTCGGTGTCGCCCGCACCCACCGGCTGTGGATCGTCCGCTTCCTCGCGGGCCTCTACACCGAGGTGTTCCGCGGGACCTCGGCACTGGTGATGATCTTCTGGGTGTTCTTCGTGCTGCCGCCCGCCTTCGGCTGGCAGCTGGTGCCGATGTGGGCCGGCACGCTGGCGCTCGGGCTGACGTACGGGGCGTACGGCTCGGAGATCGTGCGCGGAGCCCTGAACGCGGTGGACCCGGCGCAGCGGGAGGGCGGGATCGCGCTCAGCTTCACGCCGTGGCAGCGGATGCGCCTGATCCTGCTGCCGCAGGCGGTGCCGGAGATGATCCCCTCCTTCTGCAACCTGCTGATCGAGCTGCTCAAGGGGACCTCGCTGGTGTCGATCATGGGCATGGGCGATCTGGCGTTCAGCGGCAACCTCGTCCGGCTCGCCCTCCAGCAGAGCGCGCAGATCTACACGTACGTGCTGCTCATCTACTTCGTGATCGCGTTCCTGCTGACCCGGCTGATGCGGGGGCTGGAGAAGCGGCTGAAGAGGGGGATCGGCAGGGACCCGCTCGCCGAGCCGGCGGCGCGTGACCTCAAGCGGGCCCAGACGACCGGCGTCGGCGTGGGAGGTGGTGCCGCATGAAGTGGGACTGGAGCGCCGTGAGCGACTTCCTGCCGCACTTCTGGGACGGCCTGCTGGTCACCCTGCAGGCCCTCGCGCTGGGCTCGGTGATCTCCTTCGCGCTGGGCCTGGTCTGGGCGCTGCTGATGCGGCTGCCGACCCGGTGGGTGCGCTGGCCGGTGGGGGTGGTGACGGAGTTCGTCCGCAACACTCCGCTGCTGGTGCAGCTGTTCTTCCTCTTCTACGTGCTGCCCGAGTGGGGGCTGACCTTCTCCGCGCTGACCACCGGGGTCTTCGCGATCGGACTGCACTACTCGACGTACACGATGCAGGTCTACCGGGCCGGCATCGAGGCGGTGCCCGTCGGCCAGTGGGAGGCGGCGACGGCGCTGAACCTGCCGTGGCGGCGGACCTGGACGGCGGTGATCCTTCCGCAGGCGATCCGCCGGGTGGTCCCGGCGCTCGGCAACTACGTCATCTCGATGCTCAAGGACACGCCGATGCTGATGGCGATCACCGTGCTGGAGATGCTCGGGCAGGCGCGGCTGTACTCCCAGCAGCACTTCCAGTTCACCGAGCCCCTGACCGTGATCGGCGTGGCCTTCATCCTCGTTTCCTATCTGGCCTCCCTCCTCCTGCGAGCACTGGAGCGACGTCTTGTCCGTTGACGCAGCCAAGAATCCCGAACGTCCCACCACCGGCACCACGACCGCCGAACTGGTCCGCCTGGAGAGGGTGACCAAGCGCTTCGGGGACCAGACCGTCCTCGACGGGCTGGACTTCTCCGTCAGCGCCGGCAAGCACGTCACCCTCATCGGCCCCTCCGGATCGGGCAAGACCACGATCCTGCGGCTGCTGATGACCCTGACCAAGCCCGACGAGGGAACCATCACGGTCGACGGCGACCAGCTCTTCCCGGCCTCCGACAAGCAGGTCAGGGAGATCCGCAAGAAGATCGGCATGGTCTTCCAGCACTTCAACCTGTTCCCGAACATGACCGTGCTGAGGAACATCACCGAGGCCCCGGTCACCGTGCTCGGCATGTCCCGGGACGAGGCGGACGCCCGCGCCCGGGAGCTGCTGGACCTGGTGGGCCTGGCCGACAAGTGCGACTCCCGGCCCTCGCAGCTGTCCGGCGGCCAGCAGCAGCGGGTGGCGATCGCCCGTGCGCTGGCGATGCGCCCGCAGGTGCTGCTGCTGGACGAGGTGACCTCGGCGCTGGACCCGGAGCTGGTCGCGGGCGTGCTGGACGTGCTGCGGGACATCGCCCGCAGCACCGACATCACCCTGCTCTGCGTGACCCACGAGATGGGTTTCGCCCGGGACATCTCCGACCAGGTGCTGATGTTCGACTCCGGGCGGGTGGTGGAGTCCGGTCCGCCGGAGCGGATCTTCGGCGAGCCCCGCGAGGAGCGCACCCGGGAGTTCCTCAGCGCGGTGCTGTGACCGGGGCGTGCGCCGGATCGGCACGGCCCGCGCGGCCCTGCCGGTCCGCCCGCCCGGGGTGGTCACGAGCACCCCTCGGAACCAGGTAGTATTTTCTTCGTCGCCGACTGCGGGAAGCGGAAGGCGAGAGTCATGCGCCGCTAGCTCAGTTGGTTAGAGCAGCTGACTCTTAATCAGCGGGTCCGGGGTTCGAGTCCCTGGCGGCGCACGATACGGAAGGCCCCTCGCGGAAGCGGGGGGCCTTCCGCGTCCCTCGCGGGCCGCTACGGCAGCACCTCGTCCACCACCGAGAAGATCGGGTGGGCGACTGCCATGAAGACGAGGCAGAAGGCGATGAAGACGCCGAGGAAGGCGTAGGCGCAGCCCTGGCCCGCCGCGAGCCTGCCGGGCGCCGGGGCATGGGCCGTCGCCCGCTCGGGACGCCCGGCCGCGTAGTGGACGGTGACGATGTCGCCCTCGACGATCGTCGCCGGCCCGTTGCTCTCGGCGAACCGGACGCTGCGGCCCTCGCGGGTCGTGAACTCATACACGTGGTGCAGCGTGGTGCTCGCGCCACCGTGCCCGTCGCGGCTCGTGCCGTACGTCCGCAGACACCGCGCCTCGGCCGTGAGCCCGCTGTTCCAGGCGCCGCGCACCTCTCGCGAGCGGCCGGTGATCCGGACGAGGAGGAACACCGCCCCGCCGATCATGAGCGTCGGCACGACGTAGAACAGCGCCGGTACGGCGTAGGACAACGCCTCCATGAAGCCCCCCGAACTCCGTGCGGCCGTGATCGGCCGGCGTGGCAGGAAGCTACCCACGCCGGCCGCGCCGGTGGCTCAAGGGAGGCTCAGAACCTCCGGGGCCGGTCAGAAGGTGACGTCGGAGCAGGCGTAGAACGCGTTGCCCGTGTCGGCGATCGTCCAGACGGCGAGGATGACGTGGTGGCCGCTCAGCCCGGTGGGCAGGGTGCCACTGTGGCTGAGGGTGGCCGGAGGCTGCTTGCCGGCGTAGGGGACCGTCAGGAACGGGGTCGTGTTCAGGTCGGAACGGGTCAGGGCGTGGTCCTGGTTCCAGCCCTGCCGGGTGACGTAGTACTTGAAGTCGGTCGTGGCGTGCCGCGCCGTGAACTGCCAGCGGAAGGCGTAGCTCTGCCCGCCGGTGACCTGGGTCGTGGGCCAGGCGCCGCCCGAGGGGGTCCGGGGGCTGTCGAGCTCGCCGAACCGGGTGTTGTTGCCGGAACAGATCCGCCCGTCCGCCGGTCCGGACGCCGGGAAGCCCTTGGGCCCCTCGACGCTCTGCGGCTCCCACTGGATGTCGCCGCAGTTGGTGACGGTGCCGTTGGCGCAGAGCTTCTGCCTGCTGATGGGGAGGTCGGTGTAGCCGTGGCTGCTGGCACCACCGGTGGAGAGCACGAAGGCTCCGGCGGTGGTGAGGCCCAGCACGGCCGCGTACAACTTGGCCTTGGTGCGCATGCTGCCGCTCCTGGTGAACGTGTGGGGAGGTTCGATGAGCTGTGCTGTGCGTGCTGGTCTAGACCAAGGCCAGGTTATTGCGACGACTTGGACATGTTCATACCAATCACGGAACGGCTTCCCATGCCCCCACCGGCCACAGCGGGGCGGTCAGGAGCACCACTCCGCATCCTGTAAAGTTGTGCACGTCAGCAGGCGCCGCTAGCTCAGTTGGTTAGAGCAGCTGACTCTTAATCAGCGGGTCCGGGGTTCGAGTCCCTGGCGGCGCACGATGACGATGGCGAGGCATGTTCGCGGAAAGCGCGAGCCGGCCTCGCCATCGCCGTATCTGCGCGGCTGCGCCGCGCGCGGTGGGGGCTCCGCCACCCACCCCCCAGCAGCAAGGCCCCCTCTCGAAGGCGAGGGGGCCTTTCGCGTCGCCCGGGTCACACGGCCACCGCGATCGCACTCGTGTACCTCTATGCAACTTGCATGCGTATGAGCCGTGAACTCCGCTTTTCACACCTTGCGATCATGATGAGCACCGTAGAACCCTTGATGCCGCAATGCCGCCATTGCGCGGCAGTTGGGGGTTCTGGGGGTTTTCGAAAGACCGTTTGGGCTTGTTGCCCGATGCGCAGGGAATTGGGGACCTTTGTGCGTCGATGGCCGCCGAGGGGGGCAGCCATGCAACCGGCAAGAAACCGATGAACATGCGCGTGACCTGCGTGTGGGGGTGGATGACTCATGACGTCGACGCCGACAGGCGCCCGGCAGCAGGACGGCCGCGATCCGTCCGGGACGGCCCGGCTGGGGGTGCCGGCTCAGCCATCGCACCGCACAGGCGCCAGCGGTCACATCGACCGCATGGGCCGCAACGGCCACTCCGGGCACACCGGGAGCCTTCGCAGACTCAGAAAGGCCCTGCCCAGATACGACTACGAGCACTACAGCCGCCTGGCCGGTCCCCTCACCGAGCCCGACCCGGACCGGCCGTACCGGGTGCAGTACCGCTCGCTGATCTCGCAGGAACCGCACCGCGTCCGGGTCGCACTGATGCTCGCCGCCGCGCCGCTGCTCTCACTGGTCCTGCTGGCTTGGCTGCTCCAGCCCGAGCACTGGACCGAGCGGGACTACCCGGCGTACGACTTCCTGCCGGTCCTCGACGTGGTGATGCTGGTCTCGATCGGCCTGATCGAGTTCTTCCGCTGCATGAACGTGCTCTCCAACGCGCACGCCACCCTGGTAGCCCGCGATCCGGTCCCGGTGGTGCCCGAGACCGGCACCCGCGTCGCCTTCCTCACCACCTTCGTGCCCGGCAAGGAACCGCTGGAGATGGTGACGAAGACCCTCCAGGCCGCCGTACGGCTGCGGCACCGGGGCGTGATACACGTGTGGCTGCTCGACGAGGGCGACGACGACGAGGTGAAGGCGGTCTGCGCGCGCCTGGGAGTGCACCACTTCACCCGCAAGGGCGTCGAGCGCTGGAACCAGCCCAAGGGCCCGCACCGCGCGAAGACCAAGCACGGCAACTACAACGCCTGGCTCCAGGCGCACGGCGACGCGTACGACTTCTTCGCCTCCGTCGACACCGACCACGTGCCGCTGCCCAACTACCTGGAGCGGATACTGGGTTACTTCCGCGACCCGGACGTCGGCTTCGTCATCGGCCCGCAGGTCTACGGCAACTACGACACGTTCGTCACCAAGGCCGCCGAGTCGCAGCAGTTCCTCTTCCACGCGCTGATCCAGCGCGCCGGCAACCGCTACGGCGCACCGATGTTCGTGGGCACCTCCAACGCCGTACGGATCAGCGCCGTCAAGCAGATCGGCGGCCTGTACGACTCGATCACCGAGGACATGGCGACCGGCTTCGAGATGCACCGCACCAGGAACCCGGCGACGGGCCGCAGGTGGAAGTCGGTCTACACCCCGGACGTGCTCGCCGTCGGCGAGGGCCCGAACGCCTGGACGGACTTCTTCACCCAGCAGCTGCGCTGGTCGCGGGGGACGTACGAGACGATCCTCAAGCAGTACTGGAAGGGCTTCGGCTCGCTGCCGCCGGGCAGGCTCTTCAACTACACCATGATGATCGTCTTCTACCCGATGTCCGCCCTCAACTGGATCCTGGCCGCGCTGAGCTGCGCGCTGTTCCTGGGCCTGGGCGCGTCGGGCGTGAACATCGACCCGACCGTGTGGCTGATGCTCTACGGCAACGCCTCGGCGCTCCAGATCGGCCTGTACGTCTGGAACCGCCGGCACAACGTCTCCCCGCACGAGCCGGAGGGCTCCGGTGGCGTGGCCGGCATGGTGATGTCGGCCCTGTCCGCGCCGATCTACGCCCGCTCGCTGATGGACGCCGTGCTGCGCCGCAGGAGCAGGTTCGTGGTGACCCCCAAGGGCGAGTCGGCGAGCCCCGACACCCTGTTCGGGACGTTCCGCGTCCACTGGTTCTTCATCCTCGTCTTCGGCGGCTCCCTGGCCGCCGGCTTCGCCCTCGGGCACTCCCACCCCGCGATGATCACGTGGACGTCCCTCGCCCTGCTCATCACCGCCTCACCGATCCTCGCCTGGCAGTGGACGCTGCGGCAGGACCGGCGCGGGCCGGAACCGGCCCCGGCCGCCGCCGAGCCGCAGGACGCCGTGCCGTCGGCGCACGCCGCGCACGCACCGCAGCGCCGGCCCACCTGGGCGGGGTCCGGCCGGACGAGCTCGGAGGGGACGGGCGAGCACACCATGCAGATCGCCCTCGGGGGCCTGGGGGGACGTGAGGAATGAGGGAGCAGCAGGCCGGCCTCCGCCGTGCCCGCCGGCTCGGGATCGGCGCGGTCGTGGTCCTCGCCCTGGCCGGGATGAACGGACCGTGGCTGTACCGCTTCGGCACGGAGCGCTACCACCGCTACGTGATCGACAAGCCCGGGTACAAGGCCGCCAACGGCCACTGGGACATCGTGGAGGTCCCCAGGAAGTACCGGCAGGACACCATCCACGCGGTGCTGCTGCACACCGGGAAGGTGCTGCTGGTCGCGGGCTCGGGCAACAACCAGGAGAACTTCGACGCCAAGAGGTTCGACTCCCGGATCTGGGACCCGGTCAAGGGCACCGTCAAGAAGGTGCCCACGCCCAACGACCTGTTCTGCACGGGCCACACCCAGCTCGCCGACGGCAAGATCCTGATCGCGGGCGGCACCAAGCGGTACGAGAAGCTCAAGGGGGACGTCACCAAGGCCGGCGGCCTGATGATCGTCCACAACGAGAACCCGGACAAGCCGATCACCCTGCCCGCGGGCACGAGGTTCACCGGCCGGGCGAACGGCAGGACGTTCGTCTCCAAGGACCCGGTGCTGGTCCCGCGCGCGAAGAAGAACTTCGACAAGCGCACCGGGAGGTTCCTCGGCAACACCCCCGGACTCGGGCGCATCTACGTCGAGGCGCTCAGGAGCGGTGCCCGGTACGAGACCGGGACCCAGGACAACTACCGCGTCCAGGGCCTGTCCGGCGCCGACGCCCGCAACACCTACGGCATCGCGCAGAAACTCGCCCTGGACAAGAAGGACTTCCAGGGGATCAGGGACACCTACGAGTTCGACCCGGTCGCCGAGAAGTACATCAAGGTCGACCCGATGCACGAGGCCCGCTGGTACCCCACGCTCACCACCCTGAGCGACGGGCGGGTCCTCAGCGTCTCCGGTCTGGACGACATCGGCCAGCTGGTCCCGGGCAAGAACGAGATCTTCGACCCGAGAACGGGGAAGTGGACGTACACGCCGAGGATCCGTCAGTTCCCGACCTACCCGGCGCTGTTCCTGATGGAGAACGGCAAGATCTTCTACTCGGGCTCGAACGCGGGCTACGGCCCCGACGACGTGGGCCGCGACCCCGGCATCTGGGACGTGACCGGCAACGGGTTCACCAGGCTGCCCGGACTGAGCGACGCGAACATGATGGAGACCTCCGGGACGGTGCTGCTGCCGCCGGCCCAGGACGAGAAGTACCTGGTCATCGGCGGTGGCGGGGTCGGCGAGTCCAGACTGTCCAGCAAGCGGACCAGGCTGATCGACCTGAAGGCGAAGAACCCGCACTTCACCGACGGCCCGTCGCTGGAGAAGGGCACCCGCTACCCCCAGTCCTCCATCCTCCCGGACGACACCGTGCTGGTCTCCGGCGGCTCGGAGGACTACCGGGGCCGCAGCGACTCCGACATCCTCCAGGCCCGGCTGTACGACCCGAAGTCCGACACCTTCCGGCGGGTCGCCGACCCGCTGGTGGGCCGCAACTACCACTCGGGCTCGATCCTGCTGCCCGACGGCCGGGTGATGTTCTTCGGCTCCGACTCGCTCTACGGCGACAAGGCCAACACCAAGCCGGGCACCTTCGAGCAGCGCATCGAGATCTACACGCCGCCGTACCTGTACCGGGACGCGCGGCCCTCGCTCTCGGGCGGCCCGCAGACCATCGCGCGGGGCGCGGCGGGGACGTTCGCCTCGCAGCACGCCGCCACGATCAAGAAGGCCCGGCTGATCCGCCCCAGCGCATCCACACACGTCACGGACGTGGACCAGCGCTCGATCGCCCTGGACTTCAAGGCGTCCGGTGACAAGGTCACGGTGACGGTGCCGAGGAACCGGAACCTGGTCCAGTCGGGGTGGTACATGCTGTTCGTGGTCGACGACCAGGGGACACCGAGCACGGCGCAGTGGGTGAAGGTGCCCTAGGGCTCCTTCGGCCTACTGGGAGGCCGTCGCGAGGTCGAGGGCGTACCGCGGCCACCAGTCCCCCGCCTTCGGGCCGCCCTTGCAGGTGCCGTCGGACTCGCCGGGGCGCTTGACCCACAGGTAGGCGTCGACCAGCGGGTCGGCCGTGGTGGTCGTGGGGGTCTCGCCGAGGGCGCGGCCGGGCGGATTGCACCAGCGCTCGTCCGGGTCGCCCCCCGTGTAGGGGCCGTTGCCGTTGCGGCTGGTGTCGATGACGAAGTGCTTGCCGCCGACCTTCGCGGACAGTTCCTTGCCGTAGGCGAGGGAGTCCTCGGTGGAGTAGAAGTTGGAGACGTTGACGGCGAAGCCGTCGGCCCGGTCCACGCCCGCCCGGCGCAGCGGCTGGAAGATCTGGTCGGGCCGGCCCCAGCCCGCGTTGCCGGCGTCCACGTAGACCCTGGTGTCCTTCAGGGACTTGAGCCGGGCGACGGCGCCCTCGAGGAGGTCGTAGCGCTCCTCCTGCAACTCGGCCGGGGTGCAGCCGTCCACCAGGTGCAGCACGGCGTCCGGTTCCAGGATCACCGTGGCGGCCCGGTCGCCGATGCCGCGGGCCACGCCGTCGAGCCAGGCGCGGTAGGCGTCGCCGTCGGCGGCGCCGCCCTGCGAGTACTGGCCGCAGTCGCGGTGCGGGATGTTGTAGAGGACGAGCAGCGCGGTGCGGCCCGCCTTCCCGGCGGCCTCGGTGAAGCCGCGTGCCTCCTGCTCGGGGTTCTCCGAGCCGATCCACTCACCGGTCGGCTGCTGCGCGATCTTCCGGATCTGCTCGGCGTCGGCCGTCCTGCCCGCCTTGACGTAGGCGGCGACCTGCCGGGCCGCCCTGCTGTCCGGGTTGACCCAGAACGGGTCGGCCTCCTTGGGCTGCTGGGTGATCGCGGCGCCCCCGCCCCGGTCGCTTCCGCTCCTGTCCTCGCCCCCGTCGCCGGAGGAGCACCCGGTGACCAGCAGTGCCACCGTGAGCAGCGCCGCCGACGCCCGTGCCCCTGCCGCGGGGACGCGCGCGCGGGCCCCCCTCCTGCCGTGCATGCGTACTCCCCCTCGGTGCGCTCGGCCACCCGGCCCGCATTCCATGCTGCCAGCCGGCCCCGGCCCACGGGCCGGTTCCGGCGAGGTGGCACACCGGCCTGTTCGGTGAGGTGGGGGCGCGTGAGGAAGCTCCGGGCGCCGGGCCCGGGCGGCCGTCAGCGGCCGGACGGGCCGGGCTGCGGGCTGCTGTGCGCGGGGCGGCCGACCGCGGCCATGTCCCCGGTGGTCGTCGGCTGGGCCGGGCCCTGCGGCACCTCGGCCCGGTCGCCTCCCCACTGCCACACCCCGAGCAGCAGGACCACCCAGGCCAGCCCGGCCAGCAGACGGCCGGTACCACTCAGACGTTCGGTGTCGGACATCGTGATCGCATCCCTCAGACCTCGGTCCGTCGCCGGTCGCGCTCGCGCCGGTCGGGGTCGCGCCGCTCGTTGTCGTCCGCCCTGGCGCGGGCGGCGCCGAGCGCCCGGGGCAGGAGGGCGACGGCGGTCGCCGCGACACCCACGAGAACCAGGCCGGTCACCGCGTGCGCCTTGCCGGGCGCGTCCGCGACGGCGTGTGCGGACGGAGACTCCGACGGGACCGGCCGTTCCTGCTCCGGTGCGGCGGCGACCTTGCCGCCGGCGGCGGACGACGGGCGCGCCGCACGGCCCCGGCTCGACCCGTCCGCCTGGTCCGCCCTGTGGGCGGCGCCGGACGGGTCGAGGACGGCCGGAGCGAAGGCACCGGCCACCAAAAGCCCGGCACAGAGCGTCAGGCGCAGCGAACCCATCGTGACAACCTCCGGCTACCACAAGACGCCAGAGGGGCCGGTCCCGCATCCGGTGCGGGCCGGCGCTGCTCCGTTCGGGTGAGGACGCACCCGTGGTGTGTGGCTCCGGTCAGCCCGGTTCAGACCCGCTCGACCAGGTCGGCGATCGAGTCGATGACCTCGGACGGCCGGAACGGGTAGCGGTCGACGTCCGCCGGCTGCGTCACACCGGTCAGCACCAGGAACGTGCGCATCCCGGCCTCCAGACCGGCGAGCACGTCGGTGTCCATGCGGTCGCCGATCATGGCGGAGGTCTCCGAGTGGGCGCCGATCGCGTTGAGCCCGGCGCGCATCATCAGCGGGTTGGGCTTGCCGACGAAGTACGGCTTCCTGCCGGTCGCCGCGGTGATCAGGGCGGCGACCGAGCCGGTGGCGGGCAGGTCGCCCTCGACGGACGGGCCGACGTTGTCGGGGTTGGTGGCGATGAACCGGGCGCCGTTGTTGATCAGCCGCACGGCCTTCGTCAGGGCCTCGAAGGAGTACGTCCTGGTCTCGCCGAGGATCACGAAGTCGGGCTCGTGGTCGGTCAGGACGTAGCCGATGTCGTGCAGCGCGGTGGTCAGGCCCGCCTCGCCGATGACGTAGGCGCTGCCGCCGGGCCGCTGGTCGTCCAGGAACTGGGCGGTGGCCAGCGCCGAGGTCCAGATGTTCTCCACCGGCACGTCCAGGCCCATGCGGCGCAGCCGGGCGTGCAGGTCGCGCTGGGTGTAGATGGAGTTGTTGGTGAGCACCAGGAAGGGGCGCCCCGACTCCCGCAGCTTCTTGAGGAAGGCGTCGGCGCCCGGGATCGGTACGCCCTCGTGTATGAGGACGCCGTCCATGTCGGTGAGCCACGACTCGATGGGCTTGCGGTCTGCCATGTGGTGCGTCTCCTGCGTGCGTACGGTCGACAACTGGGGGCGCCGGAACCACGGCGTACCGACGCCCCACAGCCTAATCAGGACCCGCGGGTAAGGGTCCCGGTCAGGAGCAGGTGATCTCCACCCGTCAGCTGCCGGTGGCGGACTTCCAGTCCTCGACGTACCCGGTGAGGTTCTTGTCGATGTCGCTCCAGTCCGGCTCGAAGACCTGCACGCCGTTCATGAGCCCGGCCAGGGCGGTCGCGTTGGCGTCGGTGGCCTTGACGTCCCCGCGGGCGCTGAAGCCGCCGCCGATCTCGCTGACCTCCTGCTGCGCCTGCCGGCCGAGCATGAAGTCGAGGAGCTTCCTGCCGTTCTCGCTGTGCGGGGCCTTGGTGACCAGGCCGGCCGCGTACGGCAGGGCGAAGGTGGTGGGCTTGCCGTCCTGCCCGGCCGGGAACCAGATGCCGAGGCCCGGCATGGTCTTGGACTGGGCGTAGTTCATCTGCACGTCGCCGTTGGCGACGAGGAGCTCGCCCTTGTCGACCTTGGGGGCGAGCTTGCCGGTGGAGGCGGACGGGCCGACGTTGTTGGCCTGGAGCTTCTTGAGGTAGTCCAGGGCGGGCTGCTTGCCGCCGAAGTCGTGCATGGCCTTGATCAGCACGGCGGTGCCGTCGCCGGCGACGCCGGGCGTGGAGTACTGCAGCTTGTTCCTGTACTTGCCGTCCAGCAGCTCCTGCCAGGTCTTGGGCGCCTGCTTCAGCTCCTTCTTGTTGTAGACGAAGCCGAAGTAGTTGTTGACGACGGACGTCCACGTCCCGTCGGCCGCCTTGTCGGCGGCGCCGACCTGCTCGGAACCCTTGGGGGCGTACTTCTGCAGCAGGCCCTTGCCGTCGGCCTGCTGGATGAACGGCGGCAGGGTGACCAGCACGTCGGCCTGCGGGTTGCTCTTCTCGCGGACGGCGCGCTGCACCATCTCGCCGGAGCCGCCCTCGACGTACTTGACCTTGATGCCGGTCTGCTTCTCGAAGTCCTTGAAGACGCGGTCGTACCAGCCGTCGCCGTTCTCGCCCTTGAGGCCGTCGGCGCTGTAGACGGTGACGGCCTTCTCGTCGGCGGCGGCGGAGGAACCGCCGCACGCGGACAGCAGCGGAGCGGCGAGGAGCAGGGAGCCGGCGAGGGCGGTGGTGACCTTGAGAGTGTTCCTGGGCATGGCGAAACGAACTCCTGGCGTGGGAAGGGGCTTTTGGGGGTCGGGCGGGCGGATCGGACGCGTGTCCGGGTCAGCGGTAGGAGGCTCTGGTGCGGACGCGCGAGACGGCGAACAGGACGAGCAGCGTGGCCGCCATGAGGACCACCGCGACGGCGGAGCCGGCGAACAGGGCGCCGCGGTCGGTGGCCGCGTGGATCAGGACGGGCAGCGGGGTCCAGTCGGGCGGGTAGAGCATCATCGTGGCGCTCAGCTCGCCCATGGACAGGGCGAAGCAGAGACCGGCGGCGGCGGTGAGCGAGGGCAGCAGCAACGGCAGGCGGACCCGCCACAGAACGCGGGCGGGGCCGGCGCCGAGGGAGGCGGCGGCCTGCTCGTAGGCCGGGTCGAGGCGGACGATCGCGGCGGACACGGACTGGTGGGCGAAGGCGGTCACCAAAACGGTGTGGGCGAGGATCACGATCCAGCGGGTGCCGTTGAGCAGCAGCGGCGGCTGGGAGAAGGCCACCAGGACCGACAGGCCGACGACGACCGAGGGGACGGCGACGGGCAGCACGAACAGGGCGTCCATCACGCGCCGGTGGCTCTTCTTCAGCGCGGCGGCGGCCAGCGCCGCCCAGGTGCCCACGGCCAGGGCGAGCAGGCTCGCGGCGAGGGCTGTGAGGAGGCTGGTGGTGAGCGCCTGGAGGGCCTCCCCGCGGGTGGCGGCGCGGTAGTGGTCGATGGTCGGGCCGGACGGCAGGACGCCGGACCAGTGGGTGGCGAGGGAGGCGCCGAGGACGACGAGGAGCGGCAGCGCGAAGAGGGGGACGAAGAGGACGAGGAAGAGCACCCACACCGCCCACTTCGCCTTGCGGCTATGCACCAGCACGACGGCTCACCACCCGGTAGAGGCCGTACAGGCCCACGGAGAGAAGGACGTTGACGACGGCGACCACGCACGCGCCCGGGTAGTCGGACTCCAGGATCGCCTTGCTGTAGATGAGCATCGGCAGCGTCGTGACGCCCTTGGCGCCGGTGAACAGCACGATGCCGAACTCGTTGAGGCACAGCACCAGCACGAGGCTGCCGCCGGCCGCGAGCGCGGGCAGCGCCTCCGGCAGGATGATCCGCCGGACGATGCGGGGCGCCCGGGCGCCGAGCGAACTGGCCGCCTCCAGCTGTGCGGTGTCCAGCTGCGCGAACGCGGCGAGCAGTGGGCGCATCACGAACGGCGTGAAGTACGTGATCTCGGCGAGCAGTACGCCCCAGGGCGTGGTGAGGAACCGGAAGGGGCCCTCGGCGGCTCCGGTGAGGTCCGTCCACAGGCCGTTGGCCATGCCGACCTGGCCGTAGACGAACAGCAGGGCGAGCGTGACGAGGAAGGACGGGAAGGAGAGGAAGACGTCGACGAACCGGGCCACCGCCTTCGCGCCGGGGAACGGCACGAACGCGATGACCAGGGCCAGCAGGAAGCCGAGCACCAGGCACCCGGCGGTGGCGGCCGGCGCCAGCCACACCGTCGTCCACAGCGCCTCGCGGAAGCCGGCCGACGCGAAGACGTCGGCGTAGGGCCGGAGGGAGGTGCCCCCGGTGTCGGGCTGGAGGGACTGCCGGCCGACGAGGACCAGCGGGTAGAGGAAGAACACGGCGAGCAGGGCGACCGGAGGCAGGGCCCACAGCAGCCGCCGCGCCCCGGCCCGCGCCGCGCGACCGCGCACCGCCTCGGCGGGCGTCCCCGCTCCGGCGCCGCCGCCGTCCGTCGCCGCCGCGAGAACCGCCTCCCGGCCGGATGCCGGTCCGCGCCCCGCCGGGGCGGGCACCCGGGCGGGGTCCGGCGCCGTGCGCAGGGGGGACTCAGCGCTCATCGCCGCCCACCCCCGCCGCCAGCAGCACCGCGTCCTCGGGGGCGAAGTGCAGGCTGACCTCGTCGCCGTGGGCGGGCGGGTTCCTCAGTTCGCGCAGGTCCGCCATGACCGGGTGGCCGGCCACGTCGACGTAGAGCCGGTGCGTGGAACCGCGCCACTGGATCTCGCTGACGGTGCCGGTGAGCCGGTTGGGGCCGTCGCCGAGGCCGACCAGGTGCGGGCGGACGCACAGGGTGGCCCGCGCGCCCGCCACCGCCCCCGCCGTGTCGACCTGGAGCTCGGCGCTCCCGAGGGCGGCGCCCCCGGCGGTGACGGTGACCGGCAGCAGGTTGGCGTTGCCGACGAAGGAGGCGGTGAACTCGTCGGCCGGGGCCCGGTACAGCTCCCGTGGCGTCCCGCACGCCCGCAGGCGCGCCTTGTCCATGACCGCGATCCGGTCCGCCAGGGTCAGCGCCTCGATCTGGTCGTGGGTGACGTACAGGATGGACACCTCGGGCAGTTCCCGGTGCAGTCGCGCGAGTTCGCCGAGCATCCCCGAGCGCAGCCGGGCGTCCAGCGCGGACAGCGGCTCGTCGAGCAGCAGCACGGCGGGCCGGACGGCCAGCGCGCGGGCGATGGCGACCCGCTGCTGCTGCCCGCCGGACAGCTCGCGCGGGTAGCGGCGCGCGTAGGCGGCCATACCGGTCATCTCCAGCGCGTCGGCCACCCGCTGGCGGATCTCGGCCCTGGTGGCCCTGCGGGCCTTGAGCCCGAAGGCCACGTTGTCCTCGACCCGCATGTGCGGGAAGAGGGCGTACTGCTGGACGACCATTCCGATGCCCCGCCGGTGGGGCGGCAGGTCCGTCACGTCCCGCTCCCCCAGAAGCACCCGCCCCGACGCGGGCCGCACGAACCCGGCGACCGCCCGCAGCGCGGTGGTCTTGCCGGACCCGGACGGCCCGAGCAGTGCCATCACCTCGCCCGGCGCGACGGTGAGGTCGAGCGAGTCGAGGACGACGTTGCCGTCGTAGGCGACCGTGACGGAGTCGAACCGGATGCTCATGTCACCGGGCTCCTCGAAGCAGGGCGGGAAGCGCGGCGACCGAGTCGAGGACGTGGGTGGCGCCCGCGGCGTGGAACTCCTCGTCGCCGTGGGCTCCGGTGCGGACCCCGGCCACCAGACCCGCGCCGGCGCGGACGCCGCTGAGCACGTCGTAGGAGGTGTCCCCGACGACGGCCACCTGGCGCACGCCGGTGGCGGCCTGCGTGCGCAGGAACGCCTCCAGCACCATGTCCGGGTACGGCCGCCCGCGCCCGCCGGCGTCGGCCGGGCACAGGGTGAGCGGCACCAGGTCGCGCCAGCCGAGCGCGTCGAGGATCGCGTCCTGGGTGACGCGCGCGAAGCCGGTGGTCAGCACGACCGTGCGGCCGTCGGCCCGCAGTTCCTCGATGGCCTCGCGCGCCCCGGTGACCGGGGCGACCAGTCCGCCGTCGACGAGTTCGCCGTACGCCTTCTCGAAGGCGGCGTTGGCCCGCCGGGCCGGCTCCTCGGCACCGAACAGGTGCCGGAAGACGGTGATCTTCGACTCGCCCATGGTGGCGCGTACGTAGTCCAGCTTCTCGGCGTGGTCGGCGGAACCGGGCTCGACGCCGAGTTCGGCGGCGGCCGCGGCGAAGGCCCGCTCGACCAGGCCACCGTCGGCGACGGTGGTGCCCGCCATGTCCAGGACGACGAGGCGGATGTCGCCGCCGTCGGTGGTGTGTGTGTCGGTCATCTCTCTTCTCACCAGCCCAGTTCGTGCGCGGTCTGCTCGGCGATCGCCGGCGCGCAGGTCATGCCGCGCCCACCGGGCCCGGTCACCAGCCACACCCCGTCGCGGACCCGCTGCCGGTGCACCACCCGGCCGGGGTCGGTGCACTGCGCGTACACCCCGGCCCAGCGGCGGCGGATCTTCGGCAGCGGGCGGCCGAGCAGGGACTCGACGACCCCGGTGAGGTGCTCGTAGGGGTCCTCGACGGTGTCGAACGCGAAGGGGTGCTCGTACTCGTGGGTGTCGCCGATGGTCAGTCCCCCGTCCGCGCGCTGCACCATGAGCAGCTGCATCCGGTGAGCGGCGGCCGTCTCGGGCTGCGGCTGCCGGGCGTCGAGCTCGTCCAGGGCGGCGGAGGCGTACGCCGGGTAGTACCGGAAGCTGTCGGCGTCCGCGACCGAGGTGGGCAGCGGCTCGCCCAGCGGGTCGGTCTGCATCATCTGCAGCCGGACCCGGCGCACCGGCAGGCCGGGGCCGGTCAGCTCCCGTACGAGTCCGCCGAGCCAGGCGCCCGTGCACAGCACCACCACGTCGGCGGTGTGCACCTCGCCGTGGTCGTCGCGGACGGCGCTCTCGCCGACGACCTCACGGACCTCGCGCCCCGGCAGGAAGGTGTAGTTCGGGTGCTTGAGCAACTCGGCGCGCAGGGCGCGCTGGGCGGTACGCGGCTCGACGGCGGCGTCCCGCTCGCAGTACAGGGCCGCGTCGAACTCCCCGCGCAGGGCGGGGTTGAGGGCGCGGGCCTCGTCCGGGGTCAGCAGCTTGTGGCCGCGGGCCGCGGCGTCCGGGCGGGCCACGGCGGCCTCGGCGACGGCGCGCTCCAGCCCGCCCCGTACGGGGGTGAGGGATCCGTTGGCGCGGAAGCCCAGCGCGGGCACCCGGCCGCCGATCTCCTCCCAGATCTCACGGGCGCGCAGAGCGGTCTCCAGCTCCTCGCCGCCCGCTCGGCCGCTCACCCAGATCTGGCCGAAGTTGCGCAGCGAGGCGCCGCGGGCCTCGGCCTCGCGCTCGATCTGCACGACCTCGTGGCCGCGTTCCACTGCTTGCCAGGCGTGCATGGTGCCCACCACGCCGGCTCCGACGACTGTCACTTTCACGACCGCAACGCTCCTCTCGCATGGGGAACCGGAAGAGTCCGGCTGACAACGAGAGCCTGAACGAGCCGTCACGATTGGGCTAGACCCGTTATCTTTTCGTGATACGACACCCCGGTAGGAGTGGCTTTTGTCTCAGCCGCGCAGGTGGGCGGTGAAGGAGAACCTGTCCCCCCGGTACAGGGTCCGCACCCGCTCCAGAGGGCCGCCCTCGGCATCCCGCGAGACGCGGTGGATGAGCAGCATGGGCAGCGCCGGCGGGGTGCCGATGAGCAGAGCCTCCCGGGGGGTGGCGAGCACGGTCTCGATGCGCTCGTCGGCGTCGCCGAAGACGATGCCGAGCTTCTTGATGTGGGCGTAGAACGAGGAGTCGGGATCGAAGTCGGAGCCCAGGCGCGGCACGCGGGCCACGGCCACGTACGTGCTCTCCAGACCGACCCGCTCGTCGTCCGCGAGGAGCACGCGCTCCAGGTGCCAGACGGGCTCGCCGCGCGTGAGCCCGGTCTCGGCGGCGAGGGCGTCCGGGCAGGGGAAACGGTCCAGCGTGACGAGGGTGCGGCCGGGCGTACGGCCCTGGCGCCGCACGCCCTCGGTGTAGCTGGCCAGGGACAGCGGCTGCTCCAGCTTGGGGCCGGCGACGACCGTGCCGCGGCCCCGGCGCCGCAGCTTGCCCTCCAGGACCAGCTCGCGCAGCGCCTGCCGCACGGTCTCGCGGGCTACCCCGTACTCCTCGGACAGGTCGCGCTCGGTGGGGATCGGAGTGCCCTCCCCCAGCTCGCCGACGAGGCGGTCGATCCTCGCCTTCACCGCGTAGTACTTGGGGATCCGGCCGTGCTCCGGGATGCCGGAGCGGACCGGGGCGCCGGGGGCCTGGTCGTTGGGGTAGTCCACCCAGGGATCGTCGCAGACGCGGGCGGCGACTTCAGCGGCGCCTCCAGGCCAGCACGACCGTCCCACCGGCGGCGAGCAGCAGGGCGACGGCCGTGATCACTCCGTACGGGGCGGTGAGACCGGTGCGTGCCAGCTGGTCGGCGAAGGGGAGGCCGTCGTCCGCGGGGACGGCGGAAGCCGTCGAGGTGGGTGCAGGGGCGGTCGCCGGACCGGAGGCGGCGGGATGGGAAGGGGAGCCGGCGGCGGGGCTGGCCGTGGGGGCGGTGTGCGCGTGCGACCGGATGCTGAACCGGTAGTCGTTGGACTGGCCCACCCAGTCGCCGTCGTCGCCGTGCCGCTGCACGACGGCTGCGTTCGCGGTGACCTCGTTCGCCACGGCATCGGAGGCGAAGGACAGCCGGATCTTCACGGTGACCGTCTTGCCCGGCCCGACGGTGAACCCGGGCAGCCCGGCGTCGAACGGGCCGACGAGCTCGTGCTGGTCGGTGGTCTCGAAGCGCACGGGGTGGGCGCGGGCGCCGTCGTAGAACTCCAGCCGGGCCTGGCCTGCCTCGAGGGCGCGCTTGCTGTCGACGAGGACGATCACGGGGTGGACGGCGGCGCAGGTGCCGGAGGTGGTGTTGGTGAGGTCGAGGGAGAGGGCGCCGGACCCGCCGCCCGCGCGGTAGGTGCCGGGACCTCCGTGGAGACGGCTGGTGATCGGGAATTGGCGGTCGTCCGGCCCGGCGCAGGCGGGACGCGAGTCGGCGTGGGCGGGCGTGGGACCGGCCAGGACGGCGGCGGCTGCGGCAAGGCAGGGGAACAGGGACGTGCACAGTCGCATGACCGTGGCCTTCCCGGGTGCCGGGCACTGCGGGGAGCCACCCCGGACCCACCGCTCGAACGGCGGTACGATTCCGCCCGACCGGCGCAGCTCACGGAGGTGCGGAGCCACGGGTGGTCGCGCCTCCCCTAGATCCTGTCGTCGAACTCCCGTCGTCCGCCCGGAGGGCGGGCCCTGCGGCATCAGGTGCGTGCTCTCAGTGTGCCGTGCACTGGCCTGTGCCCGGTGCGGCGAGTGGGGGCACCTCCCGCGCCGTCAAGGCAGTGGGGGAGCGTGCATGGCGTCGCAGGGCAGACGGGAGTTCGACGACAGGGCCTGG
>NZ_MUBM01000459.1 GCF_002154505.1 Streptomyces carpinensis | reverse complement strand
CAGCCACAACGGCTCACCCGAGACCGGACGCTCCTGCCCGTACGTCGCCAGCAGCGCCTGCGCCTCGATCGGATCACCCAGCCGCGTCCCCGTCCCATGCGCCTCCACCGCATCCACATCGGCCGCCGACAGTCCCGCGTCCGCGAGCGCCGCCCGGATCACCCGCTGCTGCGACGGACCGTTCGGCGCCGTCAGACCATTGCTCGCACCGTCCTGGTTCAGAGCCGAACCCCGCACCACCGCCAGCACCGGATGCCCGTTGCGCCGCGCGTCCGGCAACCGCTCCAGCAGCAGCACGCCCGCGCCCTCCGAGCAGGCCACACCGTCGGCGGCGGCCGCGAAGGACTTCGACCGGCCGTCGGCGGCCAGGCCCTGCTGCGTACTGAAGTAGACGAACATCTCCGGCGTCGACATGACCGTCACGCCGCCGGCCAGGGCCATCGAGCATTCGCCGCGCCGCAGGGACTCGGCGGCGAGATGGAGGGCCACCAAGGATGACGAACAGGCGGTGTCCATGCTGACGGCGGGGCCCTCCAGGCCCAGCGTGTAGGAGACCCGGCCGGAGACGACACTGCCGGCGCTGGTGCTGCCGGGCTCACGGCCGAGTGCGTAGTCGTGGTACATCACACCGGCGAACACGCCGGTGCGGCTGCCCTTCAGGGAGGTCGGGTCGATGCCCGCCCGCTCGATCGCCTCCCAGGACACCTCCAGCAGCAGCCGCTGCTGCGGGTCCATGAGTGTCGCCTCGTTGGGGCCGATCCCGAAGAACGCCGGATCGAAATCGGCGGCGTCGTACAGGAACCCGCCCTCGCGCGCGTACGTCTTCCCCGGGGTGCCCGGCTCCGGGTCGTACACGTCCGGGTCCCAGCCCCGGTCCTCCGGGAACGCCGACACCGCGTCCACACCGCCGGCCACCAGCCCCCACAACTCCTCCGGCGACGTCACGCCGCCCGGGTACCGGCACGCCATTCCGACTATCACGATCGGGTCTTCGCTGCGTCCGGTCCGCCGCTCGGCCTCCGCCAGCCGGCGTCGAGCATCCCGCAAATCGGAAGTGGCTCGCTTCAGGTATTCGAGAAGTCGCTGCTCGTTGCTCACCGAGACCTTCTCCTTCTGGCCGAGAGGGGACCACTTACGGCGACTCACTCGCGACGGCGGCCGGGCATTTCATTCCGTAGATCGATCAGGACGCTACCGAGCACCCCTAGGGGGGCCAACCCTTAACCGACCCCTGCGCCTTCTGGGGTGGAACGCATGCGGCCGGGGCGCGCGCACCTCCCGATCAGGAGGTGCAACACGCCCCGGCCAGCGGGAACATCGGACGAGCGGGATCTCCGATCGGCCGACGACTAGAGAGTGGGGGGTGAGGCCAGTTCGTCGTCGAGGATGGCGAACAGTTCGTCGGCCGTGGCATCGACGAGATCACTGTCGGCACCGTTCGGCGGCTCTTCTGCTGCGCCCTTTTCACCGGCCGGGATTTCGGAGATCTTCTCGGCCAAAGTGCGCAGACGGTCGGCCATCAGCAGCCGTTCGTGGTCCGCCGGGGCCAGCGAACCCAGCGCGGATTCGAGCCGGGCGAATTCCTCCTCGAGAGTGGATACGGATTTCGGTGCGGTGGCGGGCGTCATTCGCTTTCCGATATAGGCGGCGACATCGGCCGCCGTCGGATAGTCGAATATCAGTGTGGCGGGCAGCCGGAGACCGGTCACCGCATTCAGTTGGTTCCGCAGTTCGACCGCCGCGAGGGAATCGAATCCCAAACTGCCGAATGCACGGTCGGGCTCGATGGCGTCACCGGATGCGTGACCGAGAGCACGTGCCACATGGGTGCGGACGACGTCCAGGACGACGCCCGCGGCGTCGTCGGGGCCGAGACCGGCGACGCGGGCGGCGAGCGAGACGGTCTGCGCCGCGCCGGCCGTGGCGATCCGCTTGCGCTGCGCCGGGACCATGCCCCTGAGCAGGGCGGGCAGCTCGTCGGCGCGGGTGCGCAGCGCGACCGTGTCCAGCCGCAGCGGCACGGTGACCGCGAGGCCGGTGGACAGCGAGGCGTCGAACAGCGCGAGCCCCTCCTGGGCCGTGAGTGCGGGCGTACCGGCGCGGCGCATCCGCTCTAGGTCGGCGTCGCCTAGGCCCGCTGCCATGCCGGTGTCGATGCCCCACAGTCCGAAGGCCAT
>NZ_MUBM01000458.1 GCF_002154505.1 Streptomyces carpinensis | reverse complement strand
CCGCGCGCGCGGACCGGCTGACAGCGCGGTGACCGACCACGTCCCAGCGGCGGACCGGTTCCTCGATCCAGGTGAGCTCGGCCTGCTCCTCGATCTTCGCCAGCAGCCGGGTCGCCTCGTGGCGGCCCCAACTNNGCCACGAGGCGCAGTCGGCTGATGTCCCGCTCACTGTCGAGCCCGCCCTTGATCTTCGCGGCGGTGAACCCCCGCTCCGCCCAGCATCCGTACAGGGCGATCAGTTCCTCGTCGGACAGGGCGATGTCGAGCCCGGAGGCGTAGCCGGGCACGAAGCGGTCGGCGGCGCCGAGTGTGCGCCACAGCGGCTCGTCGGCGAGCTTGCCCTTGAGATCCCACAGCGCCATGTCCAGGGCGCCGATGGTGCCGAACGTGGCACCGCCGTGGCCGGTCTTGAAGGTGTGGGCCAGCATGCGGTCGTACAGGGCCGTGACGGCGCGGGGGTCCTGTNNCCGTCACACCGTCCGCGATGACCCCGTTCGCGTCACCGACCGGGCGTCCCCACCGGTGGACGGTCGTCAGACTTCGATATCCCGTGATCTTCATACGCAGCGCTCCATGCCGGTCACGGCACTCGTCGGCCGCAACAAAGAAAAGGGAAGGAGGAACGCCCGCGGTCCGTTGCCGGTCGGCGGGCGTCTTGACTTCGGTGCCCCCCACAAGCGCGGTGGTAACTTATCATACAACTTACACGGTCAACAAGGCTGCGCCAGCCTGGTCTGTCTGGTGACGATGCACCGAATTCCTCGCCCGAGGTGAGGCGTTGGCATCCGGCACCCGGTGGCGCACTACGACAGCGATGGAGCGCTCTCGACGATGAGTAACCTGCCCCTGGTCCCCACGACGTCCGCTCCCCCGCGCCGGAACCGACCCCCGCTGGCCGCAGCTGTGGTGCAGAGCCTCGCCATGGCGATCGTGACGGAGGAGTATCCGAGCGGCACCGCGCTGCCTCCCGCCGGCACCCTCTGCGAAATGTTC
>NZ_MUBM01000457.1 GCF_002154505.1 Streptomyces carpinensis | reverse complement strand
GCACCGCCCGCACCGCCCGCACCGCCCGCACCGCACGGTCCCGAAAGGACGAGCTCTGTGCTCACGTCGTACGCAGCCCACTTCGACACGCCCGCCGGGTACCTCGACTTCGCACGGTTCGGGCCGCCTTCCCGGGACGCCGTGGCCGCCACCGCGCGAGCCATGGAGGAGTCGGCCCGCGCCGACCACACCACGGTGGACGGCCTGATGCGGGCGGAAGGGGCCGCCCGGGACACGGCCGCCCGCCTGGCGGGCACCGACGCCGAGCACACCGTGCTGCTCCCGAACGCGTCCACCGGTCTGTTCCACGCCGCTCTCGGCATCCGGGAGGGCGTAGTCCTCGCGCCGCGCACCGACTTCCCCGCCAACCACTACCCCTGGCGCCGCACCGCGCACCTGGGCCGGGCCACGCCGCGCTGGCTCGACCCGGAGCCCGGCGGCGGGGTCACCCCGGATCTGGTCCGCGCCGCGCTGAGCGACGACGTCGTCGCCGTGTCCGTGAGCGCCGTGGACTTCCGCACCGGCTTCCGTGCCGACCTGGCGGCGCTGCGCGAGGCGATCGGACCGGACCGGCTGCTGATCGTGGACGCCATCCAGGCGTTCGGAGTGGCCGAGATGCCCTGGGACGCGGCCGACGTGCTGGTCGCGGGCGGTCAGAAATGGCTGCGCGCGGGTTGGGCCACCGGCTTCGCGACACTGTCCGACCGCGCGCTGGAATCCCTGGAGCCGGTCCTCACCGGCTGGACGGGTGTCGAGGACGTCGGCCTCTTCGACGGGTCGGAGCACCCGCCCGCCCCGGACGCGCGACGGTGGTCGATCACCAATCTCAGCCCGGTGACCGCCGCCGCGTTCGCGGCCGCACTGGACCTCGTCGAGCGGCACACCGTCGCGGCGATCGAGGCCGCGATCGCCACGCGGATCTCCGAACTCACCGAGGTCGTCAGGGGCTTCGGCGGCCGTGTCCTCTCCCCCACCGATCCGGCGCGGCGTGCGGGCATCCTCTCCTTCACGATGCCGGACCACGATCCGTCCCTCGTCGCGAAAACGTTGCACGCCGAGGACGTCACGGCGACGGTGCGCACCGACTCGCTCAGGCTCTCCCCGCACGCCTCGACCCCGCCGGAGGCGTCCGAACGGGTCGCCGCCGCACTGTCGTCGCTGCAGAGCTGAACCCGCCGGCGCCTGCCGGAGCCGGATTACAGCGCGCGTTCCAGCCGGTCCGTCATCAGCTTGACGAACCGAGCCGGCTCCTTCGGCTGGCCGCCCTCGGCGAGCACCGCCAAACCGTGCAGGAGCTCGGTGGTCTCAGCGAGCTCCGTACGGTCCTCGCTGTCCTTGTATGCCTGGTTGAGGCCCTTCACCAGCTGGTGGTCCGGGTTGAGCTCCAGGATCCGCTTGGCGCGGGGTACCTCCTGACCCATGGCGCGGTACATGTTCTCCAGGGCCGGGGTCAGATCGTGCGCGTCGGAGACGATGCAGGCCGGGGAGACGGTGAGGCGGGAGGACAGGCGCACCTCCTTGATGTCCTCCTCCAGCTGCTCCTTCATCCAGCCGAGCAGTCCGGCGTACTCCTCGGTCTGCTTCTCCCGGTCGCCGTCGGAGGTGTCCTCCTGCTCGGTGTCGAGGTCGATCCGCCCCTTGGCGACGGACCGCAGCTTCTTGCCCTCGTACTCGCCGACGGCGTCGGCCCACACCTCGTCCACGGGGTCGGTGAGCAGCAGCACCTCGATGCCCCGGGCCCGGAACGCCTCCATGTGGGGGGAGTTCTCGATGCCCTGCCGGGACTCGCCGGTCAGGTAGTAGATGGCCTCCTGCCCGTCCTTCATCCGCTCCGCGTACTGCTCGAGCGTGGTCGGCTCGGTGTCGTGGTGCGTGCTCGCGAACGACGCGACGGCGAGGATCGCGTCGCGGTTCTCGGAGTCGGTGATCAGTCCCTCCTTCAGGACCGGGCCGAACTCTCGCCAGAAGGTGTCGTAGCGGTCCCGGTCCTTGGTCATCATGTCCTTGACCGTGGACAGGACCTTCTTCGTCAGCCGCCGCCGCATCATCTCGATGTGGCGGTCCTGCTGGAGGATCTCGCGGGACACGTTGAGCGAGAGGTCCGCCGCGTCGACGACCCCCTTGACGAAGCGGAGGTACGGCGGCAGCAGCGCCTCGCAGTCGTCCATGATGAACACGCGCCTGACGTACAGCTGCACGCCTCGCTTTCCGTCCCGCGCGAACAGGTCGTGGGGAGCGTGGGCGGGCAGGAACAGCAGGGCCTGGTACTCGAAGGTGCCCTCCGCCTGGAGCCGGATCGTCTCCAGCGGGTCGCGCCAGTCGTGGCCGATGTGCTTGTAGAGCTCGTGGTACTCGTCCTCGGACACCTGGTCGCGCGGCCGCGCCCACAGCGCCTTCATGGAGTTGAGCGTCTCGGGTTCCGGCGCCCGGTCGCTCTCGCCGGCTGCGGCGGAATCCTCGGGCAGCATCCGGATGGGCCAGGTGATGAAGTCGGAGTACCGCTTGATGATCTCCCTGATCTTCCACGGGGAGGTGTAGTCGTGGAGCTGGTTCTCCGGGTCGGCCGGCTTGAGGTGGAGGGTGACCGAGGTGCCCTGCGGCGCGTCGTCGACCGTCTCCAGCATGTACGTGCCCTCGCCGCGCGACGACCAGCGGGTGCCCCGGCTCTCGCCGGCCCGCCGGGTCACCAGGGTCACCTCGTCCGCCACCATGAACCCGGAGTAGAACCCGACGCCGAACTGGCCGATGAGCCCCTCCGCCCCGGCCGCGTCCTTGGCCTCCCGCAGTTCCTGGAGGAACTTCGCGGTGCCCGAGTTGGCGATGGTGCCGATGAGCTGCCCGACCTCGTCGTACGACATCCCGATGCCGTTGTCCCGCACGGTGAGGGTGCGGGCGTCCTTGTCGATGTCGATCTCGATGTGCGGATCGGACACGTCGGCGTCGAGCGAGTCGTGCCGCAACTTCTCCAGGCGCAGCTTGTCCAGCGCGTCGGAGGCGTTGGAGACCAGCTCACGCAGGAAGACGTCCTTGTTCGAGTAGACCGAGTGGATCATCAGCTGCAGCAGCTGACGGGCCTCCACCTGAAACTCAAACGTCTCGGTCGGCATGTCCGCGAACTCCTCACATGTCCCTGTCGTCGGAACTGACGGCAGCCACTCTAAAACACGACATCAGCGGTCATGGTCGGCCTTGACACCACGTCAGGAAGCCCTGTCCGGTTTCGGCGGGCGGCCTTGCCCGAGGCCGTGCGGCGGCCTCTCCCGCACCGCCGCTCCGGGAGTCGTGGCGGACGGCTTCGCTACAGGCCGACGTCACGAGTGCAGATGTCCTCCAGCGACTCACGGCGGACCAGGAGCCGGGCACGGCCGTCGCGTACGGCGGCGACAGGCGGGCGGCCGACCAGGTTGTAGCCGGACGCCATGGACAGGTGGTACGCCCCTGCCACCGGTACGGCGAGCAGGTCGCCCGGGCGTACGTCGGCGGGGAGTTCCGCGTCGGCCGCGAGCACGTCGCCCGCCTCGCAGTGCCGGCCCACCACGGTCACCCGGGCCCGGTCCGCGGTGCTGTGCCGGCCGATGAGGCGGGGTGCGTACCGGACGCCGTACAGGGCGGGGCGCGGGTTGTCGCCCATGCCCCCGTCGACCGCCACGAAGACATGGGTGCCCGCGTGCTTCACGGCGAGGACGCGGTACAGCGCGATCCCGGCGGGCCCCACGATCGCCCGGCCCGGTTCGACGATCAGGCGGGGCACCGGCAGACCCGCCGTGGCGCAGGCGTCGGCCAGTTCGGCGCGGACCTTGCGGGCCAGCGACGTCAGGTCCAGGGCCCGCTCGCCGGGGCGGTAGGCGACGCCGTGGCCGCCGCCGAGGTCGAGTTCGGGCAGGAGCAGGCCGTGCTGTTCGTACAGGCGGGCCATCAGGCCGACCAGGCGGCGCACGGCGACGAGGTACGGCTTGACGCTGGTGATCTGGGAGCCCAGGTGGCAGTGCAGGCCGGTGAGTTCGAGCTGCCGTTGGTCGAGTATGCGGGCTATGGCGTGCTGGGCGTAGCCGTCGGCGATCGACAGGCCGAACTTCTGGTCGTCCGTGCCGGTGCGGATCTTCTCGTGGCCGCCGGCGCTGATACCGGGGACGACTCGGACCATCACCTTCTGGTGCCCGTCCGGGCCTACGGCGGCAGCCAGTCGCGCGATCTCCGAGGAGCTGTCGATGACGATGCGTCCGACGTTCAGGCGCAGGGCGGCGTCCAGGTCGCGTGGGGACTTGGCGTTGCCGTGCAGCACGATCCGGTCCGGCGGGAAGCCGGTGGTGACGGCGAGTTCCAGTTCGCCGGCGGAGCAGACGTCGAGCCCGAGGCCCTCCTCGTCCATCCAGTGGGCCATGGCCCGGCACAGGAACGCCTTGGCGGCGTAGAGGATCTCGGCGTCGGGGAAGGCGTCCCGGTAGGTGCGGCAGCGGTCGCGGATCTCGGCCTCGTCGAGGACGTAGACGGGAGTGCCGAAGCGGTCGGCGATCTCGGCGAGCGGCACGCCGCCCACGGAGATGTCGCCGCGCAGGGGCTCGGTGGTCGAGGCGGGCCACACCGACAGCTCGGCGGTTGTGGTGGGGGCGGTGGGTTCGTGCACCGTGGTCATCGTGTCCGCCCCTCTCAGGAGGTCCGCAACGCGGGGGTGGGTGCCGATGTGGGGACCGCGGACGGGACGGCGGTGACCGGCGCGGGAGCCGGGGCGGTGAACTGCGGGTCCACCGTGACCGTGCTGACGCCCAGCGGGGCGGTCAGCGCGCGCAGGGCCGGCTCGGCGAGACGGATCCACGCCTGCTCGGCGCCGAGCGTGGCGGTCAGCCTGCGTTCCGAGGTGAAGCCGACGGCCGTACGGTCGCCGAGCGGTGTACGGAAGAGCCGGACCGCACACCCGAAAGGACCCGGCCGGACCGGTACGTACAGGGGTCCGGCCGGGAACCGATCGGAGGGCTCGGGGTCGTCGCCGTACATGAGCTCTGCCATGGCGGCCTCCTGAAGGGCCTGAGCCGTGCACAGTCGCGCACGGAGAAGTGGGTCTGGAAGGCCCCGGAGGCGGGGAGGCGAACCGGGGCTCGCCTCGACGTTATGCCCGGTGCACCCGTGCCTCGGGAGCGCCCTGATACGACGCTGACGGTGATCCGGAGCCATTTGACGTGATGCTGACGCGCCTCGTCGACGGGGACGGGAGCGCCTTCGAGGCGTTCACGGAAACCACGGCGAGACCCACGAGACGCTCGCCGGGCGGCACCCGGTCGGCCGGCTGTCCGGCGGGGTGCCGCCCGGCTCGATACCGCCGGGCGGCGGTATCGAGCCGCCGACTGCCCGGCGGAAGAAGCGGAGCTGAGGAAGCGGAGCTACCGAAGAAGCCGCGTCACTTGAGCTCGGTGTCGAGCCACTCCAGCACGTCCGGTGTCACCGGGTCGGCGATGTCCGCGAACTCCTGGTGCTTCCCGAGGAATCCCTTGACGTAGGGGCAGACGGGTACGAAGCGCTTGCCCGCCTGCCGTACATCGGTCAGGGCCTCGCGCACCAGCCGGGAGGCCAGCCCCTGTCCCGAGAACGCGTCGAAGATCTTGGTGTGGTAGAAGACCCGCTGTCCTTCGCCGCGGTCACGGTAGGCGGTGAAGCCGGCGAACTCACCGTCCACCTGGATCTCGTACCGGTGCCGGTCCGGGACGTTCCGGACGGTCGGGGAAGCCTGGTCCTGGTCCGTCATGACACGTCCTTCGCAGCCGGGGCGGGGTTCTTGCGGGGGGTGAGGG
>NZ_MUBM01000456.1 GCF_002154505.1 Streptomyces carpinensis | reverse complement strand
ACTGGTGACGCGCGAGGGTTTTTGGATGTGACGTGAAGTGAGGCGGGGCGCGGGCGGGACCGGGGGAACGTGCCCCGCCCGCGCCACATGCACGAGCCGTGGGTACGGGGGGAACCCCGGCTGCGTGCTACGGCCGATGACCAGTCGGCTCACTTAGTACTGCGCTGTGGCCCCCAAAAACGTCACACTCTGCCGGGAGAAATTTTCGGGAGCCACGAAAGTGCAGGTCATAGGCGGTCTACGGGCGAATCGGACAGGTCGGTGCGCCACGACGGGACGCCGGGACCGGCCGCGGGACGCCGGGTCGTGGCGGGACAAGGGGCGTGACGGTACGCCGGGCCGTGCGCGGTCAGGCCACAGGGTGCGTGGTGCTCGGCGCCGCCGCTGGTTCCGTGGGTTCACCCGCTGCCGGAGACGTGGACCGTGCCGGGGGTGTGGTCGGCGCCGGAGCGGCGGTCCTGGCCGGCTTCTTGGGGGGCCGTGCGCCGAGGCTCGCAGGGTTGGCGGCGTCCGCCCTCGGTCGGCCACCGCTTATGTGGCCGCCTTCGTCGTCACCCTCACCGCCCTGACCACCCCGGCCGTTCTGACCGCTTTGGCCGCTTTGGCCGCCTTGGTCGCCTTGGGCGCCACCGCCGCCTTTGCCGCCCTTGCCGTTCTTGTCGCCCCCCTGGTCCTTCTGGCCGCCACCGTTGTCGCCCTGGTCGTTGCCGCCTCCCTGCTCGGAGCCGCGGCCGTCGTCGGACTTCAGGAGACCCTTGCAGTACGTCCACACGTGAGAGGGGCCGCCGGCGGCTCCCTCCAGGACATGCTTGCGATCGGCGTCCAGGTCCTTGCCGTCGCGCAGATCGCGGCAGGCGCCGGCCAGCCGGCTCCAGCGACCGTTCGAGCCGGCGTCCTTCCCGCCGTCCCTCCCGGTGGTGGAGTCGTGGCCGGGGGTACGGCCGGCGTTCTCGTCGGCACCGGGCGAGCCGGCCGGGGAGCCGCCGGGAGTCGAGGCACCCTGTTCACCTCCCGGCGTGCCGTCCGGAGGGGCCGAGACCAGCGGGCTGTCGGGCGTCGCCCGGTCCGAGACGGAGGCGGCGGGGGCGGGCTCGTCCCCGCCGAACGGCGTCGGCAGCACACCGGTCGTGGCCGCCGCTACCCCGCCGACCGCTCCGGCGGCCAGCGCCGCGGACACCGCGAGACGCACGGGACGCCCCCAACTCGTGCGGCGGGCCCGGCGGGTTCGCCGGGCCCGCCCGGTACCGCTGCCCTGGGCGTGGACGTGTGCCGGGTACTCGTGCGTCGGGGTGTGCTCGTGCGCACCGATGCGGACGACTCCCGCGTCGATCGCCCGGGCAGCGGTCTGTCCGGACGGGGCCCCGGCGGGTGCCTCGGAGATGTCGGCGACGCTGGAGGTGTTCGAGGCGTCGGCCTGTTCGATGCGCGCCTTGCGGAAGGCGGCGAGCGCGGCGGCCTCGCCGGGAAGTTCGGCGCCGCTCGGGGAGGCCGGCTCGGCGCAGGGCCCGGCAGACAGTGCGCGCAGTGCGGCGGCGAGCCGTTCGGCCTGGTCACGGACGGTTTCGTCGACGGTGTCCAGTGGCTCCCCGCGCAGCAGACGCTCCGCCGTGTCAGGGTCCAGCCAGTGGTACTGCTCGTCGGCCATCACATGTCCTTCTGCGTCCGGGTGCGCGTATGCGTCACACCGGCGGACGTCACGGCAGGGCCGCGCGGTTCTCGTGGGAGTGGCAGCGCGTCGAGCGCGCCTACGGATTCCGGATCGTCGCCGAGCAGTTCCGCGAGCCGTTTCAGACCGCGGTGCGCGGCGGTGCGTACGGCGCCCGGCCGCTTGCCGAGCGTCTCGGCGGCGGTCTTGGCGTCCAGGCCCACGACCACGCGCAACACGACGGCCTCGGCCTGGTCCTGGGGGAGCCGGGCGATGAGCGAGAGGGCGCTGTCGGTGGCGAGGGACTCCATGGCCTCCCCCGCGGTGTCCGACTCGGCGGCCTTGCCGGTCAGTTCCGTTTCGTCGCCGCCTATCACGGGGCGACGGGCGCGCATGCGTATGTGGTCCAGTGCGCGGTTGCGGGCGATCCGGGCGGCCCAGCCCCGGAACCGGTCGGCGTCCCCGCTGAAGCGCTGAAGGTCCCGGGCGATCTGCAGCCAGGCCTCGGACGCCACGTCCTCGGCGTCGGGGTCACCGACCAGTGTGCGTACGTATCCGAGCAGCCGCGGGTGCACGGCACGGTACACAGTCCGGAACGCGGTCTCGTCTCCGTCCTGTGCCGCAAGCACCGCGGCGGTCAGCTCCGCGTCGTCCCCCAGCACCCCGTGGTTCCTCAGTAGATCGAGCAGGATCGTTGCGGCATAGCGGCCGAGAGTGTGTGCGGTGATCACGCGTCTTTCGCACCCGGCGCGAAAGGCACGTTACGGCCTGAAACCGCCTCTCGTCCATGACGGTACAACGCGCAACTAACTGATCGGGTGTGCGGTGTGACAGAAAACGCACTCACGACGCTGTAGGGAGTACGGGCCGCCGCGCGGCCCGTGCCGCGCGACGGCCGGGGCCTCTCCTGTGGGGGGTGGCGGCCCCGGCCGTTGCCTCGGCGGCGCAGGGCCCCGAGGTGTTCGAGGCCGTGGGCCCCACGGGGTCAGCCCGTCTTTCCGCCGCCCGCCCCGTTGCTTCCCCGGCTGCTGCCGCCCGCGTTGCCACTGGTGCCGCTTTCTCCTTTGCCGGTGCTCCTGCCGGTGCCGCCCGTGGAGTTGCCCTGCGTGCCGCCGCTGTTGCCGTTGTTGCCGGAGCCCTGCGTCCTGCCGCCCGTCCCGGGGCCGGTGCCGCCGCCGCTGCTCGCGCCGCCGCGTCCGTTCCCGGCCGGTGCCTGCTGTGCCAGCTGCCGGGCGCAGTAGGCGGGCACGTTCTCCTTGCCTCCCGCGGCCTTGACGAGCCGCTGCCAGTCCGTGGCGTCGAGCGCCTTGCCGCTGTTCCCGACCTGCTCGTAGGCGCGGCAGTGCGCCAGGGTGTCCCGGGCCGTGGCCGGGTGGTGCGGCCGGGCGGAGCTGCCGGGCGCCGTGGAGGTGCCGGGCGCGCCCGAGCCGGCCGGGGACCGTACGTCGCGAGGCGTGCCGGAGCTGCCGGACGACGGACCCGCCGAGTGACCGCTCCCTGATCCGGGGTCCGACGACCTGGCGGTGCCGATCGCCGCGACCGCGACGCCACCGAGGGCCAGGCTCGCCAGCAGCAGGGCAAGGGTGGCCTTCAGCGAGCGGCGGGCCCGCGGGTGCTCGCGCGGCCGCCAGTCGTCCCGGCGCCGGGTCCGGGCGGGGCGGTGCGCAGCCTCGGCGCGGGCGGCCCGGAACGCCTCCACCGCCCGCTGCTCGGCCGCGGCGTCCAGGGCGCCCTCGCACAGCGCGGCAGCGAGCAGCGCCTCCGGCGACGAACCCCACTTGCGCTCTCGAGCCCCGGTCCGGAACGCGTCCCCGGACGGGGAGTAGCCGTCCCCCGCGCGGAACTCGCCGTCCCCGGACGGGGAGTAGCCCTCCCCGGACGCGGACAGCGCCCCGTCGGACCCGTACGCTCCGCCCACGGCCCGGGGCGTCCCGCCCGCGAGCCCGGACCCTGCGTCGCCCGGGTGCACGTGCCGACGGCCGTGTGCCCTGCCGTCGCTCTGCCGCTCACCCATGCCCGTATCCATCCCTGTCCGAGGATCTGTTCGACGGTCACACGTCCATACGGACCCGGCCGTCGATGCCGTTCATTCCGACTCCCCCAGCGTCCGGGGATCGCCCTTCGTCACACCTGCCACGCCCAGCCGGGTGGCCAGACGTCTCAGTCCTCGGTACGCGGCCGTGCGCACCGCGCCGGGGCGTTTGCCGAGAACCCGGGCCGCGGCGGGCCCGTCGAGGCCGACGACCACCCGCAGCAGCACCGCCTCCGCCTGGTCGCGCGGCAGCGCACGGACCAGTTCGAGGGCGCGCTCGGTGGAGAGGGATTCCAGTGCCTGCTCGTGCGTGCTCTGGGGCCCGGGCAGATCGAGTACGTCCTGCTCCAGCGCCGTCGACCGGGGCCGTACGCGCCGGCGCCGCAGATGGTCCAGGGCGCGGTGCCGGGCGATGGTGGCCGTCCACCCCCGGAAGCCGGCCCCGTCCCCCTTGAACCGCCCCAGGTCACGGGCGATCTCCAGCCAGGCGTCGGACGCCACGTCCTCGGCGTCGTCGCCGACGATCCCGCGAAGATAGCCGAGCAGTCCGGGCTGCACGATCCGGTACGCGACCGCGAAGGCGCTCTCGTCGCCTTCCTGGGCCCGCGCGACGGCCGCGCCCAACTCCCCGTCGTTCGCCTGTGCGCGGCGGGGTTCCCCTCCCTGGCCCAACACTGACCTCGTTCGTACCGAGTGCGAAGCGAGCTCTGCCGAACCCGCACCGCGCCACACGACCGGCCGTGCGCACGGCTCATGGTCATCAGCGTCGGGCCGCACAGAAGTGTCACAGGCTCGGGCCGCGCGGACGGGCCACGGGCTCGGGGCGCACGGAAGAGTCACGAACTCGGGGTGCACAGAAGTACCCCGGGTTGCCGGGCGGTGACGTTTCACGGATGCGCTGCGCTGGACAGCACAGGCCGTCCTGTGACGGATGTGCCTCCAGTGACTTGTGGGACCGGTCTCCGCGACCGCTCCTGCTTCTTTTTCTTCTTTGGGGTGGATACGTCTTGAGTCGTCGTACGTCGCATGCGTACAGACCACTGAGCCTCAAGCGCAGAGCGTGGCTGACGCTCGGCGCCGTGGTCCTGGGGGGCGGAGGCCTGGTGGGCTACGCCATGGCCGGCCCGTCCGGCGATGCCGGGTCCGCGGGCCGGGCCAAGCGTCCGGTGAAGGTCTACGGCCTCGACCTGAAGAGCACCGGGAACGGCAAGCGGGAGCTGCCGCGCACCGGCACACAGCAGTTCTCCCTGCTCGGCATCTCGTGGACCGGCGCCGCGAAGAAGCTCGACGGCACCGCGCAGGTGCGCACCCGCTCCAGCGAGAGCGGCCGGTGGAGCGGCTGGCGGGACCTGGAACTGGACGTGGATCCGGCGGAGCACATCACGCCCCGGATGCGTGGGGCCTCCGAGCCGCTGTGGGTCGGCCCGTCCGACGGGGTCGAGGTGCAGGTCGTGGCCGGGGACGGCAGCCTGAGCGCCGGGCTGCCCAAGGGGCTCAAGGTCGATCTCGTCGACCCCGGGTTGGTGACGAACGCCGAGACCCGCTCCCTCGGCACCGAGGTGGAGCCCGCCGCCTTCGCCGCGAGCGCCGACGCCACGGACTCGCCGACGTCCCCCGCGCCGGACACCCCGACCGCGGACGCGGCGGCCACCGACACCGCGACGACCGCGCCCACCGACACCGCGTCACCGACCGATCAGACGCCGCCGTCCGGCCAGGCCTCCCCGACCGACTCGGGCTCCGCGACCGCGACCGGCTCCGCCTCTGCCTCCGCGTCCCCGAGCGCGACCAAGCCGGTCGCCCCGCCCTCCACCGTCACCCGACCGCCCATCGTCGGCCGGGCGCAGTGGGGCGCGGACGAGTCGAAGGTGCAGGACCCGCCCTCCTACATCGACAAGATCCAGGCCGTGTTCGTGCACCACTCGGCCGGCTCCAACAACTACAGCTGCGCCGAGTCGGCGTCGCTGGTGCGCGGCATCATGGCGTACCACGTCGACGTCGACGGCTGGAACGACATCGGTTACAACTTCCTGGTCGACAAGTGCGGCCAGATCTTCGAGGGCCGCGCCGGCGGCGCCGACCTGCCGGTGCTCGGCGCGCACACCTTCGGCTTCAACAGCTACTCGGCCGGCATCGCCGTCCTCGGCGACTTCCAGGGCGACCCGAGCAAGGGGATCCCGGCCGGCCGGCCGACCCGGGCCGCCCTGGAGTCGGTCGCGCGGCTCGCCGCCTGGAAGCTCGGCCAGTACGGCGGCAAGCCGACCGGCACGGTCACGCTGACCGCCATGGAGGACACCGGGGTGTGGAAGAAGGGCCAGCAGGCCACCCTGAACACCGTCTCGGGCCACCGCGACGCGTTCGCCACCGAGTGCCCGGGCACCAACCTGTACGGCAAGCTCGGTGAGATCCGCCGCTTCGCCTCGAGCCCGGGTGCCAACTCCGCGATCCCGACGGCCGACTTCAACCGGGACGGCGTGGGAGACCTGGTGGCGGGCGTGCCGAGGGCGTCGAGCAGCGCCGGCGCTGTCGTCGTCGTTCCGGGCAGCACCGACGGCCCCGTGGCCGGCGCCAGGATCAACCTGACCCAGTCCAGCCCCGGCGTCCCCGGCGCCTCCGAGTCCGGTGACAGCTTCGGTGCCGCGACCGCGTGGGGCGACGTGAACGGCGACGGCCGCGCCGACCTGGCGATCGGCTCGCCCGGCGAGGACGACACGACCGGCCACGCGGACCGCGGCTCCGTCACCGTGCTGTACGGCCCCGGCCTGAACTCCGGTTACTCCTACACCACCAGCGGGGTCACGGCCACGGGCGCCCGGCTCGGTTCGGCCGTCACCGTCGGCGACTTCGACGCCGACGGCAAGGCCGACGTGTTCGCCGCCGGCACCGGCAACGGCGGTTCCTGGAACGCCCGCCTGACCGGAGGGGCCACCCAGTACGGCACGCTGACCGGCTCCACGGGCTCGGTCGCGAGCGTCGACGCCGCCACCGGCGACTTCAACCGCGACGGGTACGCGGACGTCGCCCTGAACTACCGCGACCAGTCCGGCACCGGCCGCGTCACCTGGTTCAAGGGCACCAAGTCCGGGCTGGTCAAGGTGAGCGTCCTGTCCGTCAAGGGCGGACGGTCCATCGCCGCCGGCGACGTGAACGGCAACGGCTACGACGACATCGTCATCGGGCAGCCGTACGTCTCCGAGTCCGGCGGCTACCGGGGCGGCCAGGTCACCATGGTGCCGGGTACGTCGACGGGCTTCACCACCACCGGCATGCGCACCGTCCACCAGGACACGGCCGGCGTGCCGGGCGCCGCCGAGGACGGCGACGCGATGGGCGCCTCGGTCTCGGTCGGCGACTACAACGCCGACGGCTACGCCGACGCCCTGGCGGGCGTGCCGGACGAGGACATCACCCGCAGCGGCGTCAACGAGACCAACGCGGGCATGGTGCTGCTGCTCAAGGGCTCGTCCTCGGGCCTGACCGGCTCTGGCGCGCAGTCGTTCAGCCAGGACACCTCCGGCATCGCCGGGTGGACCGAGCCGAACGACAAGCTGGGTTCCGCGGTCGTCCTCCAGGACCTGTCCGGCTGGGGCCGGGCGGACCTCGCCCTCGGCGCCGAGGGAGAGAACGGCTACGACGGCATCCTGTTGCAGCTGGACACCGGCGCCTCGGGCGTGAACACCAGCGGTGCCGTCTACTACGACCGCAACGCCCTGGGCACGCCGGCGGGCGCCCACCTCGGCCAGACGCTGACGCCGTGACACCCCGCCGGCCGCACAGCTGACCCACCCGCCACCGCGCCCCGGCCGGGGTCCCGTCCACTGCACGGGACCCCGGCCGGTTCAGTCGAGCGGGCTGCCGCCGTGCCCCGCCATCGCGTCCAGGCACAGCAGGCGAAGGGACCCGTGGCCGGCGAAGCAGCGGCGCGACTCGTCGATCGGGTCCCACATCCGCCCGTCCACGGTGCGGATCCAGTGCTCGCCGCCGGTCGCCCACCACTCGGCCCCGCTCTCGCGGACGATCACCTCACCGGCGTACGCCCCGAAACCGCGCAGCACGGTCTCGACGGCGGCGTACGGTGTGCCCTCGCGGCGAAGCTCCTCGATCACCCGGTCGACCCGCCACAGGCTCCGCGCCGAGTAGTCCAGGCGCAGTCGGGCGCCCTCGCGCATCGCCGCCACGGTGTCCGCCGCCCACCGCACCGGCCGGGTGGCGGCGTGCGGCCTGGTCTGCTGTTGAGTCGTCACATGCTGCGCTGTCACATAGGGAAGAGCGGGACCGACGCGGTTTCCGTCACCCGGATCCCGCCGCTTCCCGCAACCGGCGCACGACCCCCGCATGCCCCCCGCACCGCGCCCTCAGGACACTCACAGGCCCCGCTCGGGACACGGCCCGGGCCCCGACGTGTCCGGGCCCGGGTTCACACCCGGCCGCGTGCGCGGCGGGAGACCACCGCTCGCAGGACGCGGCGTCCCTCCGTGGAGACCTCCAGAGCCTGGCGCAGGCCGGCGGGGCCGTGGCCCGCGAGGAGTTCGAGGACGGTGATCTGGCGGCGCAGCTCGGCGGCGACCAGCGGGGACAGGCCTTCGGCGCGGCCCGCGACGGGCGCCCTGCCCGCTCGGACGGCATCGAGCGCTTCGGGGAGGCCGTCGACAGCGGCGGCGTCCTCGGCCGGGTCCAGGAGCCGGTGGATCCGGAGGGAGGCGACCGAGCAGGCGTCGGCCCACTTCCGCACCTCACCGGCGGTCCGGCCGGCCGGCGCGGCGGCGAGCATCCGGCGGGCCAGCAATGCGGCCCCGTCCTGCGCGGGCCCCTCCGGACCGGAGGCGTCGAGCGCGCCGCGCGCCTGTTCCAGCCGCTCGGCCCAGCCGCCGTCGCCGCCCTCCGCGAGGGTGCCCCACAGCGGCCGCAGCACCTCGTCGTCCCCGCCGAGCAGCGGCACGCACCGGTCCAAACAAGCCAGCCCGCTGGCGGCCAGTCCGCGCTCGTCGGCCTGCGCGATCAGTTCCACCAGGCTCATCCACGCCTCCCTCGCCAGAGCGTCGCTCCAGGCCCTTACGGCCACGGAGCCCGCCCTTCCCCTTCACTGCGTGCGACCGCCCGGTAGTGTCACACGGGCGTCACTCTCAGTCGAGGGAGCTGCGGAAGAAAAGATTTCGGCCAGCGGCGCGTCCCACCGCGGCGGTCAGCCGAGCCGGCCCGCCAGCGCCTTGAAGTCCGTCCAGGACAGCGCCGGCTTCCCCGGATCCCACAGCTTCTGCACGGTCGCCCGCAGCGGCATGCGGATGCCGGCGGCCACCTGGTCCTGGGTCTGCGCGTTCGGGCGGTCGCCCCAGACGGCGAAGGTGCCGCCGAGAATCTGCGAGTCGTACCGGGCCGGGACCGCCTGGGTGCCGCGCAGCACGAGCGGGGTCCACTGCTCGTAGATCCGCTGTCCGGTCGGGTAGACGAAGGTCTGCGGCTGGCCGAGGACGTAGTAGAGGAACTCGTCGTTGTAGTTGATCACCTTGCGGCCGGCGGCGAGGTACTCGACCGGCTGCCGGGCGCCGATCTCCTTGCCGGTCCAGTAGGCGACCTCGATGTCCTTGGCGGGCTGCACCGAGGTGTTCCGGAAGAAGCCGTCGTTCCAGGCGCGCGGGGTGCGGTCGTGGTTGCGGACGGTGGCGGCGCGGTCGTTCAGCCAGCCGGTGGTGAGGTCGGCGACGGTGCCGCCGGGGCCGTGGGCCTTGCGCGCGGCGGCGGCCAGCTGCGGGTAGGAGGCCTCCGGGGCGCGCACGGTCAGCGCCTGGTACTCGTCACCGCCGAGGTGCCAGTAGCCGCCGGGGAAGACGCCCGCGAACTCGTCGAGGAGGTCGTCGACGATCTGCGCGGACCCGTCCTTGGAGATGTCGATAGCGCCGCGTGTCGCCAGGCCCTGCGCGTTGCGCAGCTGCAGGTCGGGGTGGGCGGCGATCACCGCGCCCAGGTGGCCGGGCGAGTCGATCTCCGGCACCACGGTGATGTGCCGGCTGGTGGCGAGGTCGACGATCTGCTTGACCTGCGCCTTGGTGAGGTGGTCCTTGGAGACGATCTCCGGGTGGGTCTCGGACTGGATGCGGAAGGCCTGGTCGTCGGAGAAGTGCAGGCCGAGCTCGTTGTACTTCAGGTCGCCCAGCTCGCGTACGCGGTCCTCGATCCAGCCGGGCGTGTACGGCTTGCGCGCGATGTCCAGCATGAAGCCGCGCCGCGGCTTGGCCGGCGCGTCGTTCACGACGCCCTCCGGCGCCGTGCCGCCGCCGTGCACCTCCTGCTTGAGGGTGCGGGTGCCGTAGAAGACGCCGGCGTCGGCCGGCCCGCTGATGGTGACCCGGCCGTCGCGCACGGTCATGGTGTACGACTCCGGGTTGCCGCCCTCACCACCGCTCAGCGCCAGTCGCACGTCCCCGGAGCGCACGTCGCTCTGCTCGCCCGCGTACGTCAGGCCCAGCTCACCGGCGATCAGCCGCCCCTCGTCGGCCAGGGACCCGTCGCTGACCACGACCCGCTCGCCGTGGGCCGGGTGCCAGCCGGGGCCGCGGGCCGCGGTGAAGGAACGCACCGCCGGAATCGTGCGCGGAGCCTGGGACAGCGGATAGCTGCGGCTCGGGCTGGGACTGGGGCCCGTGTCCGGGGAGGAGGGCCCGGGAGCGGTGTCCGACGCGCTGCGCGCCGAACCCGCCGGGGATCCGTCACCGCCGGTGGCCCACAGGCCGAGTCCGACGCCGAGCCCGACCGTCACGGCGAACGCTCCGCCGGCCAGCGCGTACCTGTGCTGCAGCTTCCGCGCCGGAGCCCGGCGCCGCCTGTGCTGACTCACAGAGCCAACGTACGGCCTGCGGACACGGAAGGTGTCCACAGAGCGTTCTCAAACTCTCCCGTCCGGGTGAAATTCGGGCATCCACCGGACACGTCATGAGCACTCTCGATAACGTAGCGGCACATCCCCCACAAGATCCCCTGCCGATACACACGGGACGCCCACAGCGGACGTCGCCGCATCCCACGCCGAGGACCCACGCTGCCCGCGCAGAACCTGGACCACTTCAACACCGCCCCGCCCGAAGAGGCCCACCGCACCCTTGTGCGCTGTCTGCGCAGCGCGCGCTGGGCCCGCCGCGTCACCACCCACCGCCCCTACCCCGACC
>NZ_MUBM01000455.1 GCF_002154505.1 Streptomyces carpinensis | reverse complement strand
CCGCCTCGCCGGCGAGGCGGTGTGAGCGGACGGCATACTCGTCCAGCTCGCTTCTGGTGAGGCTCCAGCGGTCCGCGACCAGCTCGGCCGCCAGGCCCTGGCTGACGAGGCCGGGGGCGTAGCGCTCGGTGACGCCGGCGCCGTAGGGGTCGGCGCCCATCCGGGCGCTGCCCATCACCACGCGGCTCATCGACTCCACGCCACAGGCGATGACGACGTCCTGCTGACCGGCCATCACGCCGTACGCCGCGTAGGTGACCGCCTGCTGGCTGGATCCGCACTTGCGGTCGATCGTCGTGGCGGGGACGTGCTCCGGGAGGCCGGCGGCCAGCCAGGCCATCCGGCCCGGTGTGGCGGACTGCTCCCCCACCTGGCTGACGCAGCCGGTGACGACGTCGTCGACGCAGCCGGGGTCGATACCGTTGCGGTCGACCACCTGGCGCAGCACCTGCGCGAGCAGGTCGACCGGGTGGAGGCCCGCGAGGGCCCCGCCGGCCTTGCCCTTGGCGATCGGCGAGCGGACGGCGTCGACGATGACAGCGTTACGCATGCTCAGCTCCTCTTTTCCAGCGGCTGCTCGATGCGCACGCCATCGAGCCAGCGGTCGAGGTTGCGGCCGAGGACCGCGTCGACCTCGTCCGGCTCGAGGCCGAGGTCGCGGATCACGTCCATGCACTCCGTGGGGTTCGACATAGGCCAGTCGGAGCCGAAGACGACCCGGTGCACACCGTGACGCCGGATCAGGTCGACGACGCGCTCCTTGCCCAGGGCGCGCAGGGTGGGCGGCCAGGAGGTCTCCAGTACGACGTTGCGGCCGATGACGTGCTCCTCGACCTCTTCGAGCCGGTGGAAGCCGCCGAAGTGCGTCGCCATGAGCCGCAGCCGCGGCAGCTGGTCGATGATCGCGGCGAGCATCGCCGGGGTGGCGAGCTGGTCGGTCTCGGGTACGCCGCCCTTGCCGACGTGAGCGATGACCGGGAACTCGTCGCCGAGCGCGTCGAGGATGGCCAGGAGCCGCTCGTCGTCGAGGCGGAACCGCTGGAAGAGCGGGTGGAGCTTGATCCCGACGACTCCGTTGCTGCGGAGGCTGTCGATGTTCTCCTCGACCGGCAGGTCGGGATGGATGGTACCGAAAGGCACCAGTCGTTCCGAGCGCAGCCCACCGATGAACTCATTGGTGCGATGGAGGTACTTCGCCTCGTCTGCGATGCCCATCACGACACAGCGGGAGATCCCGGCGCGGTCGAGCGTGCGGGTCAGGCCGGCGACGGTGCCGTCGAACTCCGGCTCCATGAAGTCGACCCGCCCTGCAAGCGCCTTCGCGGCGATCTTGTCGGGCCACACGTGGGTGTGGGCGTCGCACAACAGCGGTGCGGTCATCGTCATCCTCTCGACATCATCAGTGCGCGACTTCATCCGTCGTCACCTGTACTGCTTGACGAGCTCCTTGGAGAGCGAGTCCAGGACCGTCTCCGTCGCACCCTCGTAGATCCGCATTGGTCGGGCCGCACGGTAGGCCCGCTCGATCACGCTGTCGCGGACCAGTCCGTGCCGGCCCATCACCTGCACGCAGTTGTCCACGATCCGTGCGGCGGCCTCGGTCGCGACCACCTTGGCCATCGACGACACGTCGAGCGCCGCCCGCGGGTCGTCCGCAGCCTGGGCGGCAGCCTGGTAGACGAAGACCCGCGCCGACTCCAGGTCGGCCCAGGCGCGGGCCAGCAGCTGACCCACCGGGCCGATCTCGGCGAGCGGTCGGCCGAACTGGTGCCGGGTCACCGCATGCCGCGCCGCGGCATCGAGTGCGGCCTGCGCCAGGCCGACGGCGGCGCCCGCGACCGAGACCCGGAACGAACCGAGGGTGGCGAACACCAAGGACCATGCCTTGCCCGGCTCGCCCAACCGGTTGCCGACGGGCAGCTCGACACCGTCGAAGCTGATGTCGCCCATGACGTGCGGTGCCATGATCGTCTCGGTCGGCGTCACGCTGACACCTGCGGCGTCGGCGGGCACCAGCACCATCGAGTAGCCGTCACCCTCGCGAGCAAGGGTGCAGAAGAAGTCCGCCGCGGTGCCGTTCGAGATCCACGACTTGCGACCGTTGACGACGAGCCGGTCCCCCCGCTGCTCGACGGTCGTGCTGACCGCCTTCAGGTCGGATCCGGCGTCGTCCTCGGTGAGTGCGAGAGCCGCGATCGCGTCCATCTCCACAACGCGCGGGAGCCAGGCCCGGCGCAACTCCGCCGATCCGCCGCGCGCGAGCGCGTAGCTCCCGATGCCCTGCATGCAGAACAGGGTGTCGAGATGCGCGCTCACGGCCATGAGCTGCTCGCGCACCAACGTCACCGCGAGGGTGTCGATGCGGTCGTAGCGACCGCCGTACGCCGCGGGGACGAGCAGTCGGACGAGCCCGCTGTCAGCGAGCGCCTGCCGCATCCCCGGGTGCGGCGTCGCCAGCTCGTCTGCCTCTGCGGCTACATCGGCGAATCCAGCAGCCAGTTTCCGGGCCCCGTCCTGGATCAGAAGCTGCTCTGCCGACAGGCCGCGCCTGCTGTCGATACCCATGTCAGCTCCGTCGCTGGTTGAAGTTCCGTCCGAGCAGCTCGGACACGATGCGAGTGCGCTGCATGGCCGGAGTGCCGCCGGCGATCGCCCACCCGTGGGCGTCGCGGTGCATCCGCTCGATGCCGTACTCCTCGGTGTAGCCGTTTCCGCCGTGGAGCTGCATCGCGATGTCGGTGACCCGCTTCGCCATCTCGTTCGCACGGCACTTCGCGAGCGAGACCTGGAGCGGGTCGGGCAGGCCGGTGCCGGCGTCGCGCGCCGCGCGGTAGACCAAGGCCCGCGCCGTCTCGACCTCCATGACCATGTCGGCCAGCTGGGTCTGGACCGCCTGGAACTCCACCAGCGGCCGGCCGAACTGGTGGCGCTCCTGCACATACGCCAGCGTACGGTCCAGCGCGGCCTGGCCCAGCGCGAGGCTCATCGTGGCGTTACCCAGCCGCTCGACCGAGAAGCCGGTGAACAGCTCGCGGAAGTGACCGGGGCCACGCACGATGGAGCTGACGGGAACCGTGACGTCGTCGAAGTAGATGTCACACGACGGGATGCCGCGGAATCCCATCAGCGCCTCCTGTGATCCGAAGGAGACCCCGGGCGCGTCAGCCGGGACGAGGACCACGCCGATGCCCTTGGCACCGGCAAGCTCATCAAACCGGCAGAACGTGTAGTAGTAGTCGACGTGGCCGCCGCCGCTGATCCAGCGCTTGCTGCCCCGGACCGTCACGGTGTCGCCATTGATGACAGCAGCCGTGGTCATGTCCGTCGCGGCTGAGCCGGCGTCAGGCTCGGAGATCCCGATGGCGACCGTCGCCTCCCCTGCGATCACCTTCGGCAGAATCTCCGCCTTCTGCTCCGCGCTCCCCAGGAGCGCGATGTGACGGGCCGGACCGGTGTTCGCCTCGAAGACCTGGAACGCGGCCGGCCGGCACTCCTTGGCCAGCTCCTCCATGACGACCAGCGAGTCCAAGAGCGGCAGCCCCAGGCCGCCGTACTCCTCGGGCATGGAGATGCCCAGGAAGCCGAGGTCGGCGAGGCGCTTGCGCTCGTCGTCGGGGAAGAAGGTCCGCTCCCGGTCCCACTGCAGCGCGAGCGGCGCGTAGATGTTCTTCGCGACGTCGGCGGCGAGAGCGCGGAATTCGCGCTGTCGCTCGTTGAGATCGTCAAGCACAGCGGGCTCCATTCATGTGGTTGATAATCATAGTTATCACGAAGCTGGGCCCCTGTCACCACCCTCACTCACGAGCAGGCCGCTGATGGCCGGAACGACACAGGGCCGCCATGCCCGGACGGGGCAAGGCGGCCCTGCAGGGACCTCCCAGAGCAGCTCCGAGAGGTCACTCGACAATCTCGAGGGCGAGCTCGGGGCAGGACTCCACGCCGAGCGCGGCAGCATCCTCCAACTCGGCCGGGACGTCTCCCTCGAACTCCACGATCACCTGCCCCTCGTCGTCGGTGACGCCGTAGACATCCGGTGCCGACATGCGGCACAGGCCATGACCCTGGCACTTGGCCAGGTCCGCTCGAATCCTCATCCTCGACACCCTTCGGGAGCGCTTCGCTTCGACGCCGGCTCGAACACCGGACGATCACCTTCGGGCAACCGCCCTTGACGACCTAGCAACTCATCATAACTATTATCACGAACATCGTGAAGGAGGACGCTGTGCCGAACCCACCCCGGTGCCCGGTGACGAGCTTCGACCACCACTCGCCCGAGCACTCCCGCGACCGCGTCGAGATCTACCGCGAGCTTCGCACGAGCTCACCCGTCGCCTGGACCGAGTCGCACGGCGGCTTCTGGATCCTCTCCGATTACGCGTCCGTTTTCGAGGCCGCACGGGACGACGACCTCTTCTCCTCTCAGCGCCACGACGAGTACGGCGGGCCAGGACTCTCGGTGACGATCCCCAAGGCACCCACCGCCCTCCACATCCCGATCGAGCTCGATCCCCCGAACTTTCGCGCCTACCGCAAGGCCGTCAACCAGGTGACCGCCCCCAAGGCCGTCGAGGGCCTCGACTCGAGGATCAAGCACTACGTCACCGGCTTCATCGACATGATCATCGAGAAGGGCGAGGCCGACCTCGCGATCGTCGCCGGCGTACCCGCGACCGTCACCGTCGACTGGCTCGGACTCGACCCGTCGCAGTACCAGACCTACGTCGACGCCATGCACACGCTCGTCTCGGCCGCACCAGGGTCCAAGGAATACCAGCACGCGGCCGAAGTCGCCGTCCCCTGGGTCTCCAAGACCGTCCGCGAGCACATCGCCTACCGCCGCCTGCACCCCGGCGACGACGCAACCACCCACTTCATCGACGTCGAGGTGGACGGCCGCAAGATGACCGACGACGAGATCTACTCGATCCTCGAGCTGGTCATCTCCGGCGGAGTCGGCACCACCGCCTCGCTGGTCACGCAGTCGCTGGTCTGGCTTCACGAGAACCCCGACCAGCGCCAGCGCCTGATCGACGACCCGTCGATGACCGACATCGCCGTCGAGGAGTTCCTGCGCTACTTCTCCCCCACCCAGGCGCTGGCCCGCACGATCATGGCCGACACCGAGTTCCAGGGCTGCCCCGTCCGCAAGGGCGACCGTGCCCTGCTGGCCTGGGGCTCGGCGAACCGCGACCCCGCACAGTTCGAAGACCCCGACACCCTCGACATCACGCGCTGGCCCAACCGTCACGTCGCCTTCGGCATTGGCATCCACCGCTGCGCCGGCTCGCACATGGGCAAGGCGATGGCCCGGGAGATGATCCGCCAGGTCCTCGCCCGGATGGGCGACTACGAGATCGAGATGGACAAGGTTGTGCCGTACCCGGACCAGGGCACCAACGCCGGCTACCACTCCATCCCGGTGCGGTTCACCCCGGGCGAGCGCCTCCTCGGCGACACTCCCCTGTTCCCGGCGCACTACACCAAGGCGCAGTGAACAGCGGCCAGGCGGGCATGGTCCCGCATGACGGTCGGGTCGTCGTCGTCGGCGGCGGACTCGCAGGGGCGCGCGTCTGCAGTGCCCTGCGCCGCAAGGGCCTCACCGGCCCGATCGACGTGGTGGCCGCGGAGACGCACCTGCCGTACGACCGGCCGCCGCTGTCGAAGGACGTCCTCCTCGGCACCCGGGACGCGACGCCGCTCCCCTTCGACGTCGAGAAGCTCGACGTGACCTTCCATCCCGGGCGCCGGGCGACGGGCGTCTCCCCCGAGGCGCACGTGCTGCACACCGACGCAGGCGACATGGCCTACGACGGCCTGGTCATCGCCACCGGCGCCGGCCCGGTCCGGCTGCCCGGAACCGGGGAGCAGCTGACGCTCCGCACGATCGAGGACGCCCTGGCCGTACGTGCGCGACTCGTCCCCGGCAGCCGGGTCGTCATCGTGGGCGCCAGCTGGATCGGCGCCGAGGTCGCGACCGCCGCCCTGGCTCGCGGCTGCCGTGTCACCTGTGTCGAGTACGACGAGACTCCGCTCGCACGCACCCTCGGCGACCAGGTCGCCCGGCACCTGCGGCCGTGGTGGAGTGACGTCGACCTGCGCTGCCGGCTTGCGGTCCAGGAGGTGAGCGACGAGGGCGTGGTACTCGCCGACGGCCAGGTGCTCCCCGCCGATCTGGTGGTGGTCGGCATCGGCGTGAAGCCGGTGATCGGCTGGCTCGACGGCTCCGGCATCGCCACGGGTCGCGGCATCCTCACCGACGAGCGCTGCCGAACCGGTGCCCCCGGCGTCATTGCCGTCGGCGACGTGGCCGAGCGCTGGTCGCCACGGGCAGGAGCGCACCTCCTCATCGAGCACTGGGACGACGCGGGCGCCGCAGCGACCACGGCAGCCGCCGCCCTCCTCCAGGGCGACGACGCGCCTGCGTACGACGCGGTCCCGTACTTCTGGTCCGACCAGTTCGGCCACAAGGTCCAGTACGTCGGCCGGCACTCCGCCGACGACGACGTCGCCGTGACCACCGACGACGACGGCAACCTGGCGACCGCCGAATGGCGCTCCGCCGATGGCAGCCGCACCGCCTGGCTGGGCGTGGACCGCCCCAAGGAGGTCGTCAAGGCCCGAGTGAGCATCGGCCAGCCGGCCCTGGCTCCGACGACTTCATGACCCTGCCGACGCCACCCGCGCCGACGCCCCCACCGACTCTGTCATCGAAAGGATGAACCTTGCCTGACGTGACCGTCACCCGGCGAGACGACGTGGTCTGGATCCGGCTTGACCGGCCGGACCGGATGAACGCCTACGACATCGCCATGGCGCAGCAGATGACCCAGGCGGTGCAGCAGGCCTCCGACGCCTACGCCGTGGTCCTCACCGGCTCGGGCCGAGCCTTCTGCGCCGGCGGAGCACTCGACCAGCTCGACGACCCCGACCCGGCCGCTCTGCGGGAGCTCTTCACTGCGTCCCTGCGGCTGTGCGACGCGATCCGCAGCTGTCCGCGTCCGGTGATCGCGGCGGTCAACGGGGCCGCGGCAGGTGGCGGCAACGAACTGGTCGTGGCCTGCGACTTCGCGATCGCGGCGCGCTCCGCGACCTTCGGCCAGACCGGGCCGAAGGTCGGCTCGTCCCCTGTGCTCGGCGCCACCAACCTCCTGCCGATCCAGATCGGCGAGAAGCGGGCCAAGGAGATGGCGATGCTCTGCCGCCGCTACTCCGCGGAGCGGGCCGCCGATATCGGCCTGGTGAACGAGGTCGTGGACGACGACCAGCTCATGGCCCGCGTCGAGGAGTGGATCGGCGAGATCAAGGCGCTGAGCCCGCGCTATCTGGAGATCACGAAGATCAGCTCGAACCTCTGGTGGAACTCTTCCCAGGACTCCATGCGCACCGGACTCGGCATGCTGCTGCAAGCGATCGGCAGCCCCGACATGGTCGAAGGCGCCAGCGCCTTTCTCGAGCGCCGACGCCCTCAGTTCCCGCCGCCGAACCGCCTGAAGGAGAAGTGATGACCCGCCGGTTCTACACCGAATTGACCCCCACCTTCGCCGACCGTGAGCAGTGGGCGCTGCCGACCGTCCTGCGGCACCACGCCGAGCGGACCCCCGACCAGGTCTTCCTCGATGTGCCCGAGGAGAACCTCACCTGGACGTACGGCGAGATCCTGGCCGCCGCCGAGCGCGTCGGCCGCAATCTGCTGACCGCCGGGGCGGCCCAGGGCGACCGGGTCGTGATCATGGGCAAGAACTCCTCCCAGTTCGTCCGGACCTGGCTCGGCACTGCCGTGTCCGGCCTGGTCGAGGTGCCGATCAATACGGCCTACGAACTGGAGTTCCTGGCCCACCAGATCCGCACGGTGTCCGCCCGCTACGCGGTGATCGACGACGTCCACGCGGCGAAGTTCGTGCCGATCGAGAGCTCGGCCCGCACGATCGAGAAGTTCTGGGTGATCGACACCGGCAGCCGCGACGAGGCGATCAAGCTGCTGCACGACCACGGCTGGGCCGCCGTCCCCTGGGAGGAGCTGGAACAGCCCGCGACCGGTGACCTGCCGACCGTCCGCCCTCAGGACCTGGCGTCCGTCTTCTTCACCTCCGGCACGACCGGCCCGTCCAAGGGCGTCGCCATGCCGCATGCGCAGATGTACTTCTTCGCCGACGAGTGCGTCTCGCTGACCCGCTTCACCGCCGAAGACGCCTGGATGACCGTAACCCCGCTCTTCCACGGCAACGCGCAGTTCATGGCGACCTACCCGGCCCTCGTCGCCGGTGGCCGTGCCGTCGTGCGCAGCCGCTTCAGCGCCAGCCGCTGGATCGACCAGATCCGTGAGTCGCGGGTGACCGTCACCAACTTCATCGGCGTGATGATGGACTTCCTCGCCAAGCAGGCGCCGCGCCCCGACGACCGCGACAACCAGCTTCGCGCGGTCTTCGCCGCACCGACTGCCTCATCTCTCGTGCCGGTCTTCAAGGAGCGCTTTGGCATCGAGGCCTTCGTCGAGGTCTTCGGCCTCACCGAGACCACCGCACCGATCCTCTCGCCGTACGGCGAGGACCGACCCGCGGGCGCAGCGGGTCTCGCGGCGGACGAGTGGTTCGACGTACGGCTGGTGGATCCGGAGACCGACGAGGAGGTCGGCGTCGGCGAGGTCGGCGAGTTGGTGGTGCGCCCACGCGTGCCGTGGATCAGCTCGATGGGCTACTACAACATGCCCGAGAAGACCCTCGAGGCATGGCGCAACCTGTGGTTCCACACCGGCGATGCGCTCAAGCGCGACGAGGCCGGCTGGTTCTACTTCGTGGACCGGTTCAAGGACGCGCTGCGCCGCCGCGGCGAGAACATCAGCTCCTATGAGGTCGAGACGGCTCTGCTCGCCCACCCGAAGGTCCTGGAGTGTGCCGTCATCGCCGTACCGGCGGACTCGGAGGCGGGCGAGGACGAGGTGATGGCCTACCTGATCTGCTCCGGTGACGTCACAGCCGAGGAGATCTGGGAGTTCGCCGGCGCTCGCATCCCGTCCTTCGCCGTCCCGCGCTACCTCCGCTTCGTCGACGACCTGCCCAAGACTCCGAGTCAGCGCGTGCAGAAGGCCGAGCTGCGCAAGCTCGGCGTTACCGTCGACACGCACGACCGCGTCGGTGTCACGGCGGCCGTGCGATGACCGGTTTCGACCTGACGGGCAAGGTCGCTCTGGTAACCGGGGGCAGTCGCGGCCTGGGCCGCGCGATCGTGCAGGCGTACGCCGAGGCGGGGGCCGATGTGGTGATTGCCAGTCGTCGGCTGGACTCCTGCGAGAAGGCGGCGGCGGAGGTCCGTGAGACCACCGGGCGCCGCGCCCTGCCGCTGGCCTATCACGTCGGCCACTGGGACGAGGCCGAGTCGACCCTGGACGCGGTCGAGGCGGAGTTCGGCCGTCTCGACATCCTCGTCAACAACGCCGGCATGTCCCCGCTCTACGACTCGGTCGAGAGCATCAGCGAGGCGCTGTGGGACAAGGTCTTCGACGTCAACCTCAAGGGGCCGTTCCGGCTGGCGGCCCTGGCCGGCAGCCGGATGGCCGCGAACGGCGGCGGATCGATCATCAACATCAGCAGCCGCGCCTCCCAACGCCCTCGGCCGCACACCCTGCCCTACGCCGCCGCGAAGGCCGGACTCAACGCGATCACCGTCGCGCTGGCGCACACGCTCGGTCCCACGGTCCGGGTCAACGCGATCGTCGCGGGCACCTTCCTCACCGACGTCAGCAAGGCGTGGGACGCGGATGCGTTCGCACAGCGAGCCCAGGGCTTCGCGGCCCGCCGCGGCGGTGAGCCCGAGGAGATCTGCGGAGCTGCGCTCTACCTCGCCAGCGACGCTGCCTCGTACACCACCGGATCGCTGCTGACCGTCGACGGCGGCCAGCCCTAGGAGCATCAGATGAAGCCCTACCGCACCGTCATGTTCGTCCCCGGCCACAAGGTGTCCTGGTACACCCGGGCCGCCGAGGCCGGGGCTGACGCGATCGTCCTCGACCTCGAGGACTCCGTGCCCGAGGCGCAGAAGGAGCAGGCCCGCGAACTCGTCGCCGAGGGCATCCCGAAGCTCGCCGCGGACTTTCCGGATCTCGGCATCCTGGTGCGCGTCAACGCACTCGGGACCCAGATGACAGGACTCGATCTCGAGGCCGTCGTCGTGCCGGGACTCACCGGTGTCTTCACGCCGAAGGTGAACAACGCCGTCGACCTGATCCGCTACGACACCCTGGTCGACCACTTCGAGGCCAAGGCCGGCGTGCACGGCCTGGAGTACATCGTGCCGGTCGAGACGATCCACGGCATCCAGAACTGTGAGGAGATCGCCGCTGGCTCACCCCGTGTGGGCGCGATGATCGGCCCGACGGCCGAGCACGCCGACATCGCGCGTGCGGTCGGCTTCGAGTGGACGCCCGAGGGCACCGAGTCACTCTTCCACCGCACCAAGATCATGCTCGCCACCAAGGCCGCGGGCCGGCATCCGCTCACCGCGCTCTGGGAGCGGATCCGCGACCTGGAGGGCCTCGAGGCGTTCACCCGCCGCAGCCGCGGGATGGGCTTCCGCGGCCAGATCGTGCTGCACCCCTCCCACGTACCGGTGGTCAACCGCGTCTACACCCCCGACAGCGAGCAGATCGACTTCCACCGCGGCCTGCTCGAGACCTACCGCGAGGCCGCGGCGCGGGGCGACGGTGCCGTCATGTACGGCGACATCCACGTCGACAAGGCCCACGCCGACAAGGCCGAGGAATGGCTCGCCCGTGTCGACGAGCTGGCCGGCCTCAACGGCGGACTCTGACCTGTCCGGCCCACTTCCCCACCATCCCACCGCAGCAGAGCGAGAAGAATCATGAGCGGCCTGTACTACGAGGATTTCGAGATCGGCGCCGAGTTCCGCCACGAGTGGACCCGCACCGTCTCGGAGTACGACAACATCCTCTTCACCTCGATCACCATGAACCCCGCGCCGATCCACCTCGACGCGGAGTACATGAAGACCCAGCCTGCCGGCCGCCCACTGATGAACAGCCTGTTCACGGCCGGGCTCATCGGCGGCATGATCGTCCACGACCTGACCCTGGGCACGACGCTGGGCAACCTGGGCTACACGAAGTTCGACTTCCCCAAGCCGGTCTTCGCCGGGGACACGCTGCGCGCTGAGTCGACCATCCTGGGCAAGCGCGAGTCGAAGAGCCGGACCGACTCCGGCATCGTGTTCTTCGAGCACCGCGGCATCAACCAGCGCGACGAGATCGTCCACATCGCCCACCGTGCGGGCCTCATGCTCAAGCGCCCCGTGGAGTAACCGGGAGGTGCCAAAAGAGAAGGTCCCTGGCCGATCGGCCAGGGACCTTCTCATTGGGGGATGTGCCTGATCAGACCGCCGCGGGCGCGAATTGGTCGAAATCGATGCTCTCCAGATCGGCGAGCGGCTGCACGATCTCACGGCCCACCCGCTCCAGGTAGCCCGCCGTCTGGTCGGCGTCCATACCAGGCCAGTGCGGCCGGATGAGCAGCGGCCCGATCGGCAGCCGGGCCGCGATGTCACGGATCTGCCGGCGTACCTGCTCGCCGGTGCCGAGCAGGACATGATCCTGCACATTGGCGAGGAACTCCTCACGCACCCGTTCGGCCTCCAGCAACTGCATCCCGCTGGCGGCGTAGGAGACGTACTTGCCGTGTGCGACCGCGGCGAAGTCGGTGAGCGCGGCGTCGAAGGTGTCAGCCACCTGCAGCTCACGTCGCAGAGGCAGCTTGTTCAGCGGCAGACCGAGGCGCTGACGCTCCTCGACGTAGATGCCGACCAGCTTCTCGACCTGTTCGATCGTCTGCTGGGGCGTGATGGTCCAGACGTCGCCGTGCCGGGCCGCACGCTTGACTCCGGTCTCCTTCATCGCACCCAGCCAGATCGGCGGCCGCGGCTTCTGGATCGGGTGGATGTGGGTGGGTCGGTCCTCGACCTGCCAGAAGCGTCCGTGGAAGGTGACCCGGTCCTCGGTCCACAGCTTGGTCATCAGTGCGATCTGCTCCTCGAGCAGCCCATAGCGCTTCTGGTACGGCATGTTGAAGACTTCGTACTCGTGCGGAAGGTAGCCGGTGCCGATGCCGACGACCAGCTTGCCTCGTGTCACGATGTCGAGCGTCGCGAGCTCCTCGGCGAGCTGGACGGGATGGTGGAGCGGACCGACCAGCACGGTCGTCCCGATCCGGACGTGGTCGTCGAGCTCCGCGGCCAGGCGGGCCAGCAGCGGAATCGGCTGAAGCCAGCGGAAGTCCTGGTACAGGAAGTGCTGGCCGATGGTGAGATAGGTGAAGCCGGCCTTCTGCGCCGCCTCGACCTTACGGAGCATCAGGTCGAGATGCTCCTCGGGCGGCACGGAGACCGGCTGGTCACCCATCAGGATCCCGAACTGCATATCTTCCTCCTAAACCGACGAGCCGGGCCACGACGGCCCGGCTCGGATCAGCGATGGGTCACTTGGCGGTCAGGCCGCCGTCGACGGGGATCGTCACACCGGTGACGAAGCTCGACATGTCGCTGGCGAGGAAGAGCGCGACCTGTGCAATCTCTTCCGGCTGCGCGGCACGGCCCAACGGGATCTGGGCGAAGAACGCGGCCTTCCGCTTCTCGGTCTCCTCCGGGCTCGCCCTGAAGAACCCCGGCAGGCCCGGGGTCTCGACCGAGCCGGGCGCGATGGCGTTGACGCGGATGCCGTCCGGCGCCATCGCCAGGGCCATCGACCGCACCAAAGCGATGATGCCGCCCTTGGTGAACGAGTACATCGGACTGAATGGCGAACCGATCAGGCCCGAGGTGGAGCTGGTGAAGATCACCGAGGCGTTGCCCGACGCCTTCAGCGCGTCGGTCAGGTAGCTCGACAGGAAGAAGCTGGCGCGGCCGTTGATCTCCAGGCCGGTGTCCCACTCCTCCGGGGTCAGGTCGAGACCGGCCGCACCCGGGATGCCGACGTTGTTGTAGAGGATGTCGACGCGGCCGTGTTCGGCCATGACCTCGTCCGCGAGCTGCTTGAGCGCGTTCAGGTCGCGCACGTCGACGACGGCCGCCCGGGCACTGCCGCCCTTGTCGGTGATGCCCTTGACCACCTCCGTGGCGGCCTCGGCGTTGACGTCGACCACGATCACATGGGCGCCCTCGGCCGCGAAGAGTTCCGATCCGGCGCGGCCCATGCCGGACGCGCCAGCGGTGACCAGCGCGACCTTGTTGTTCAGCTTCATTGCTTCTCCTCGTCAGTGGGTCGGGTCACTCGGTCGAGCCGCGACTCAGGTGCCCGGCGGGCGGGTGATCCCGGCCAGGGCGTACTGGATGTGCTTGACCTCGAAGAACTCCGCGAAGCCGTCCTCACCGAGTTCACGGCCGACGCCGCTGCGACCCGGCCCACCCCACGGGGCGTCGGGGCGCATGCCCGAGCCGCCGTTGATCGTGACTGTGCCGGCCCGGATCTGCTCGGCCACCTTGATCGCCTCGTCGAGCGGACCGAAGACGTTGCTGGCCAGGCCGTATCGGGTGTTGTTGGCCAGTTCGATGGCGTGGTCGACGTCGCGGTAGCCGAAGACGATGCCGATCGGGGCGAAGAACTCCGTGTCGGCGATCGGGTCGTCAGGATCGACACCGGCGAGCACGCCCGGCTTGAGGTAGTGGCCGGTCTCCCGGCCCTCGGGCCGCCCGCCGCCCGCGCCCCACCTGGCACCACGCTCGATCGCGCCCTGCACCCAGCCTTCCACCTTGTCGCGGTGGGCCTTGGAGATGACCGGCCCGACGACCGTGTCCTCCTCCTGTGGGTCACCGACCTTGACGGTCTCGATGAAGGCATCGGCCAGCTCGAGGAACCGGTCGACGTCGGCCTCGGGTACGAGGATCCGGCTCCACGCCGCGCAGCCCTGGCCGGCGTTGCGCGCGAACCGCAGGATCGAAGCGGCGACTGTCGCCTCGAGGTCGGCGCTGGGCAGGATGATGTTGGGGCTCTTGCCACCGAGCTCGAGCACCGACTTGCTGAGTGAACCGAGCGCCGCCTGCGACATGACCTTTGCGCCGACGGCGTCGGAGCCGGTGAAGCTTGCCATGTCGACATCGGGGTGGCTGGTGAGCTGGACGCCAATCTCGGGGCCGCCGACGACCAGGTTGACCACGCCCGGCGGCAGGCCGAGCTCGTCGAGCAGTTCGAAGATCCGCAGTGTGGTCCACATGCCCTGCGGCGACGGCAGGACGACGACGGTGCAACCCGCTGCGAGCGCGCCACCGAGCTTCCACGCCAGCAGGTTGAGCGGATAGTTGTACGCCGGCAGCGCGGCCACGACGCCGACCGGTTCGTACCGCAAGATGCTGCCCGAGGGAACGGGCTTGTCGTATAGCGGCAGCGCGTGCTCGTAACCGCCGCGCGGACCGCGGACGGCCATCTCGGCGTACCACCGGAAGACCTCGATGGGCCCACCGACCTGCATGCTGCGGCAGGCCGCGATCGGCGTACCGACTTCCTCGGCCATCATCCGGGCGAGCGGTTCCATCTCTCGCTCGAGGATGTTGGCGAACCGAAGCAGCACGTCGGCACGGTCCTGCGGGGTGAAGGCCCGCCACTCCTTGGACCGGAACGCCCTTTTCGCGGCCGCGACCGCACGATCGACCTGCTCACTCGAGCTGGTCACCGTCTCTGCGATGACCGCGTCCTTCGAAGGGCTGGTCGACAGGTAGCTTTGGCCCGATTCCCCGGCTTCCCACTGTCCGTCGATGTAGGTGCTGTGACTGCGTTTCTCGACGCCGGACATCGGCCCTCCTTCAGATCCCGGGGCGCCACGCCGCAGTGCTTGAGCACGCCGGACGTGACGTCCGCCTCCAGCGGAACCATAGCAATGATGCGCAGGGAATTAAAGGGTGAGAGTCAAAGCGAGGCGGAGTTGGCCTTCAGCCTCTCCTGCAGCGATGCCGATTCGGCGAGACCAGCAGTAGGTTTTAGTCCTAGGCGCCCGGTCCTGAGCCGACTGCCCTGGCGGCAGAGCGGGGCCGCGCGACGGATCAGCATACGCAGCACGACGGTCGCCGCGGACAGGGAAATCGCCGCGGACAGGGAAGAGAGAAGTCCACGACGCGACTGCGCCTCTCGGTGCGGCGCCGTAGTTTGCCGAAGCGTTCACCCACGTGTGGCTCCGTTCCGCGACTCGGCGCTTGCCGCCCCGGATCGGACCGGGGACGCCCCGCGGTGAAGCCGAGAGCCGCCAGGATGGTGTCGGCCCTGCCGCCGAGGCAGCCGCAAACCGTTCCGGCCCGGGTGTCCCACTCGCGCGGGCGGTAGCCGTTGCGGTGGTTGACTCTTTCCTCGTTGACCTGCCCGTACTCGGCGTTGCAGAGCACGTCGGCCTCGGCGGACATGAGGGCGTCGGCGAACGTTTTGACCATCGCGCGGAGTAGATCTGGACTCGCCGAAGCGAGATTCTCTTCGGCGAGGGCACGCAGGGGCACACTGTCCGGTGCGGTCATCGTGCTGATCTCCTTCAAAGACTTGGTCGTCTTGAAAGATCAGCCGGTGGCCGTTCGTCTATGCGGGCCTCACCCCGACGCCGGAGCAAACCCCCGGATCAGGTCAAACCCGTACACCACTTCCCTGGACGTAACCGGACACTCAACACCGTTCGGAGTGTCCGGCTGAGCACGAGTCCCTCCAGGACTCGCTCCCGCTCGTGGCGGTCGGCTCCGGCCGAGACAATGCCGGGCGGAACGCCGCACACCTCGGTGGCCATCGAGCGTTTCAGGCCCTGCTTCGCACGGTCCGCCCGCGGACGCCCGGCCCTCTCGCCCACCGCGCGGGCGTGCCAGGGCGTGGACCCGGGCGAGCGATCCGCTCGCAGTCGGAACCGTGCACCAGTTCAGCGATCTCGTGCTCGAAACCATCCGGTCCGGGACGCCCGAGTTGTGGCAGCCGAGCGGACGTGTCGACGCACTCGGGCAAGAGCACCGCACACTGGTCCCGCAGGGGCTCGAACAGCCATGACGGCAGGATAGGCACGAGCCCTCCGTTGATCACCGAGCGTGGAGAACTCCATGACCAACCGGGCTCGTGCCTGCTCTGTACCCGGGTGTCTCATGAAAGGACCAGCACCTCCTGCCGGTCTCTGTCAGCTGCGTCTGAACCCCTGCCAGGCTACGTCCCAGGTGAGCGAGCGCTTCATGACGTCCGGGAACTTCTTGCCGATGTACGCGAGATACTCACCGATGTGGTCCCGCATGGCCTGCTCCGATGCATCTCCATCGCGCTGACGCAAGGCCGCGAGCACCTTCATGTGCGCTTTGAGGACGGCGCGCCGACGACGCTCGTTGTAGTCGACGCCGACAACGGTGCCGTCGAAGATGCCGACCAGCGCATCGATGAGGAAGCCGAAGAGCGAGTTGCCGGCCGCCCACGCCACCAGGTCGTGAAACTCCTTGTTTGTCTCGTGGAAGGTGAGGATGTCGCCGATGTTGCCGGCCATACGGTCGACCGATGCCCCCAGCTCCTCCAGCCGGGCATCGCTGATCCGCTCGGCAGCAAGGCGCGCCAGCAACGGCTCCAGCCCGTTGCGCGCCTCCATGACCTGCGAGAACGGAGCGTTGTCGAACTGCAGCAACAAGAGGATCGCGTTGGCCAGCGCCGACGCATCCGGCTTCTCAACCATCGGGCCGCCGCCGGGCCCCGGCTTGAGCGAGAGGACGTTTTGCAACTCGAGGAATCGCAGCGCTTCCCGCAGCGTCCCACGTCCCACGCCGTAGTCGGCGAGCATGTCACGCTCAGGTGGCAGGAGGTCCCCTGTCGTCAACCCCATGCGGTCGATATCCTGCACGATCCGACGCGCCGTGATCATGGCCGTCTTCTCGGGCCGCGAGCTGTTGTGCACCATCACATGGACTTCCTCTCTCAGAGGCTCGCTGAGAGCGCTCCCCCGTCACCCAGTGGGACGTTCGCCTTCGGCGGATCGATCGGCCTCGCCAACGATTCTCCCCATTGATTATATCTATTGGCACAGACTCCACGCCCGAAACTTGACAGTCGGCATGCATGCGGTGGTGAACCTGCGGCCTGACCTACGGCGTTGGATCAGGAGGGGCCTCCGGGGCCGTTTACCCACGCCTTCGGGCGGACTCAGACGACCATCAGCCCTTGCAGCTGCGCAAATCCGCCTCGGACCCACCCGCACGCCACCGGCCGTCGAACTCCGGTAACGCGGTGCCAATGACCGTCGCAGCGTTGATAGCTATCCATGATTATGAACATGATGCTTGACATCATTGGCTGCAGGTTGCGACGGTAGCCGTGCAGCGAGCCCTCTCGCCAGCCCCAGAACACACATCCCCTTCGACCGAGCCTGTGCGCCCGGGAGCTCCAGGCTCCACGCGAAAGGATCTCCGCATGTCGGACAACGACGAGTACGACGTCATCGTGCTCGGCACAGGCGCCGCTGGCCTCACGGCCGCGCTGGCTGCGGCGACGAACGGTGCCAGAGTCGGCCTGTTCGAGAAGGCAGAGAAGATCGGTGGCACCACCGCGCTCGCCAGCGCCGTCGTCTGGCTGCCGGCCAACCGCTATGGCCGCGAGGCAGGCGTCCAGGACTCACGCGACGACGCGATCGCTTACCTCGACTCCCTCTCCCATGGGATGATCCTTCCCGCGTTGCGTGACGCGTTCGTCGACACGGTCGACGAGCTCACCGAGTGGCTCGAGACAAAGACGCCGGCCCGCTTCCAACTCGTCGCGGGATTCCCCGACTACCACCCCGAGCATCCAGGCGGGAAGCCGGGGGGCGGCCGGTCGATCGAGCCGCAACTGTTCTCTTTCGCAGGCATCTCCGAGTGGGTCGACCGCATCGTCGGAACGCCGCGCCGGATGAACGTCGGCGACACACCGATCGGCGGCGGCACCGGAGTCCTTCCAGCGAATGTCATCGCCAACCGCGAGCAGCACCTGATCGAAGGACTCGGTCGAGCACTGATCGGCAGTCTTCTCGCCGGCTGTCTGGAGCACGGTGTCGTGCCGACGACCGGCGCCCGCGCCGAGCGCCTGCTGGTGCACGACGGGCGCGTTGTCGGTGTGGCCTTCGCTGACGGCCGTGAGGTGCGCGGCCGAACCGTCGTACTGGCGACGGGCGGTTACGAGTACGACGCCGATCTCGCCCGAGACTTCCTGCGCGGCCCGATGGCCTCCCCTGCCGGTGTCCCGTCCAACACGGGCGATGGCCTTCGCATGGCGATGAGGCTGGGAGCGCGCCTGGGCAACATGCGAGAAGCCTGGTGGGTCCCGGTCATGCAACAGCCGGGCGATCGGGCCGACGGCGGCAACAACGTCTACCTCGTCAACCGGGAACGCACACTGCCGCGTTCCATCATCGTCAACGATCAGGGCGACCGGTTCACGAACGAGGCGGCAAACTACAACGCGTTGGGTGGGGCCTTCCACACCTTCGACCCCAGCCGGTTCCGTTACCTCAACCAGCCGGCTTGGCTGGTCTTTGACCAGGGACTGGTCGATTCCTACGGCTGCTTCGGCAATCCTGCGGGCGCACCGGTGCCTGCCTTCGTCCCTCGGGCAGACAGCCTGAGCGACCTGGCCGTAACCATAGGTATCTCCGGCACGAGGCTCGAGGCCACCGTCGCCCACTGGAACACGATGGTCGCTGACGGACACGACGACGACTTCAACCGCGGTGACAGCGCATACGACGGATGGTGCGGCGACCGCAGCCTGTACCCGACGCCCCTCGCCACCCTCGGACCGATCGAGCGGGGGCCCTACTACGCCGTCGAGCTGATCTCGTCGACCCTGGGCACCAAGGGCGGCCCTCGAACCGACGTCGACGGGCGTGTCCTCGACATGGATAGCCAGGTCATTCCGGGCCTCTTCGCTGCAGGGAATGTGATGGCAGCGCCGACCGGCATGGTCTATGGCGGGGCGGGCGGCACGCTCGGACCGGCGATGATCTTCGGCTACCGCGCCGGGAAGGCCGCGGCGCGCTGAGAACGCCATCATCCGGCGTCCGCCTGCGTGCCCCACCCAGTCGGCGCCACGCGCTCGACGGCGACGCCCGGGCCTACTGATCGTCCGTGAGAGTAAAACTCCACACCGGGCTGACCGCTTCAGGCCTCGGCACCGGAAGCCTCTCCACCGCTCACGCCCAAGCCCTCGACACCTCCGTGGACAGAGCGGAAGCCGCACTCCGCAGCGTGTTGTGATCCGCTCATCGGTCAAACAAAGGTGCACTACCAGGTGCGTCATCCGCCCCGTCACCGGAACTGATGCTGATGTTGCTCCATTACCTCGGCGAGGGTGATCTGGCGCATCGGCGATACGCACCCACCAGCAAGGTGGCCGCGCTGCACGACCGCGAGATCGCAAGCGTGGCCCGCTACCAGCGGCTGTTCCGGGAGTTCATCTCCGGCTGGATGGGCGACTCAACCAAAGCGGCATCTTCGGGCCGAGCTGATGGCAGCGACACGTTGTCTCGCCCCACAACCACGTCCCGCGCCGGTGGCTGTGGGGCGAATCCACCGACCCCGTCGCCGAGGTCGACGAGGCCCTGCGCCAGGTGCTCGCACTCTTCGCCGCACCGGCTCCCGACATCGGAGGCACCACGATCGTCGCCTTCAGAACCTGACAGGACATCGACGCGTTGATCCCGTCGCTCAGACTCCTCATAGAGGGCAGCGGCGAGCGACAACCCTCCTTACGCGCGGACCACTCCCAACCCGCCACTCGTGCCCGTCCGGGCCCGGTCCGCCCGTCGCACGGCACGAAGGCACGACATTGTAGAAACAAGAAGTGACATGCCGTCCGTAGGCCGGAGATCTGGATTCATAGGCTGTGAGTCCAGACCCACGGAGCACAAGGCGCCCGGCCATCGGTTCGCTACGGCAGGCCGGGAGGACAAATGGAACAGGCAACAATGGCAACGGTCTCGGACGGAGAAGGACTGAGCAGCTGCCGGCAGAACCGCAGACAGCCACCTGCGGTTCCGACCGGCTACGCCGAGATGATTGAAGCCGTCCGGCTCCTGCAGGACCGGATCGCGGCCGCCGCCCCGGACGAGGAACTGATCGCCGCGGTGACCCGGGACCTGACTCATGCCGCCGAACTACTCGCGCCCGCCGAGCGGGAGGAGGCGTTTCGGATCAGCGGCTTCAGCGAGGAGCTTCCGGGTAACGGTTCGGCGCTGATCCCGCTGGTGTGGGATGTCGTCTCGGACGCGTCCGTACGGCGCGGCCGGGTGCGGTTCGGCAGTTTTCACCTGGGCGAGAACGGGGCCGCTCACGGAGGGACGATACCTCTCCTCTTCGACGAGGTGCTGGGCCGGTTCGCCAACAGCGACGGGCGCGCGTCCGCGCGCACTGCGTACCTGCACGTCGACTACCGCAGCGTGACGCCGGTCGAGAAGGATTTGGAGTTCGTTGTCCGGTTCGAGCGTGAGGAAGGCCGCAAGCGATACATGACCGGTGCCCTTCGGGACGGAGAACGAGTCTGCGCCGAAGTCGAAGGCCTGTTCGTCCAGCTTCGCCCAGGCCAGCCCTGAAGCTCCGGCACGGTCCGACGCAGGCCGCAGGACGGACCGCCCGGGGCCTTGGAGGGCGTCGATCCACCGCCCGCAGAAGGCGTGTTGAGTGATCAACGCCGCATTCCGGCGAGATCGGCTTCGAGGTCACCGGCACCGACAACCGTGCCGCCACTGCACAGAGCGACGTGGTGATCGTGGCGGTTCCTTGAGACGTGCAAGGCGCACTCCTCGCCGACCTTGCAGACGAGCTTGCCGTCAAGACCGTGGTGGACGGCGTCAATTCCCTGGAATTCGACAAGCAGAGGCGCCCAGAAGCCTGCGGAGGGCAGTGCCGCCGAACAGGCCGCAGCGCTGCAGCCCGCCTCTCAGGTCACCGCCGTCTTCCACCACCTGTCCGCGGTACTCCTGCTGGACCAGGAAGTCGACCGCATGGACACCGACGTCCTTCTGCCGGGCGACAACCGCACCGCCGCCGACACCGTCCAGGCCTTCGCCGAACGCATCCCAGGCATGCGCGAAGTCTTCGCCGGACGACTGCGCAACGCCCACCAGGTGGAAGCCCCCGTCGCCAACCTGATCTCCATCAACCGCCGATTCAAGGCACACGCAGGCATCCGCATCACGGATGTCTAAGCAACACGTCCTGCGAGTCCTGACACCCGATGAGGCATCGGCAGCGGCAATCCATCGGAGGAGACGGAGCCGATGCAGCTCGCAGCGATCGTCATCTCGCTGGTCACCAGCGTGATCGGCATCGCGCTCGCCGCCCGCACGGCTGCGTACATCTACCAGTTCGTCAAGGTCGGACAGCCCGAGGACACCCGTACCGGAAACCCGGCGCAGCGCACCAAGACCGTGGCCAGGGAGTTTTCTGTGCCATACCTGGATAAATCGGTGGAGGGTGTTCGGTGTCGGCCACTGGTTTGTCGCGATCGGTTTCTTCAGTACACGATCCTGGGGATGGGTATCTGCATTCTGGTGTTCCGCGGCCTGGAGGGTGCGCTGGCCGGTCAGCGGCCTGTCGCCCAGCCGTTGCCGGGCCGCGTCAGGGCAGAACGCTGGGATGCGCACGTCCTTGCACCCGGCCGCGTTCAGCGCCTGGGTTCCTCATCCGGGAAGCGAGACCGCTCGTCCACATCGACGGCGTACGGTGCGATCTCCTTCTCCGCCAGCCCGCGCACCACAGCACGGAGCTCCTCGTGCTCCTCGCCCGGCCGTTGGAAGGGTAGTCCTCGCCTTTGCCGGGCTTCCTGTCTCGGTCAATAGGAGTAGTCGTAGAAGCCGCGCCCGGATTTCCGGCCCAGCAGGCCGGCCTCCACCATGCGCAGCAGCAACGGAGGCGCCGAGTAGAGGGGTTCTTTGAACTCCTCGTACATTGCGTCGGCGACTGCCTTGGTGGTGTCCAGGCCAATCAGGTCGGCGAGCCTGAGCGGGCCCATGGGGTGGGCGCAGCCGAGCACCATACCGTTGTCGATGTCCTCGGCTGACGCCACGCCGGATTCCAGCATCCGGATCGCGGACAGCAGGTACGGGACCAGCAGCGCGTTCACTACGAATCCGGCGCGGTCCCGTGCCTTGATCACCGTCTTCCCCAGGACGTCGGTAGCGAAGGCCTGCGCTCGCCTGCATGTCTCTTCACTGGTCAACAGGGAGGGAATCAGTTCCACGAGCGGCAGCACGGGGACGGGGTTGAAGAAGTGGGTGCCGACCACCTGCGCGGCTCGCCCGGTGGCCGTTGCCAGCTTCATGATCGGAATCGAGGAGGTGTTGGAGGCCAGAATCGCGTCCGGTCGCTCGACCACCTTGTCCAGGATCCGGAATACCTCTGCCTTGATCTCCTCGACCTCCGCGACCGCCTCCACTACCAGGTCCCGGTCGGCGAACCTGGTCAGGTCGAGGGTGTAGGAGATCCGGGCCAGCACGGTGTCCATGTCGTCCTGGGTCAGCTTGCCGCGGCGCACACCCTGCGCGAACGACTTCTCGATGCGGGTACGTCCGAAGTCCAGCGCCGCACTGTCCACTTCGGCCACGATCACATCGAGCCCCGCCCGCGCGCACACCTCGGCGATACCGCAACCCATCAGGCCCGCGCCGACCACCCCTACTCGCTCGATGTCAGACATGTGCCCTCTCTCCCTCACCGAGGTATATGTCTGCGGGCGTCGGCACCTCGCCGTGGAGGAAAGACGGGTCCGGCGGCCATCCCCGCATCCTCCCGTCCGGGAAGAGCAAGAACGTCGGCGATGGGCAGCGGGCAGGGTTCACGATGACCTCCGAGATCGTGGCTGGTTACGGACCGTGGGAAGGACCGCTTCGACGGGTCTGACCCATCCTCGGTGAGCAGGCATTAAGAGGAATCCAGACCAGGGCCGCCTGCCGTCCCCATCCGGAGAGCCGGGAGCCCCGAGGACGGCCTGGGACGTCTTGCTGAGCGCTGCAGGTTCGGCGTCTGCCGACGCGGCTCGTAGGGTTCACATATCTCAGGACGACTTCTCCCGCGCTCCGGTCGCTGCCAGCCGCGGGCCGTACACGAGCACGCGGCAGCATCAGCTGCGGTGCGGTGCCGTCGACACGCCCTCGCAGCACGAGGTCTTCGGCAGATGGGCCGAGGACACGTCGGGCATCACCCCTGTGCGATCGTTGACGAAAGTCGCCCTGATCACGATTCATCCGTCATCGCTTCGCACTGCGACCACACCACTCGATACGCAGATAGGACACAGCAGCTACCGAAAAGACGGCATGCCGCACCAACGACAGCTTTGATGGATGAAGACCGGCTAGATCCTGCACAGCCGGTGCGCTGCTTGGCTCCAGTGGAAAACGTCCCCCCACGTCCTCGGTTCGGGGGCCGACGCGTCTGTGTCACCCCCAAGAACTTATGGCACTCAGTTCCCCATGTAAAGGCACTGAGTACCATCCTTGCGGAATCAGTACTCACCGGAAGTCGGCTGGATCCCTTGCGCCACCGCCACATGGGAGCAACTTTCCGCGCGATCAGATTCCCTGGCACCGGACCCTACTCACGACGGAGAGCTCGGCCGCCCGGAGGCGCGGTAGCAGCTCCCGGATCGGTGTGGTGTTGCCGACCTGTGCCGTATGCAGCCGCGCCTGGCGGGGCACGAGGGCGAGCATGACAGAGGTCTCAATGCGGCCCGCGTGAGCATCGCCGTCCCAGTGCGCGGTCCAGGACGCTGTGGCCCTTGCCGCGCAGCCGGCGCACGGCCCGGGTGACGGACGGCGTTACCACCGTGCGGAGGAAACCAGGATGACCTGACGAAACATCGGGTAAGCGGGGCGCGCCAGTTCGACCAGGAGCAGTTCGACGAGCTCCTGGCCCCGGCCGAGGCTGTGGTGGTTCTCCGCCGACGGCATCACACCCGGGAGGGCCGGCCGGAGGCAAGACGGGAGCCGTGGGTGACCCCCTCGGCCACCGGCCGGCCGATGTAATCGTGGTCGGGGCCGGTGCCGCAGGCGCCGCGCCGACGGCCGCGCCGTGCCATCTTCACCCCGGTTCTCTTCGGCCGACGGCGCTCGCCCCGGGAAGCAGACGATCAGACGACGCGGGCCCTCACTGCCCGGCGCCACCCTCGACGAGGCCTCGCAGCGAGGGGAGCAGGGCGTCGATGTCCTGTCCAGTCCTGAACACGACGATGGTGGTGCCACCGCCGGGCTCCGACGCGGAACCGGGTGCCGGGAAGAGGGCGAG
>NZ_MUBM01000454.1 GCF_002154505.1 Streptomyces carpinensis | reverse complement strand
CGGTGGGGGCGGCGGCCACTCCTCGGACCGTGGCCGGGGGCGCCGCCCCGGCGGACGCGGCGGCGGTGCGACGGGGCCCGCCACCGTGGGCGCGCCGGACACATCCTCGGGGGCGGCCGCCGGCCGTCGCTGCTCCGCCGCCGGGCCTCCCTGTCCGCGACGGCTCTCCTCCGGCGGCCGGCCCCCCTCGGGCAGCCGACCTCTCCCCGGCGAGTGGCCCTCCTCCGGCGGCCGTGCGTCGGCCTTCCGTGTCGGGTCCTTCTCCGGTTCCCGTGGTTCGCCGGGCAGGCGGAGGTACGGATTGGTGGCCGGGTTCGGCGGTCGGTACGGCGTACCGGGGGAGTAGGGGCCCGCCTGCCCCGCGGGGCGTGACCGCTCGCCGACGGGCCCCCGCCCGTCAGCCGGCCGCACGGATCCCCACGCATCGTCCCCGGCGTCGACCGCGGAGTCCGGACCCGGACCACCCCGATCGTCCCGGCCACCGGGTACGCCCTCCGGACCGCGCCGACCACCGTGTACGTCCCCCGGACCGCCCCGGCCACCGGGCACCTCCCCGCCGCCTGGCTCTTCTACACATCT
>NZ_MUBM01000453.1 GCF_002154505.1 Streptomyces carpinensis | reverse complement strand
TGTCCGCCGGGGCCCCGGCGGCGGCCCGCTGCGCCACCCAGCGGCTGCGGGTACGGCCGGTGGGGTCCCCGAACCAGGACGCGACCACGCCGTTGCGCGCCGCCCACAGCGTCCGTGGGTTGAGCCAGGACAGCTTCTCGACCCGGCCGGGCATGAGGTTCCGGTAGGTGCCGCGCTCGGCGGCGCTCCAGCCGGCGCCTTCGACGGTATCGCGTGAGGAGTCAGACACGCGGTGCACCGTAACAACGTCGTGGCCGCGCCGAGGAGGGGGGTCCCGCCATCCAGACTTCTACTCGGCCGGCCGAACTGCCCCGGGTGCGCCAGCCACTGATGGGCCATCACCTCAGGAGGCGGACCGGTTCGGACCCCGTACCGGCCCGGACTTCGCGCCGGTCGTCCTGCGGGCCCGGCCCGGCGTCGCCTCACTCGAACCGTGTGGTGTCGCCGGCTCCGTGCCGGACGATCTCGGCCTCGCCGCCGGAGAAGTCGATGACCGTGGTGGGCTCGGTGCCGCAGTCGCCCGAGTCGACCACCGCGTCCAGCACGTGGTCGAGCCGGTCCTTGATCTCCCAGCCCTGCGTCATCGGCTCGTCCTCGTCGGGCAGCAGCAGCGTGCTGGACAGCAGCGGCTCGCCGAGTTCCGAGAGCAAGGCCTGGGCGACGACGTGGTCGGGGATGCGCACCCCGACCGTCTTCTTCTTCGGGTGCTGCAGCATGCGCGGCACCTCACGCGTGGCCGGCAGGATGAAGGTGTAACTGCCGGGCGTGGAGGCCTTGATCGCGCGGAACACGTCGTTGTCGATCCGCACGAACTGGCCGAGCTGGGCGAAGTCCTGGCACACCAGCGTGAAGTGGTGCCGGTCGTCCAGATGGCGGATCGTGCGGATCCGCTCGATGCCGTCGCGGCTGCCCAGCCGGCAGCCGAGCGCGTAACAGGAGTCGGTCGGATACGCGATCAACGCCCCTTCGCGCACGCCGTCGGCGACCTGGCGGATGGCGCGGGGCTGGGGGTTGTCCGGGTGCACGTCGAAGTACTTCGCCATCCGCCGAGCTTATGCCGTGCAGCGGTCCGGTGCCGTGCAGGCCGGTTTCCGCCGTTCTACGCGCCGCGCCGCGAACCTCGGACCGCGTTGCGCGCCGGCGAGGTCCGCAAGGCGCGCCGAAACGTCGTCAACTTCATGGGCATACCCGGCCGACAGCGGGGAACCAGAGCTGTGTACCGCTCGGAGGCTGCCCCCCCCGGCCCCGAGTGCATGGCTTCGCCGGCCGCTCACCTCCCCCCGTGCAGCGCCGGCGAAGCCCATTCCCCTCGCCGTCCCGCCGCTGTGCCCTTCCGCCGTTCATCCCCTGCACCCGCCTCCCGCCGCCGCGCGGCACGCGTCGAGGACGCCCGCCCGGCGGCGCTCGGCCCGGGCGGGCGGCAGTGCTCGACGAGGCGGGGCGGCGGTGTTCGGCACCGGCGGGGGCGAGGGCCGCTGATAACGTCCTTGACCGTGAACGCCGAGGTCAGCGCGGCGTACGAGGAGAGGGGGAGACCCGAGATGGCCGGCCGAGAGGACGGTGCCGTCATGGCAGGAGGGCCGGAGAGCCGCCGTACGACCTGGGCCGAGGAACTCCTCGGCCAGCTGAGGCCGGCCGGGCGGGACGTCCGCAAGGTGGTGACGTGGCTCGCCGAGGCCGTCCACGGCACGACCTGCCTCCTGGACGGAACCGGCGCACTCCTCGCCGGTCAGCCGGTGCCCCTGGCCGAGGAACTGGTCGCCGACGTCGCCGCCGGCCGGTTCGCCTCCGCGGCGCTGGAGGACAAGGGGCGCCATCTCCGCGTGGTGCGGGTGGGAAGCCCGCAATCGCCCCCGGCCGGTGTGCTGGCCGTCTCCCGCTCGGCCCCCTTCGACCGGCAGGCGGCCGACATGCTCACCCACACGGCGGGAGTGGTCGAGCTGCTGCTGCGCGCCCACGAGCGGAGCGAGGCGGGACGCCGGCTCCAGGAGGCGACGTCCGCCCTGCGGCTGGCCGTCCTGCAACTCCTGATGGTCGAGGACACCGTCTCCGCCCGCCGGGTGGCCGCCGGCCTGTGGCCCGGCCTCCTCGACACGGACACCGCGCACGTCTACGTCCTGGAGACGCACCCCGACGAACGCGAGCGGCTCACAACCGAGTGCCTGGACGCCACCGGCGGTCACGCACTGGTCGTGCGCTGCCCGGCGGTGGACGGCCACGTGATCGTGGTCGCCCCCACCGAGGCCGTCGGACCGGCCCTGCGCTCGCTGGTGGGGGAGCGGCCGCGCGCCTTCCTCGGCGGCAGCCCCCGGCACAACCTCGCCCGCACCGCCACGGCGTACGGGCAGGCGGTGAGCGCGCTCGCCCTGGCCCGGTTCCGCCCGGACGGTACGGCCGTGTACGCCGAACGCACCCACCCCGAGCGCCTGATGGCCCCCGGGGCGCTGCGCGCCTGGTCGGACCGGCTGCTGCGGCCGCTGGACGCCCTGCCCCACCACACCCGCGCCGAGCTGGTCGCCACCGCCCGGCTGGGGCTGGAATTCACGGCGGTGAGCGCCGCGCGGATCCTCGGGGTGAGCCGCAACACCGTCCGCGCCCGGATGGAGCGGCTGGAGCGGCTCCTCCGCACGGACTTCTCCCACCTGACCGTCCGGGCCGCCGTCCACCTGGCCCTGAACACCCAGGCGGGCCTGCACGACGAGCCGGCCGCCGACCCCGCGCCGCAGGACCGCGCCGTACGTCTCGCCGACCTGCTGACCGGTCCGGCGTTGCGCACCTGGGCGCACGAGCTCCTCGGACGGCTCGCGGCCGACACGCGGGACGTGCGCGCCACCCTGCGCGCCTGGATCGCCGCCGGCGGCAACGCCGAGCGCGCCGCACGACTGCTCGGTGTCCACGCGCAGACGGTGCGAGAGCACATCCGCGGCGTGGAGCCCGTTCTGGAACGACGGCTCCTCGACACCGGCAGCGACCTGTACGAGGTCGTCCTGGCCCATCTGGCGGTGGGCGACCTGCAACCGCCCGCCCTCGACGGGCCCGCATGAGGACCACGAGGACCCCGCATGAGGACCAGGCGGACGTCGATGCGCACCAATGAGGGCATAGCGGACTCACTTGTGCACGGGTGAGCCCTCCGGGCGGCCGAAAGGGCACTGGCGCGATGTCAACGGCTCCGGAGGGCGACGTAAGTTCGACACACCGTGGAGGCGGGACCGGAGCGGGGGACCGGTCCGGCCTTCACGCGGCGCGGGGACGGATCTCACGGCGCACCGCCGTGCCCCGGCTGCCGATCCGACGCGTGTTCCGGGTCTCCGTGTGTTCCGGGTCTCTTTCCGCGAGAGGGCCTGTGAGGAACACCACCGCACCACGAATTCGCCTGCACCACAACCGAGTTGGGGTACACGGCGGCCACCGGCAAGCACTGTGATCGTCGACTGGCCCATGCCTTCTGTGATGATGGGCAGCCGCTGTGCCCGACCACGTCTCACCGTCGAGCCGCCCCTGGCGGCACAGCACGGTCCGTCGTCCGGCACCTCACACAGAGCGTCTTTTCGTGGCTTTTTCCACCTCTGCTTCCACCCCCTTGCCCGCCGCCGCCCCGCGACGCGTGGTCCTGCCCTCACCCCGCCGCCCGGACCGCCGGGCGGCGGCCGGCGAGGACCGCGCCCCGTGGCGGGCGCTTCGCCACCGCAGCATGCGCTGGTGGTCGGCCGCCAACCTGGTGTCCAACGCCGGCACCTGGATGCAGCTGACCGCGCAGAACCTGCTGGTCCTCCACCTCACCGGCTCCGCCGCGGCAACCGGCCTGTCGCTGTCCGCACAGGCCGCGCCAGGGCTGCTCCTCGGCCTCCTCGGCGGCGCCGCCGTCGACGCCTGGCCGCGCCGGCTCACCGCCTCGGTGAGTCAGGCCCTGCTCGCCCTGGTCGGCTTCCTCACCGCCGGGCTGGTCCTCACCGACCACCTGACGGTGCCGGTCCTCATGGTGCTCGCCGCCGTCACCGGTCTGATCGCCACCGTCGACGCGCCCGCCTGCGCCCTGCTCGGCAACGACCTGGTACCGACCAAGGACGTGCCCTCCTCGATCGCGCTCGGTTCCGTGGTCAGCGGGGCCGGCCGCGTGGGCGGCACCGCCCTGGCCGGCGTGGTGGTCGGTTTGTGGGGGCCCGGAGCGGCGTACGCCGCGAACGGACTGTCCTTCCTGGCCGTCGCCGCGGTGATCCCCTTCCTGCGCCCGCACCCCGACGCCGGGCAGCAGCAGGCCGCGGCGCCCCGGCAGCGGAAGCGGACGGCGGCCGCAGCACCGGCCCGGCAGGGCACCGGAGCCCGCGACGGCCTCGGCTTCTTCCTGCGCCGCCCACGGCTCGTGGCCCTGGCCGGCATCACCGCGCTCAGCAGCGTCTTCGGCCGGAACTACGGCCTGACCCTGGCCGTGCTGGTCACCGGCCCGCTGGGCGGCGCCGCCGGGGCGTTCGGCACGGTCTCCACCGTGCTGGCCGTGGGCGGTGTGGCCGGCGCGGTGCTCGCCGGACGCCTGCGCAGCCCCTCGGTACGCCTGGTGGGAGCCCTCGCCGCGGCCGGCGCCCTGCTGCAGATCGCCGCCGGCCTGTCCCCGACCCTGTGGGTCCTGCTGCTGCTCGTCGCCCCGATGGCCGTGGTGGAGTCCGTCTCCGACACCGCCGGTACGACGGTCCTGCAGACCGACCCGCCGCCGCACATGCGCGGCAGGGTCCTAGGCGTGTGGCGCACCGCGAGCACCGGGTGGAGCCTCGTCGGCCCGCCGCTGCTCGGACTGCTGATGCAGACCGCGGGAGCCAGGGGCGCCCTGGTGATCGGCGGCGTCCTCGTCGCCGGCGCCATCGGCACCGGCGCGGTCCTGCGCGACCGCCGCACACGACGCGCCCCCGCGCCGCGTGCGGCCGGCGCACAGCCCGTCACGATCGGCCGCACCGCACCGCCCGTACGGATCACGACGGCGCCCCGGCCGGTGGCGGCCGACTGCTCGGGACCCGGACACGGCGAGCTGTGCGCCGCGGGCTGCGCCACGGTGGCCTGAGCAGACCCCGGCACCTCCGGTCAGGCTGAGTCCGGCGGGCAGGGCGTCAGGACGAGCATCGTCACGTCGTCGCGGACCACCCCGCTGTGCGCCAGGAGATCGGTCAGAACACGATCGGCGAGGACGGCCGGGTCGTGGTCGGCGAGGCCGGGCAGGCGATCCAGCAGCGGGTAGAAGGTGCCGTGCGAGTCGCGGGCCTCGGTGACCCCGTCGGACGCCAGGAAGAGCATGTCCCCCGGCCGCAGCGGCAGTATGTGCCCGTCCTGGTGAGGCACCCCGTCGGACAGCCCCAGGCCGAGGGGCGTCCACGGCGCGACCCCGACCTCCATGGCCTTCCCGTCCCGCAGCAGGACCGGGGGCGGGTGGCCGCACGTCACCACCCGCACGTATCGGGCGTCGGCGGAGAACTCCAGCAGTACGGCGGTCGCGAACAGCTCCGCGTGCCGCACCTCCGCCGAGTCCACCACCAGCCGGCGGTCGAGGGCGGAGGCGACCGCCGTGAGATCCGCCCGGTCGAGCACCGCCTCCCGGAAGCTCCCCAGCAGCGCGGCGACCGTGGACACCGCCGCGAGGCCGTGCCCCTGCACATCGCCCATGACCGCCCGTACGCCCCCGGGGCCCCGGCGCACGTCGAAGAAGTCCCCGCCGACCAGCGTCCCGCGCTGCGCGGCCCGGTACAGGCCCGCGCAGCGCACCGGACCGATCCGTTCGGGCAGCGGCGGGACGACGGCCCGCTGAGCGGCCTCGGCGACCGTGCGCTCCAGGTCCAGCTGCGCGTCCCGGCGGCTGCGGACGAAGGACAGGAACACGCTCAGGACGGCGACGAAGCAGATCGTCTCCAGGTCGGTGTTGCCCGGGTGGTTCAGCCCGAAGGCCGGCACACTCAGCAGGGCCACGACCACGCAGCCCAGCAGTGCGGTCGCCAGCGGCCCGTACGACAGCACGGCCAGCGGCGGTATCGCGCCCAGCAGGAAGCCGATGTCGAGCGGATTCGGGCTCACCAGCGTCGCCACGCACACGGCGGCGACCAGTACGAGCGGCAGCGCCCGGACCCAGCGGGGCGGCGGCGCGCCCCGCAGCCAGCCCCGCCGATGCGGATCCTGGCGCGGCGCCGGGACAGGCACCTTCACCACCACACCACCACGCTGCTACGCCCCACCGGGTCCCGCACGCTGGAACCGTCCTGCCCGCGGCGTCCTGCCCGCCCGCCGGACCCGTCCCGCACGCCGCGGGGTTCGCCCCTCGCGTCCGTCACCGGGGCGGCCCGTGATCACCGGATCGGCCTCACCGCACTCCTGGAACGGGGTGAGGGTCAGACGGATGCCCGTGGGGCAGCGTCCTGGACGCAGGAGGCGAAGTCCGCCATCCGCGGTCGCCGCGTGCATCGCTGCGGCGCAGCGGTTGGTGACGGCGGTGCGGTAGAAGAAGAAGGAGGAGGAGGCGTCGGTCACCGGCTGGGCGGGCGCGGCCGGCGGTGCCGAACGGTTGAGACCGGCACCGAGTACCTCGGCGACGGGACCGCCGTTGGCCACCCGGCCCGCCGGGTACTGCAGCGCGGGGTCGCCGTTGCCGTCCGTGACGGCCCGCAGCAGCTTGAGCTTCTGCCCGAGGGACATGTGGATCCGGCCGGACATCCGCGGCAGGGAGAGTCGGGTATCGCTGCCGGCCGCCGGGGGTATCGCGTGGTCGGTGAAGCCGTCCGCGCCGTTGTCCGAGACGGTGATCGGCGCGAGCCTGCCGTCAGGGGTGACCCTGACCTGCCGTCCGTCCTGTTCGCCCACGATGTACACGTGGACGGAGGCGTTGTCGAAGGAGCCGCTGCCGTTGACCATCGTCAGCGCAAGCGCTCCCGCCGCCGTGGACCGCGGGGGCGTCCCCGCGAGGGCGTGTGACGCGATCGCAGCGAGGGCGGGCGCGGGCACCGCCGCGCCGCCGAGAGCGGCTGGGCGGGCCCGGGCGCCGGCCCCGTTCAGTCGGCGTCGCGCGCCAGCAGCGACTCGGCTTCCGCGAGGATCTCCGTGACGCGCAGGCCGAACGCGGCGTCGCACGGGTGCGGGCGCCCGGTGCGCCGGGCGGTGAGCAGGGCGTCGGCCGCCCGTGTGAAGCTGGCGACCGCCTCCTCGGAGCTCTCCGGAAGCGCGGTCACCCCGGCCGTGCCCCGCAGCTCCACCTCGGCGCCCGCCGCGGCCGGGGGAGCGGCGAGGCTCAGGGTCAAGGTGCTCGAGGCGCCGCCGTCATGGTCCAGGACCACGTGCACGGTGTCACCGGGCCCCGGTGCGGCGGCCGTAACGCGGCGTACGTCGCCCAGCACCGGGAGCAGCACCGACAACGCGTGCGGCCCCACGTCCCACAGGGCACCCTTCTCCCGCCGCCAGGGTGAGTCCGCGAAGGGGCTGTCGTCGGTGAACACCGCACCGAGCCACTGCGCCCGTGCCGTGAACCAGCCGTCCCGTTCCGCCTGCCGCTCGATCCAGGACTCCGGCCCGGTCTCGAACCGGGTGGTGAAGAAGACCACCGAGGCCACCTGGGCCTCCCGCACGGCCTCGACCACGGCACGGCCCTGGGACACCGTCGCGGCCAGGGGCTTGTCGAGCAGCAGATGGCACCCGGCGTGCGCGGCGCGCACCGCCAGATCGGCCTGCACGTCCGGCGGGAGTGCCACGGCGACGGCGTCCACCTCGGCCAGCAGCGCGTCGACGTCGTCGTAGGCGCGAGTGCCGTGGCGTTCGGCCAGCTCCTTGGCGGCGTCCGCACGCCGCCCCCACACGCCGGCGAAGTCCAGTCCGCCGTGCCCGCTCAGGGCGGGTGCGTGGACCATCCGGGCCCAGGGGCCGGTGCCGAGCAGTCCGATGCGCATGCCGATGCCTCTCCGCCGTGCCGAACAGGGTGACGAGCCGGGTTCCGTCCCGGCCGGTCGTGACCGAGCGTGTCACAGCCCGGGACACCGGACAGTCCGTTCACCGCAAGTCCGTTCGAAAAGTGCACTGTTGGGGGCTCCGCGTAGGTGAAGAGTTCGTGATGTTCGGGCAGTTCGGGCGCCTGTTCCGTGCTGTCGTTCGTTCGTGGACTGGTTCGGCCGAACACGGGATCCGTAGGATGTACTCTCTGTCAGACCGGCCCAGTTGGCGCGGCGGATTCGGCGAATCTGGGGGATCGATGCCTACGGAGAACCACCTGTCCACGAAGATCGACGAGAACGTGCCGACGGCCGCGCGCATGTACGACCACTACCTCGGCGGCAAGGACAACTACGCGGCCGACCGTGCGGCGTGCGAGGAGCTCGACAAGGTCGTCCCCAGCACGCGCCGACTCGCCCTGAACAACCGCCGCTTCCTCCAGCGGGCCGTCAGAGTGATCGCCGAGGAGTACGGCATCCGGCAGTTCCTCGACCACGGATCCGGCCTGCCCACGCAGGACAACGTGCACCAGGTCGCCCAGCGCATCGCGCCCGACACGCACGTGGTCTACGTGGACAACGACCCGATGGTGCTGGTGCACGGCCGCGCCCTGCTTCAGCAGGACGACCGCACCACCGTCATCCACGCCGACATGCGCCGGACCGACGAGATCCTCGCGCACCCGGACACCCGGCGTCTGATCGACTTCTCCCAGCCGGTCGCCGTGCTGTTCAACTCGGTGTTCCACTGCATCCCGGACGGTGACACCGACGGCCCGCTCGCGGTGGTCGAGCGCGTTCGCTCGCGCCTCGCGCCAGGCAGCATCATGCTCATGTGCCAACTGGTCAGCGAGGATGCCGAGGTCCGCGACTTCGTCACCAACTTCATGGAGCAGGCCACCCAGGGCCACTGGGGCCGGGTGCGCCAGGAGAAGGACGTCCACCAGTGGTTCGAGGGCCTGGAGATCCTCGAACCGGGCCTGGTGGAGGTGTCCACCTGGAGGCCCGACACCGAGGTGGCGCCTCGTCAGCTCACCCATGAATGGGTGGAGTTCGGCGGTCTGGGCCTGGTCCGGTAGCGGAACCGGCCCCGGCATGAACGGCGACGCCCCTCCGGGCCACCAGCGATGGCGGGGAGGGGCGTACGTGCGAAGAGGGCGTCTTGGGTTACGTGGGGTCAGCGGGCTCAGGGCGCCGCGTAGCGGTCCTTCATCGTCTTGCGCAGCAGCGCCAGGGACTCCAGGGGAGTCAGCGCCTCGTCGGCGAGCCGGTCAAGGGCGATCCGGTACTCCTCCGTCTCGTCGCGGTCCTCGAGGAAGTTGGCGCTGCGGATGTGCTCGAGGTAGACGACGTCGGGCAGATCGAGCCCGCCGAAGCGGAGATAGGTGATCGGGATGTTGGGCGCGGACGCGTTCGTCACGTCCAACGGCACGATCTGCAGCGTCACATTCGAGCGCTGAGCCATCTCGAGGAGGTGCGCGAGCTGGTCCCGCATGACCTCCCGGCTGCCCAGCACGCGCAGCAGCACGGACTCGTCGACGACCGCCCAGAGTTGCGGGGCGTCCTGGCGCGTCAGCAACTCCGCGCGCCGGGTGCGCAGTTCCACACGCCGCTGCACCTCGCCCGCGGACGCGGTCGGCAGCCCGCGTTCGACCACGGCCCGGGTGTACGCCGGGGTCTGCAGCAGGCCGGGGACGTACTGCATCTCGAAGGTGCGGATCGAGGCGGCCGCCTCCTGCAGCCCGACCAGCCGGTCGAACCACTCGGGCATCAACCGCTTGTCGTAGCGCTGCCACCAGCCGGGCTCGCCGGCGCGCCGCAGCAGTTTGAGCAGGACCGAGGACTCGTAGTCGTCGGTGTCGTAGAGCCGCAGCAGGGCGTGGACGTCGGCCTCCGCCGGAGGGCGACGTCCCTTGCCCGACTCGATGCGCGAGAGCTTGGCGGCACTGAAGCCCAGTTGGCGTGCCGCCTGCTCCTGGGACAGGCCGGCGTCCTCGCGGAAGCCTGCCAGCTGGACACCGACCAGCAGCTTCAACAGCGTCGGGGCCGGCTCGGACCGGTCCAGATACGGTTCGAGGCGGGAGAGGCGATGCGACTCGGGTGACATCCTGACTCCCCCAGTGGACCGGCAGACTTGAGGTTTACACTATCGCACCGCCTCGCTGCGGAGCGCATCCGTCCGTACAAGTCGTTATGTCCCTTCCGCTTCGCCGCGGAAGGGCGCGGTCACAGCAGGTGGTCGAACTCGCCGTCCTTCGCGCCCGCCAGGAACGCGGCCACCTCTGCCGGGGTGTAGACCAGGGCGGGGCCGTCGGGGTCGCGGGAGTTGCGCACGGCGATGTCCCCGCCGAAGAGGGCGGCGACCTCCACGCAGTTGCCCTCGGCGTTGCTGTGCCTGCTCTTGATCCAGCGGGCGTCCAACGAGCTCGCCCGCACTCCGTTCCGCACTGGTGGCACCGCATTCTCCTTGCTGTTCACGTTCCGCCGTGAGAGTGCCCGGCTCGCATGCCGGGGTCGGCCGCGTCCCACCGAACCCTTCCCGATGTCGAGCACTTTCACGAGAAATTTCGCGTGCAATTGCACGCGGACGCTGACAGCGTGGATAATAGCCGTGGCGTCAACCCCTTTGTCGACGCCGTTCGGTGATGTCGCATCAGGGAGATGCCGTGCCCTCACCTGCGAGTCCGGAGCTCGGAGCGCCGAGCGCGCCCACCGTGGTCGCGCCCTGGGCGGCCGAGTCCGTCGTGCCGGTCTCGGGCGACGGGCCGGCGCGAGAAGTGCCCACGACCCCGTCGAGTGCCGTGCCCTGTCCGGAGTCGGACGTGGCCACCGGCGCGCTCGCGGCCGCGGCACTGCGGATCGAGTGCGGCCGGGAGGGCTTCGCCCGGGCCCGCGCGTTCACGCGCCGGACGCTGTGCGGCTGGTCGCTCGACCACTGCGGCGACGACGCCGTCGTCATCGTCACCGAGCTCGCGGCCAACGCCGCCACGCACGCGGTGCCGTTCGCCCCTCAGGGCCGCACGGACGTGTGGCTCGGACTCGCCGTCGACGGCGCTCATCTGGTGCTCACCGTCTCCGATCCCTGTGGCAGCCGACCCGTGCCCGCCCGCCAGGCCGGTCCCGGCCTCGCGGAGCACGGCCGGGGCCTGGGCATCGTCGACGCCCTGGCGGAGGAGTGGGGTTGGACCCCGAGACCTCCGGCGGGCAAGACGGTCTGGGCGAAGCTGCCGACCAGTCCGCCCCGCTGAACGACCTCCCCCCATACGACCGCCGCGGAAAGGCCCGACGCCATGCGCACCGCACCGACGGAGCAGCCGAGCACACAGCGCACCGACCGCGCGACGACCCCGACCGACGTGGCCGCCACCACGCCCCTGTCGGCACTGGGACAGGTGCCCTGGAGCGACATCAGGGACTCCACCGGTTCCGCGACCGACATCCCACACCTGCTGCGCAGGGTGGCCCGCGGAGACGCCGACGCCGCCCGGGCCGCACTGGACGACCTGCGCACCCGCATCTGCCAGTACGGCTTCGTGGTGGAACAGGCGACCGCCGTCACTGTCCCGTTCCTGTGGGAGCTCGCACAGCTGCCGCACGTGACCTGCCGGGCCCAGATCATCCGGCTGCTCAAGAACATCGCCGACGCCCGGCAGTGGGAGTCCGTGGCCGCCGTCTACCCCAAGCTCCTCAACCACCGTGAGAACCCGGTGGTCTGGGAGCGCAGGGCACGGCAGGCCGTCCGGGCGCGGCGCGGTGCCCTGCGGACGCTGCTGGCGGAAGGGGACGGGGACCTCAACCGGGCCACCAGCGAGCTCGCCGCCGCCCTCGGTGGCTGACCCGGCGACGAAGCCTCGCCGCCCGCCCGGCCTCGCGCCGGCGGCACCGGCACAACGGACGGGCCGCGTGCCCCTTTCACGGCCGTCGGGCCGCGTGCCCCTTTCCCGGACCACGGGCCACCTCCCCCTATCACGGCCGTCGGGCCGCGTGCCCCTTGCACTGGGGCCGGGCGCCTGAGTCCGACCGCCGCAGAGGGACCCGGACGGCTTGCCCCGTTGCAGCTCGGAGCCCCGCCACCGGCATGGAGAATTCCCCGCCGGGCCGCCGTCGCTGCCGTAAGCCGTGCGCCCGGGACCGCTCATGACGGCGTGTTCTCCTGTGCGCAAGGTGCGTGCTGTTGACCCAATCTTGGCCGAAGACCCCCAAAGCACCTATATTGCGGATACCTCTGCCGGGTCGTGCGGCGCCCTGGCGCCGCAGACGGGAGCTGCCCGGGCATGTGGGGCCGAGTGTTCAGCGGAGGGTCCGGTGAGCGTCACCCAGGAAATCGAGCATGGCGCGCCAGTCCGTCGCGCGGTGCTCCGCAGGTACGGCACCGCGTCCGGTGCCGCGGGGATCCGGCCATGAACTGGCGCGAGCGCGGGGCGTGCCGCTTCGAGGATCCCGAACTGTTCTTCCCGCTCGGGGAAGGCGTGCTGTCGCTGCGGCAGATAGAACAGGCCCGCGCGGTGTGCCGGCGGTGCCCCGTGCTGCGCGAGTGCCGGGCCTTCGCCCTGCGCAACAGCGAGTACGACGGCGTCTGGGGCGGCATGACCGCGGGGGAGCGCCGCGTAGCGGCGCGCAGCAGATCCGAGGACCGTCGCCGATGACGGCCGACAGGCTCCTGACGTCGATCCACGGTTGATCCACCGGAAATCGACTGATTCTGGACAATCATGTGCCGCGAGGCGGTCGGCATGCATGGCACGGCGTGCCTGGGGCATACGCAGGAAAAATTCGAGAGAGGGGCGCTCCGTGCTGGTGCCGGACCCGAAGGTCGTCAGGACGTTGCTGACTCGGTACGCATCGCTGAAGATCGCTCAGGCGGAGAGGGAACGGGCCGAGACGGCTCGGGAGCTGGAGGACGTCAGTTACACGTTGTGCGTCATGATGGGCACCACCAGCGTCGACGACGCGATCGCCCGGGCGGACGCGCTGCTGCTTGCGGCCGGCCGGACGACGGAGGCCACAACGGATCCCGAAGAGGACAACGGACTGTCGCTGGCCGTCTGAAGTCGGGACGGACGCCGGAAGGGTCCACGACATTCCGTGGCACTGCGTGCCGAGGCGGCGCACCGTCGCCGGTCAAGGGGCGACGGTGCGCCTGTCGTCGACCTGCCCGGGCTCCTCCGGGTCGGGGCGGGCCAGCCACCCGGCGATCGTACGGGCGATCGGCAGGCCGGTCTCCACCTCGACGAACCCGAACTGCCCCGACTGGTTACACTCCAGGAACCACCAGGTCCCGTCGACGTCCTCCGCGAAGTCGAAGGCTCCGTAAGTCAGTTCGGCGTCCCTGAGATAACCGCGTACGGCCCGCGCCACGCGCGGCGGCACCTCCGCCGGCAACCAGGGTGCCTCGGACGACGCGAAGCGGACGTCCACCTCGTCCGGATCCGCGTCCGCCGGGGTCGCCTTCCGGGCGGCCAGCAGCGTCTCGCCGACCGCGGTCAGCCGGACGTCGGCCCGCTTGGCGATCCGCCGTTGCAGCAGGGTGGGGCCGTAGGCCACCGCCGCGAAATCCGTGTCGGGGGCGACGCGGCTGGTCGGCACCGCCCTCGGCGGTTCCTGCGGATGCGCCCCGGACACCGGCTTGACCACCAGGTCCGGGAACCGCTCGGCGAACTCCCGGGCGGCCTGCGGAAAGGTCGTGATGAGGGTGGCCGGCACCGGCAGGCCGCAGCGCTGCGCGAGCCGCAGCTGCCAGGGTTTGTGCCGGGCGCGCCGCGCCGCGTCGGGATGGTTCATCCAGCGCGCACCGCAGCCGCGCAGCATGCCGTAGAGGGCCTGTGACGCCTCCTCGGTGAGCCAGGCCGAGGGCTGGGCCGCCCGGGCCGCCGGGAGTCCCGGCCGGCGCACCCAGACGGACCGCAGGCCGCTCACACTCACCAGGCGGCCTCCGGCGGACAGATGGCCCTCGAAGGAACCGTGCACGTACTCGCCCGAGAGGGCGACGCCCGCGGTCAGATCGGCCGGATCCAGCCGGACGACCGGGACCGCGGACGCGTTGAGGTGCACCACCACCATGTCCGCCGTCACGTCCTCCTCGCCGGTGAGGATGAGTACGGTCATCGTCGGTGGCCGTGTTCAGTCGTCGAAGTGAGTCTTGGAGCCCGCCGTGGAAGTGGTGGTGCCCAGTTCCCGCAGCAGCGCGTGGTCGGAGGCGGCGATCCGGCCGTCGAGGAGCACGTTCAGCTGCAGTCCGGAGTCGTAGACGTACGGCGTGGCGGCCTCGCGTTCCACGGCCGGACGTGCGTAGTTGAGCGCGAACGGTTGCATCGTCTCTCCCCTGTCGGTGCAGCCGCGATCAAGCGGTGGTCATCCTTGCGGTGTCGCTTGGCCCGCTGACTTCGTTTCGGGTTCCCGAGACTTATACGAATCGAACGGGTGAATGGTTTCCTTACGGAGCGTAGTCATGGGCGCCGGGGAGCCTTCGAGGTCCGAAACGCCCCGGCCGGCGCCCGGGCCGGGGCATCGCATCGCCGGCGGCGGCGTGCAGCGTGCGCAGTGCGAGGAGCAGGACACCGATGTCGTCGAGGTACACCGGATCGGGCAACAGGTCGACCGGCAGCACCAGGTAGAGCACGGCACCCCAGAAGACCCAGCGCGGCCCCGTCGGCAGCCCGGCACGGCGCAGGTCCCGCCGGGCGCGGACCAGCCGGACGAGCAGGCCCACGGCCAGAACGAGCACCACGGCGGCGAGGACCGCGGCGACGAGCAGCACCTTCCCGGTGAAGTCCACGGACCTCTCCTCTCGTCTCGGTGGCAGGTACCCGCTCTCACCCCTGTGCCTCATCCGAGTGGCGAGGCCTTCCGGGCGACCTGGTAATGGTCAGGGTAAGTCGCGTGCCGCACTTCGGGGGCGAGGAGCGGCCGCACCCCTCCCATGGAGCCCAGATGACCACTGGAGCCCAGATGACCACCCGCTCTTCACCACCCCAGCCCGACCAGTCCGTCATCGCCTTCACCGAGGAGGTCCACTGGGCCGGGCCGCCCGGCGGGCTGGTGGGCGGTGGCGAGGTCGAGCGTGCGAACGGCGATGCGGCATGCGACCTGGTGCGGGCCGCCGTCGGAGACCGGTCCCTCGAGGAGGTCGTCCGGCTCGTCACCCTTCTGAGGGAGTCGCCGGAGCACGCGGACGCCGTCGGCCCGGTGCTGCGCGCCGTCGCGGTGGACCGCCCCGTGGAGGACGTGGCCCGGCTGGTGGCGGAGCTGACCCGGCCGCCGCATCCGGCCGACAGCGCCGACGACACGATCCGCGCCGCGGTCGAGCACCGCTGTGTCGAGGACGTCACCCGGCTGGTGACGTTGCTGCACCGGGAACCCCAGCTGCCGCACTGCGGCCGGGAAGCGGCCCGGGCGGCGGCCGACGCCCGCACCGTCGAGGAACTCGTGGAACTGATCGGCCGGCTCGCCCGCGACCGGGACCCCGCGAAACCGCACGATGCCGGCCGCGGGCCGGTGCTCCCGGGCGAGGAGCCGATGGCCGGGACGACCGGAATCGGCGACGGCTCCGCCGCCCCGGCTGCGTCCGAGGCCGAGGAGGCGGCCACCGAGCCGGCCCGGCAGGGCGGATGGAAGGGCCGGCTCGTGTTCTGGCCCAGCTGGCTCGCCGCGGCGGCGCTCGTGGTGTGCGGCGCCGCCCACTTCCCGCTGCGCCGGGAGGGCGCGCCCGTCCTCGCCTACGGCGTCACCCTCGCGGCATCCGGGTTGTGCGGGGCGCTGGCCCTCGTGCTGGCCCTGCGCGCCGGGGTGGCGGTGCTGGTCGCGGGCGCGGTCGTGCCGGGAGTGCTGGCCGGCCTCGGGTACGTCGAAGGCCGGTTCGCCTCGACGGAGTTGTCCCGGGCGCTGGCGATCACGGTGGCTCCGCCGACGAGCGCCGGACTCACCGCGGCGTGCGCGTCCCTGGCCTCGCTGGCCGCCCTCTCCCTGCTGCTGATGGTGCAGGTGGCCGAGAGGCATCCGACCCCGAGGCCCACGGACTGACCGGCGGCCGCGCACCGATCACCGAACAGGCAGGACCGGGACTGGCCGGCCGGCGGACGAACCGTCAGCCGGCCAGTGCGCTGAGCACCTTGTCCGGCGTCAGCGGCAGTTCGCGCAGCCGGACCCCGATGGCGTGATGGACGGCGTTGCCGATCGCCGCCGCGGTGCCCACGATGCCGATCTCGCCGATCCCCTTGCTGCCCATCGGGTTGAGATGGGCGTCGGCCTCGTCGATCCAGTGCGCCTCGATGCGCCGCACGTCGGCGTGCGCGGGCACGTGGTACAAGGCCAGGTCCGACTCCACGAAGTCGCCGAACACGGGATCAAGCGTGCTGCCCTCGGTCAGCGCCATGCCCAGCCCCATGGTCATGCCGCCCACGAACTGGGAGCGCGCGGTACGGGCGTTGAGGATCCGGCCCGCGGCGAAGACCCCGAGCAGCCGGCGGACCCGGACCTCGCCGGTGACGGTGTCGACACAGACCTCGGCGAAGTGCGCCCCGAACGCGTGGCGCGAGTAGGAGCTCTCCGCGTCGGCCTGACCGGCGGTGTCCGCTCGGGCGCTGAGCCCCTTCCCGGGCGGCGGTCCGGCGTGGTCGGCGAGCCGCGCCGCCAGCCGCGCGCACGCCTCGTGCACGGCCCAGCCCCACGAGGCGGTCCCGGACGAGCCACCGGCCAGCGGCGCCGACGGCAGATCGCTGTCGCCCACCTCGGTGCGCACCCGGTCCAGCGGCACACCCAGCGCGTCCGCCGCGATCTGGGCCAGCACCGTGCGGGCCCCGGTGCCGATGTCGGTGGCGTTCAGCCGCACCACGAACGTGCCGTCCGGCAGCGCCCGCGCCTGCGCGGTGGACGGCCACACCAGCACCGGGTAGGTGGCCGCTGCCACGCCTGTCCCGACCAGCAGGGACCCCTCCGCACGGGACCGGGGCCGGGGATCGCGCCGCGACCAGTCGAACCGGCGCGCGCCCTCGCGCAGACAGTCCACCAGATGCCTGCTGCTGAACGGCTTGCCGGTGTCCGGCTCCCGCTCCGGCTCGTTGCGCACCCGCAGCTCCACGGGGTCCATGCCGAGCGCGCCGGCGAGTTCGTCCATGGCGGACTCCAGCGCGTACATGCCGGGCGCCTCGCCGGGGGCGCGCATCCAGGAGGGAGTGGGCACGTCGAGAGCCACCACCTGGTGCGTGGTGAGGCTGTGCGGTGCGGCGTACATGATGCGGGCCGGGACCGCGGCCTGCTCCACGAACTCCTTGACCCGCGAGGTGTGCGTGGTCACCTCGTGGCTCAGGGAGATCAGCCGGCCCTCGGGGTCGGCGCCGAGCCGGATCCGGTGCAGGGTGGGCGCGCGGTGACCGACGACGGCGGGCAGGAGGCGACGGGGCAGGGCCACGGTGACGGGCCGGCCCGTCTCGCGTGACGCCATCACGGCGAGCACCACGTCCGGGCGCGGGGTGCCCTTGGAGCCGAAACCCCCTCCGACGTGTTCGGCGACGACGGTGATCCGCTCCTCCGGCAGCCCGAACATCTCGGCCAGCGTTCCGCGTACGGCGGTACCGCCCTGGCTGGAGGTGTACACGGTCAGGTGGTCCCGGCCCCAGTGCGCCGTGCTGGTGTGCGGTTCCATCGGGTGGTTGTGCAGCGGCGGCACGCGGTAGGCGACGTCGACGCGGACCGCGGCGGAGCCGAAGGCGCTCTCGGGGTGGCCGTGCTCGCGGCGGGCCGGGTAGCCGCCGTTGACGGTCTCCGGTTCGTAGGCTTGCGCGTGGTCCGCCGTCAGGGTGACGTCGTGGTCCTGCGCGGCGTACTCGACCCGGACCGCCGCCGCGGCGGCGCGGGCCGCCTCCAGGGACTCGGCGACCACCAGCGCGACGAACCAGCCGCGATGCGGTACGTCCGGGTTCTGCAGGACGGCCAGCGTGGGATCCTCCGGCTCGGCGAGCCGGGGGGCGTTCTCGTGGGTGAGCACGGCCAGGACGCCCGGCGTGCTCTTCGCGGCCGAGGTGTCCACGGCGGTCACCCGGCCCCGGACGACCGCCGCCGGCACCGGCCAGGCGTGGGCACGGCCCGGCAGGGAGTGCTCGGCGGCATAGCGGGCGCCGCCGGTGACCTTCAGGCGCCCTTCGCGGCGCTCGGCGGGAGCGCCCAGCGCGGTGCCGGTGGTGGCCATGGAGTCCTCCTGTGACATGACGGTCGGGGCCCTGGCGGTCGAGATGCTCAGGTGCTCCGGCTTCGGGCGCGGGCCTGTCAGGTGCGGGCGGGCGCCGCGAGCCGGGTCAGGACGTCGACGGCGAGGTTACGGGCGAGGGGCACCTTGTAGGCGTTGTCCCGCAGCGGCCTGGCCTCGGCGAGCTCCAGGTCGACGGCACGGGCGAACGCGTCCGGAGTGGCCGGTCCGCCCAGCAGGGCCCGCTCGGCCCGCACCGCCCGCCAGGGCCGGTGGGCCAGCGCGCCGAAGGCGATCCCCGCCTGGGCCACGGTGCCGTCCGCCACCCGCAGCGCCACGGCGACGGACGCGAGGGCGAACGCGAACGAGGCCCGGTCGCGGGCCTTGCGGTAGGCCGAGGGCAGCCCGGCAGTGGCGGCCGGGAGCACGACGCCGGTGATCAGCTCGCCGGGACGGATCTCGGTGTCCCGCTCCGGATGGTCCCCGGGTAGCCGGTGGAACTCGGCGGCCGGCACACTCCGGGCACCCCCTTCGCCGTACAGCTCCACGCGTGCGTCGAGCGCGGCCAGTGCCACCGCCATGTCCGAGGGGTTGGTGGCGATGCACTGCTCGGAGTACCCCAGCACCGCATGGTCGCGGTGCACTCCCTCCCTGGCGCCGCAGCCGCTGCCGGGCTCTCGTTTGTTGCACGGCTTGGACAGGTCCTGGAAGTAGGGGCAGCGGGTGCGCTGCAGCAGGTTGCCGCCCGTGGTGGCCGCGTTGCGCAGCTGGCCGGAGGCACCTGCGAGCAGCGCCTGCGACAGCGCGGGATAGCGGTCACGGACCACGGGATGCGCCGCGAGGTCGCTGTTGCGGACCGTGGCGCCCACGCGCAGCGAGCCGTCCGGCAGCTCCTCCACCCCGTCCAGGGGCAGCCGCGTGACGTCCACCAGGACGGCCGGTCGCTCCACGCCCAGCTTCATCAGGTCCACGAGGTTGGTTCCGCCGGCGAGGTAGCGCGCGCCCCGGTGCGCGGCGAAGGCCTCGGCCGCCTCCTCGACGCTTCCCGCTCGTACGTATCCGAAGGGCTTCACCGGATCACGTCCTCCACGGCCTCGACGATGCGCGGATAGGCGCCGCAGCGGCACAGGTTGCCGCTGAGCCGTTCGCGGATCTCGTCCGCATCCAGCGGAACCGGGCGGCCGGAGGGCGCGGCGGGGTCGGTCACATGGGAGGGATGTCCGGCCGCCGCCTCGGCCAGGACACCGACGGCGGAGCAGATCTGCCCCGGCGTGCAGTACCCGCACTGGAAGGCGTCGCGGTCGAGGAACGCCCGCTGCAACGGGTGCGGCTCCTCGCCGTCGCCCGCCAGTCCTTCGACGGTCGTCACCTCGCAGCCGTCCAGGGCGACGGCGAGGAGCAGACAGCTGTTCATCCGCCGCCCGTCGACAAGGACCGTGCAGGCTCCGCACTGGCCGTGGTCGCAGCCTTTCTTCGCCCCGGTGAGGTCGAGATCCTCCCGCAGCACGTCCAGCAGGACGCGCCGGTGGTCCAGATCGAGGGTGTGGGGCTTGCCGTTGACCCGGAGCGTCGTTTCGGAACGGTGCCCGGCCCGCGGCGCCGTACCCGCGCCGCCCGCCGTGCCGTCGTCGGTGTCTGTGCCCATGACGTGGATGACCTTCCGGACAGTGCTGCTCGGGCCCTGTCGTCAGGGCCCGAGCAGCACTGTC
>NZ_MUBM01000452.1:796-1367 GCF_002154505.1 Streptomyces carpinensis | reverse complement strand
AGGAGTTCGCCGAGCTGCTCCAGGGAGTAGGGCTTGACGAGGATCGACCACCGCGTGGGCGAGGCGACGACCGGGCCGAGCCGCATGCCCACACGGTCGAGCGCACCGAGGGCCCGGGCGGCCGCGGGGGCCGGCAGGCTCACCGCACAGGGGGCCGCTCCGCCGGTGGCCAGAATGATCGGCGCGGCCGGCCGGTTGGTCCACCACCAGCGCACCATCCGGGCGTCGGTGGTGGCCGCGAGGAGTCCGGGGTCGAACGGGTGTGCAGCGGGCACCGTGCACTCCGGGTCGGGGCAGCGGCAGCGGCCCGGCCGCCGCGGGTCCGGTGCCACACCCGGGAGTACCGGCCACCGCCACTGGGTCGCGAAGGTCAGGGCCGCGCTGATCGACTCAGGCCTCCCGTCGCTGCGCCGGGACAGGAGCCTGCGTCGCCTTCCGGGGATCTCGCGCATGAGCGCTCGTTCCTTTCCGTTGCACCGCTGGCAACACCGCGGACCACATCACACCATGTGTCGATCACTTCACTGTGCGTACCTGTTGGCGCATCACACCCCTGCCTTCAGGCATGGGG
>NZ_MUBM01000452.1:0-746 GCF_002154505.1 Streptomyces carpinensis | reverse complement strand
GGGGAACCCCTATGGGCCGAGCATCGGCTGCTTTCCGCGGCAGCCCAGTCCATGCGTCTACCAAAAGCACGGGCGTGGCGTGGGGTGGCGGAGCATGGCGTTTTGCTGTCGCGCGTTCTGCTCTCCGCCGCCATCACGCGAGGATGGGGCACGGTCGTCGGTGGCTAAGACGCCCGGGTCCGTCGCCAGGTTCCGGGTAGCCCCCAACCACCCCTGGCCTTCTCCGAGTACGTACCCATCACGACCGCTGTGACGCTCTGTGGAGCAAGCCCAGTCGACCTCAATAGTCCGTTACCCGAGGCAGTTTCAAGCCAACTTTGTTGTTCCGCAAGGGGTGTGGAGCAAGGCCCTCCAGGCCCACTGACACCAGGAATCCCAGCAGGACAATGCTGGACATCCCCTCACGAGTGCGTGTACATCTGGAGACACTGCTGGCGGCGCAGAAGACATGGGGGTTTGCGATGCTTTCGAGCAGTACGCGCCGGTCGGAAAGCCGGACGCCATGAATGCCCCTCACCCTTCGAAAGTGGCTGGAATCGATTCAACGGTTCCCCCTCCCGCACACACTGTCCCGCCCGCTCCCGCAGCCCCGGGCACCTCTCCGGCCGCCACGACGAACGCCGCGCACTCCCCCCACCCCCCGCATCCGCCGGGCGCCCTGCTGCAGGACCGGCTCGCGGGCTGGGTCTCCGACCTGACGACCCTGCACGAGCTGACCGAACGGCTGGCCCGCACGAACGGGCTCG
>NZ_MUBM01000451.1 GCF_002154505.1 Streptomyces carpinensis | reverse complement strand
GGTGCACGTCGACGTCGACGTACGCGACCCGCTCGGCCCCCAGTTCGAGCAGCCGCGCGATCGCCAGCGCCGCGTCGTTGTAGACGCAGAACCCCGACGCGGAGCCCGGCATCGCGTGGTGCAGCCCGCCCGTGAAGTTCACCGCGTGCAGCGCGTCCCCGCGCCACACCGCCTCCGCCGCCCCCACCGACTGCCCGGCGATCAACGCCGACACCTCGTGCATCCCGGCGAAGGCCGGATCGTCCAGCGTCCCCAGACCGTACGAGCCGTCCGCCGACGCCGGATCCGCCGACGCGGCCTTCACCGCCTCGATGTAGTCCTCCCGGTGGACGAGCCGCAGCGTCGACTCCCCGGCCGGCTTGGCCGCCACCAGGTGCGCCTCCCGGTCGAGCCCGAGGGCGCCGACGAGCTTCCTGGTCAGGGCCAGACGGACCGGATCCATCGGATGGTCCCGCCCGAAGTCATACCCCGTTACTGCCTCGTCCCACATCAGCTGTGCGCGGCCGCTCATGTCCGCCACCGTATCGGTCCGGTTGAGCCGCGAACGACCTGGCGTACACCAACGTCACCAGCACCAACGCCATCGGCACCAACATCGCGCCCCGATAGCTCCATGCGTCGCCCAGCGCGCCCACGAGCGGCGAGCCGACCAGGAAACCGACGTAGTTGAAGACGTTGAGCCGCGCGATCGCGGCGTCCGAGGCCCCGGGGCCGTGATTTTCAAAGGCGTGTCGCCCGGCCGCCGCGAAGGTCTGCGGCACCAGCACACACAGCCCCAGCCCGAGCAGCGTGAACCCGAGCATCCCCACCC
>NZ_MUBM01000450.1 GCF_002154505.1 Streptomyces carpinensis | reverse complement strand
CCGGCGAGGTGGGCGTCAGCCCGTGGACGTAAATGGCGGTGCGCTGCGGATCGAGGACCGCCGAGCGGTCGTCGTCGGGGTGTGCCACGGCGGTCACGACCTGGGCCGTGGTCAGGGCGACGAGCTGGATGTCCACCCGGGCGCCGCGGGCGGCCTGAGTGTCGGCCGCCGATCGCCGGAACGCTGCCGCGCACTCGTAGCAGGGTGTGCGCCTACCGGGGAGGACCCAAAGGATCTCGCCGACCTCGGCGTCACGGATCTGGGGGTCCACCCAGATCGCCGGATACACCGCGGGCTTACCCACTGCCAGGGCCACGCGGTTGACGTGCCGCTGACAGGCGGCCGAGTCGGTGGCCGCCACCACCACGTCGGCAGCACCCACCAGAGACCGCTGCTGGTCCACATGCAACCCGAGGAAATCCGCGTGATGGCCGGTGGCGTCACACGAGGGGAAGTCGCGGCGGATCTTCCCGGCCAGCGCCAGGGCCTTGGACTGTCCCAGGTCCGGAGCGCCGAGCGGGTGGCGAACCAGATTCTCCACCTCGAGCGTGTCGGGATCGACCAGGCAGAGCGGGCTGAAGCCGATCCGTGCGAGCTCTTCCGCAATGAATCCGCCGACCGCTCCGGCACCCACGATCAGCACCGCCCCTGTACGCGGGGAGTGGCGAGCCCAGACGCGGTCCTCGAACGACTCGGTCAATCGAAGGTCCAGCGGGCCACCCGGACCGGGCGCGGCCGGTCCTGCCGCTCGTGATCGGAATACTCCTCCGGCTTCAGTTCTCCGGTGTCGGAATCGAGGAACCACTGACGCTTGCTGTCATGCGTCTGTTCCTCTGTCAGTTCGGCCTTCTGCAGGGTCTCCGGGGCTGTGCCCACGAGGATCCCTCCTCCCGGCTGTGGGCGACGGGGCGGCACCACGCATCGCCACGCCTCACGCCTCGCCCGCCTCCATCGGCCACCGGCCACGGGATCTGATCCGATCCATGGAGTGACAGAAGAAGCGCCTGGTTTTTCTGCCTCTTGCATCCCTTTTCTACGTTACGCCCCAGTAGGAGCACCGCATCCCGGAGCGCCGATGACTCGCTTCGCTCCGGCTCGCGCGCAGCGGTCAGTCCGCCACCGGCCAGGTGAGCTCGGTACGCAGGTCCCGTGGGTCCATGTCGGGGGAGGGCTGCGTGACGTAGGTCTCCCACCGGTCCTCTGCTGCGGACAGTCCCCGCGTCCGCATCCAGGAGTGCAGGCGTTCCCAGGAAGACCCCAGGCCGTCGAAGGCCCCGAGGTGTGAGAGCCGCGCGGCCCGGCCTCCGGGAAGAGAGCCGACCACGACCCCCGCCTCAGGCCGCACCGCCCGGTCCGTGACGAACCCGACCTCCAGGTCCAGGGTCTCTCCCGGCGACCCGTGGTAGAGGCCGAAGGCCGGACTCAGCATGGTGATCCGCTGGCCCGCGATGGTGCGGGCCAGGGCACCGAACGAGGCGTCGAAGAAGTCCCGCAGTTCGGTCATCGGGACGACGCCACGGACCACCGCTGTCGTCGCCGGGTCCAGATGTACGACCTCCGGCTCAGAGGCGCTGGCCCCGCCGTCGGTTTCGTGACTGCTCATGCCGCTCCCATCCGAGTTCCCAAGGCTGCTCGTCCGTGTAGACCCCTCGTGCGCCGAGAACTCATCGTCCCCCTTCAGCGACTTTCCCTAGGGGGACGTGCCGTCAGAGGGGGGAGAACGCGGCCGGCACGTCGGCCACGCCGGTCAGCGGCTCGCTGCGGGATGCGGCCGAGCCGGCCGCATCCCGCAGCGAGCCGCTATCGGGGCTCCGTGCAGGGCGGTGCGTCCGGCAGGTGGTGCTTGGCCCAGTCGCCGAGTTCCTTCAGGGCGGGCTCCAGAGCGGATCCGCGCTCGGTCAGCCGGTAGGAGACGCGCAGCGGCGGTCCTTCGTCTACCTCACGCAGCACCAGCCCCGCGGCGCCGAGTTCGGCGAGCCGGTCGGAGAGCATGCGCTCGCTGATGCCGGGGATGGCCCGGCGCAGGTCGGCGAAGTAGGCGGGCTGTTCGAGCAGCACCGACAGGATCGGGCCGTTCCAGCGTTTTCCGAGCAGTTGGAAGACGCGCGTGATGCCGTCGTCCACGCGTTTGCATGCCGCTGCGTCATGGGTCTGCTCCACCGCCATGGCGCCATGTTACTACCTCGCCGTAGGGGGATGAAAAAAAGTAAGTACCTGTGTTAGACATAGCTGCATACGAAAACTCCAGCCCGTCATCACGGGCTCTTCCTCCCTGGAGACAGCTATGGCCACCCTCCTCCACATCGACTCGTCCCTCTTCCCGGGCGAGGCGTCCGCCTCCCGCGCCGTGACGGACGCCTTCAGCCGGACCTGGCGGGAGCAGCACCCCGACGGCACGGTGATCTACCGGGACCTGGCCGTGAACCCCGTCCCGCACATCACCGCCGACGGCCACACCGCCGGCTTCGCCGACCCGGCCGCGCACACGCCCGAGCAGGCGGCGGCCTTCGCCGACCGTGTGCGGCTGATCGAGGAACTGGAGCAGGCGGACGCGGTGCTCATCGGGGCGCCGATGTACAACTTCACGATCCCGTCGACCCTCAAGGCGTGGCTGGACAACGTGATCCTGTTCGGGCGCACCGCGGGCGAGAACCCCTCCGCGAAGGGCACCCCCGTCACCGTCGTGGCCAGCCGCGGTGGCTCCTACGCGCCGGGCACCCCGCGCGAGTCCTACGAGTACGTCCAGAACTACCTGGAGGCGGTCCTCGGAGATGCGCTCGCACTCGACGTCGACTTCATCGTCCCCGAGCTGACCATGGCCCCGCAGAACCCGGCGATGGCGGAGCTGGTCCCGCTCTTCGAGGCCTCCCGCGAGCGCGCCCTCCAGGACGCGGCCACCAAGGCGAAGGCCCTCGCCGAACGCCTCGCCGCGTAGGCGGGAACGGCGCCGTACGTGCGGCCGTGGTTTGCCTTGACAGGGCGCGCCACGGCCGCACGGCGTTCAGCTGGATCCGCCAGGTCCGTCCATGAGGCGTGTCTCGTAGTGACCCGGGGGACCGGATCGGCGGACTTCGGCGTGGTTCCGATGGCGATGCGCGTCAAGACCCCGTCGTGATCGACTCATGGGGTGCGAAGATGCCGCAAGGAAGGGGCGGGGTGGCGGCAGACGGTCAGAACCCGGTGCCCCGCGCTCGTTTCTACTTTCGTGCCAGGCGGAGGGAAGCCGGAGCCCGCGCCCATGCCCGTTCCGACCACCGAGCCGGATGCCGTCCCTGCCGACGAGGAGCCGCTCGGTCGTGCCTGGCGGTGCTCGCCCCGATCAGGGGGTGGAGGCCATCGCCAACGCGGTCCGGTCCTTGCCGTGCCGTCCTTCCCGGTTCCGAGCGTTCGGCGGCCCCAGCGTGCGGAGGTCGCACTCGCGGCCGTCCTCGGCCTGACGCTCGTCGGCCCGTCGGCGCTGATCGGCCGCTTCCTTCTCCAGCCGGTCGAGGGGGCCACGGTCCTCGCTACCTTCCGCGGGTCTTCGCCCGACGAGGTCCGCTCGGTGAGGGTGTGCCACCCGGACCCGGAGGTCCGCGGTCGTCGCCCCCGCCGTGCGGCGGGAGACGGACCCGGTGAGCCGCAGGCTCCGCTTTTCCGGCTGCCGTGAGCCCGGTCACCGGCCGTCATGGCGGCCGGCTCACCGGTGTCCACCAGGGCCGTAAGGGGGCCGTCAAAGCCGTACGGGCCGCCGTATGAGAGCTGTCAACGAGGGCCGAATCCGGCTGGAGAGGCGCTTTCCTCTAAGCGTCCGAACCGACCGAACCTCATTCCAGGAGTTCGCGATGGCCGATCTGGCCTTCGTCCTCGTCACGCTCGCGGTGTTCGCACTCGTGGCGCTCGTCGCCAGGGGGGTGACGAAGCTGTGACCGCCGAGAACGTCGTCGGCCTGGTCGTGGCTGTCGCCCTGCTGGGTTATCTCATCCTCGCCCTGATCTTCCCGGAGAGGTTCTGAGACACGACATGAGTCCCGTACTCGCCGGCGTGCTCCAGGTGCTCGCCCTCATCGGCGCGCTGGCGCTCGTCCACCTCCCTCTGGGCAACTACATGGCCCGGGTCTACTCCTCGCAGAAGCACCTGCGGGTGGAGAAGTGGATCTACAAGAGCATCGGCGCCCATCCCGACGCCGAGATGACCTGGCCCGCCTACCTGCGCGGTGTCCTCGCCTTCTCGGCCGTCGGCGTCCTCTTCCTCTACCTGCTGCAGCGGCTTCAGGGCGTCCTGCCCGGCTCGCTCGGCTTCTCCTCCGTCAACCCGGCGCAGTCGTTCAACACGGCTGCCTCCTTCGTGGCCAACACGAACTGGCAGTCGTACTACGGCGAGCAGACCATGGGTCACGTCGTCCAGACCGCCGGGCTGGCCGTGCAGAACTTCGTCTCCGCGGCCGTGGGCATGGCGGTCGCCGTCGCGCTCGTGCGCGGCTTCGCCCGCTCGCGCACCGGGGAACTGGGCAACTTCTGGGCCGACCTGGTGCGCGGCACCCTGCGCATCCTGGTGCCGATCGCGGCGCTCGCCGCGGTGGTGCTGGTGGCGTGCGGCGCGATCCAGAACTTCTCCGGCATCCACGAGGTCGGGCAGTTCATGGGCGGCTCGCAGCAGTGGAACGGCGGCGCGGTCGCCTCGCAGGAGGCCATCAAGGAGCTCGGCACGAACGGCGGCGGCTACTTCAACGCCAACAGCGCCCACCCGTTCGAGAACCCCACCCCGTTCACCAACCTCCTCGAGATCTTCCTGATCCTGGTGATCCCGTTCTCGCTGACCCGCACGTTCGGTGTGATGGTCCGCAGCGTCAAGCAGGGTTACGCGATCCTCGCCACCATGGCGACGATCTGGCTCGGCTTCGTGGCCCTGATGATGTGGACGGAGTTCGCCCACCACGAGGGCGCCCTGCAGATCGCGGGCGGCGCGATGGAGGGCAAGGAGGTCCGCTTCGGGGTCGGCGGCTCGTCGATCTTCGCCGTGTCGACGACGCTGACGTCGACGGGTGCGGTCGACTCCTTCCACTCCTCCTTCACCGGACTCGGCGGCGGGATCACGATGCTCGGCATGATGCTGGGCGAGATCGCGCCCGGCGGCGTCGGATCCGGCCTCTACGGCATGCTGATCATGGCGGTCATCGCGGTGTTCATCGCGGGTCTGATGGTCGGCCGTACGCCCGAGTACCTGGGCAAGAAGATCGGCGGGCGGGAGATGAAGCTCGCCGCCGCCTACATCCTCGTCACCCCTGCGCTGGCGCTCGTCTTCACGGCGGCCTCCATGGCCCTGCCGTCCCCGCCGCACTCCATCCTCAACCCCGGCGCGCACGGCTTCTCCGAGGTCCTGTACGCCTTCACATCGGCGTCGAACAACAACGGCTCGGCCTTCGCCGGCCTGAACGCGAACACCGACTGGTACAACACCATGACCGGACTCGCGATGCTGCTGGGCCGCTTCCTGCCGATGGTGTTCGTCCTGGCGCTGGCCGGCTCGCTCGCCGGGCAGAAGCCGGTGCCGGTGAGCGCGGGCACCCTGCGCACCGAGAAACCGCTGTTCACCGGCCTGCTGGTGGGCGCGATCCTGATCATCACCGGTCTCACGTACTTCCCGGCGCTGGCGCTGGGCCCGCTCGCCGAAGGGCTGGCGTGATGACCACCCGTACAGAGAAGTCAGAGGACTCCATGTCCACAGCCACTCCCACCCGGGCGCCGCACAACCACGCTCCGACCGGGCACAAGCCCGCCGAGGGCCGTGTCGGAGCGGGCCTCTTCGACCCCAAGCAGCTGGTCAGGTCCCTGCCGGATGCCCTCCGCAAGCTCGACCCACGGGTGATGGTCAAATCGCCCGTGATGTTCGTGGTGTGGATCGGATCGGTGCTGACCACGGTCTTCTCCTTCACGGACCCCGGAGACTGGTTCGGCTGGACGATCAGCGCCTGGCTGTGGCTGACCGTGATCTTCGCCAACCTGGCCGAGGCGGTCGCCGAGGGCCGTGGCAAGGCCCAGGCCGACACCCTGCGCAAGGCGAAGACCGACACGGTCGCCCGCCGGCTGCACACCGACGGCTCGGAAGAGCGTGTCCCCGGCACCGAGCTGAGGATCGGCGACCTGGTGGTCTGCCAGGCCGGTGACGTCATCCCCGGTGACGGCGATGTCATCGAGGGCGTGGCGTCGGTCGACGAGTCGGCGATCACTGGCGAGTCCGCACCGGTCATCCGCGAGTCGGGCGGCGACCGCAGCGCCGTGACCGGCGGTACGAAGGTGCTCTCCGACCGCATCGTCCTCAAGATCACGACAAAGCCCGGTGAGACCTTCATCGACCGGATGATCAACCTGGTCGAGGGCGCGGCCCGGCAGAAGACGCCCAACGAGATAGCCCTGAACATCCTGCTGGCCTCGCTGACGATCGTCTTCCTGCTCGCCTGCGCCACCCTGCCGCCGTTCGCGAACTACGCGGGCACCCATCTGACGACGGTGGTGCTGGTGGCCCTGCTGGTCTGCCTGATCCCGACCACGATCGGCGCGCTGCTCTCCGCGATCGGCATCGCGGGCATGGACCGGCTGGTGCAGCGCAATGTGCTCGCCATGTCCGGCCGAGCGGTCGAGGCCGCCGGTGACGTCTCCACCCTCCTGCTCGACAAGACGGGCACCATCACTCTCGGCAACCGGCAGGCCGCCGAGTTCGTGCCGGTGCGCGGCGCCACCGAGGCGGTCGTCGCCGACGCGGCCCAGCTGTCCTCGCTGGCCGACGAGACCCCCGAGGGCCGCTCCATCGTCGTCCTCGCCAAGGAGGAATACGGGCTGCGCGAGCGGCACCAGGGCGAGCTGGTCGGCGCCGAGTGGATCGCGTTCACCGCCCAGACAAGAATGTCGGGCGTCGATGTGGACGGGAAGAAGGTCCGCAAGGGCGCGGCCGGTTCGGTCATCGCCTGGGTCGAGGAGCGGGGCGGCACGGTCGCCGCGGACGCCGCGGGGATCGTGGACGGTATCTCCGAGGCGGGCGGCACCCCGCTGCTGGTCGCCGTCGAGGACGAGCACGGCGCCCGCGTGCTCGGTGTCATCCACCTCAAGGACGTCGTCAAGCAGGGCATGCGCGAACGGTTCGACGAGCTGCGCCGCATGGGCATCAAGACCGTCATGATCACCGGTGACAACCCGCTGACGGCCAAGGCCATAGCCGAGGAGGCGGGCGTCGACGACTTCCTCGCCGAGGCCACCCCCGAGGACAAGATGGCCCTCATCAAGCGGGAACAGGCGGGCGGCAAGCTCGTCGCGATGACCGGTGACGGCACCAACGACGCGCCGGCCCTCGCCCAGGCGGACGTCGGCGTGGCGATGAACACCGGTACGTCGGCCGCCAAGGAGGCCGGCAACATGGTCGACCTCGACTCCAACCCGACCAAGCTCATCGAGATCGTGGAGATCGGCAAGCAGCTCCTGATCACCCGGGGCGCGCTGACCACCTTCTCCATCGCCAACGACGTCGCGAAGTACTTCGCGATCA
>NZ_MUBM01000045.1 GCF_002154505.1 Streptomyces carpinensis | reverse complement strand
ACGACTCGATACGCGCCCTAGGGGAGTGCCGCGCCCCACGGGGCCGGTCGCGCTCAGCCGAAGGCGCCGAACGCCTTGGAGAAGGCGAACGGGTCCTGGGCGATGGAGCTGCAGGTGGCGTCGGCGGTGGGCTTGGTGCCGCCGGGGCACTGCTTGTCGCGGGTGGCGGACCACATGGCGAGCCATCCGAGCCCCTTGGACTTGGCGAAGTTCACCAGCTGGGTGGCGTCGTCGACCTTGAAGACCTCCGAGGAGACGTCGTTGACGCCGATCATCGGGGTGACGGCGACCGTCTTCCAGGCCGCGCTGTCGGACAGGCCGAGGACCCCCTTGACCTGCGCCTGGGTGGCGGTGGCGGCCTGCTCGGCGTAGGTGCCCATGTCGCCGTTGTAGGAGGCCCCGTAGTCCATCGCCATGATGTTGACGGTGGAGATCTTCACACCGTTGGACTTGGCGTTCGACAACAGGTTCACGCCGTCCTGGGTCAGGCCCTCGGGCATGACGGGGAGGGTGAAGGAGACGTCCAGGCCCGGGTGCTGCTGCTGGAGCTTGGCGATGGCCTGGGCTCGGCGGGTGTTGGCGGCCGTGTTGGGCAGCGCGCCGCCCTCGACGTCGAAGTCGACCTCGGTGAGCTTGAACTGGTCCACGGCCTTGCCGTACGCCGCCGCCAGCACGTCCGCCGATGAGCAGGTGGTGGCCAGCTCCGAGCCGGAGGCGCCGCCGAAGGAGACGCGCACGTCGCCGCCCTTGGCGCGCAGCGCGCCGATCTGGGAGGCCACGCCGTCGCTTCCGAGATCGGTGACGCCGCCCCACTTCGGGGTGCAGCCGCCGCCGTCGGTGACGAAGGCCAGGTTGTAGTTCTTCACGCCGGTCGCGTTCGCGCTCGCCAGCAGGTCGAAGGCCGGGTAGAGGGAGGTGTCGACGTAGGGCGAGAAGCCGGCGGAGACGGTGGTCCCGGTGCCCGTGGTCTGGGAGGGCGTGGGGATCGGCGTCGGCGTGGAGGTCCTGGTGGGCGTGGGAGTCGGCGTGGAGGTCCTGGTGGGAGCCGGCGTCGGGGTCGCGGACCGGGTGGGCCGGCCGCTGGGCTCCGGGGTGGGGCCGTCGTCTGCGGAGCACGTGGTGTCGTCGATGCGGCAGCCGGTGGGGTCACCGGTTCCGTCGACGACGAAGCCGACGGTGACCGACTTGCCCGGGGCGAGCCCGGCGGTGTCCCACTTGGCCGGCTTCACGGTGACGTGCTGCCCGCTGACACTGGACTGCCCGTTCCACAGCGAGCCGAGCTTCGCTCCCGCCGGCAGGTCGAACTCCAGCGTCCAGTCCTTCTCCGTCTGGCCGCTGTTGTTGGTGACGACGTACTGCGCGGTGTAACCGGTGGACCAGTCGCTGGTCTTGGTGTAGGCGGCGTTCACACCGGCCGCGTTCGCGGTGCCGGTGAGCAGGACGGCGCCGCCACCGACCACGGCCGCGGCCACGAGGCCGCCTATCGCCTTGTTCCTGCCACTGATCCTGCGCCGGTGCGTGCTCATGTCGCGTGCCTGCCTTCGCTGTTCGCGGGGGGGGGGGGAGGTGCGGCAGCACGCTAGCGATCTCGAAGGGGACAAACGGCTTGATGCGGGCGGCGGTTGGAGGTCTTAGGCTGCGTTTAAGGAAGGGATCGGGGACGGTTAAAGGTGGAGACCGATTTGCCCGATCGGCGCCTGCGTACGGTCCTCCGGTGCACCCTGCCCGCGGGCTTGCGTCCGCCCAGCTGGAACCAGATGCGCACCTCGGTCCCGCCCAGCACCGAGGCACCGATCCGGACGTCCCCGCCGGTGGACTCCGCCAGGCGCCGCACGATGTCCAGGCCGAGCCCGGTGGAGCCGTCGCTGCCCGAGCCTCTTCCGCGCAGCATGGCCGCGTCCGGGTCGGGTATGCCGGGGCCCGCGTCGGAGACGAGCACGATCACCGCGTCGTCACCGTTGTGCACGTCGACCGCGAAGGCCGTGCCCTCGGCGGTGTGCCGGAAGACGTTGCCGAGCAGGGCGTCCAGCGCGGCGGCGAGGTCGGCGCGGGCCACGGGCACACGGACCGGCCGCCCGGCTCCGGCCACCCGCCACTTGCGTCCCTCGTCCTCGGCCAGCGCGGACCAGAACTCCATCCGCTCCCGCACCACCTCGGCCGCGTCGCAACCCGCGCCCGAACCGGCGGCCGCCGTCTGCGGCTTGGCCTGACGGGCCGTGCGGATGATGGTGTCCACCTCACGCTCCAGCTGGGCGACCGCGGCCCGGGTCTGGTCGGCGGCCGGACCCTCGCCGAGAGAGGCGGCGTTCAGCCGCAGCACGGTCAGGGGCGTGCGCAGCCGGTGGGACAGGTCGGCCGCCAGCTCCCGCTCGTTCGCCAGGAGTTGGACGACCTGGTCGGCCATGGAGTTGAACGCCACCGCCGCCAGCCGCAGTTCGGTCGGCCCCTCCTCGGGCACCCGGGCGCCCAGCTTGCCCTCCCCCAGTTCGTGCGCGCCCTCGACGAGCCGTTGCGCGGGCTGGACCATCCGGACGCCGAGCCGGTCGGCGACGGCGACCGAGCCGACGATGAGCGCGACGCCGACGCCGGCGAGCACCGCCCAGGCCGTGCCGACGCCGTTGGTGACCTCGGCCTCGGGGACGTAGACCTCGACGACCGCGATGGCGCCGGAGCCGAGCGCGACCGGCTGGAGCAGCGTGAACCCGCCGGGCACCTCGGTGGTGGAGGCGCGGCCCATCCTCCGCACGGTGGTGATGTCCGCGTCGGCGGCGTGGCGGCGGCCGACGTCGACGGCCGGCTTGCCGTCGACCGCCGGTATGTGCACGGCCATCTGGGCGTCCGAGCCGGCCGAGGCGACGACCCGTTCCAGCGGGTCGCGCTCGGTGGTGATGGACAGCGCGGGCGCGAGGGCCGCGGCCTGGCGCTCGGCGCCCGTGAAGGCGCGGTCGCGAGCCATCTCCTTGACGACCAGTCCGAGCGGGACCGCGAAGGCGACCACCACCATCGTGGTGACCGCCAGGCAGACCTTGACCAGTGCCCATCTCATCGCGCCGGCTCCGCCCCGGGCGGCTCCAGCTTCACGCCCACGCCCCGCAGGGTGTGCAGATAGCGGGGCCGGGCGGCGGTCTCACCCAGCTTCCGCCGCAGCCACGACAGATGCACGTCGATGGTCTGGTCGTCGCCGTAGGACTGCTGCCACACCTCGGCCAGCAGTTCCTTGCGCGGGACGACCACACCGGGCCGCCCCGCCAGGAAGGCGAGCAGGTCGAACTCGCGGCGGGTGAGGTCCAGTCGTACGCCGTCCAACTCGGCCTGGCGGCGCAGCGGGTCGACGGTCAGGCCGCCGACGCGCAGGACGGTGGACGGCGCGGCCTCCGCGGCGCCGGAACGGGCACGGCGGAGCACGGCGGCCATGCGCGCGGACAGGTGCTCGACGGAGAACGGCTTGGTCAGGTAGTCGTCCGCCCCGGCGTTGAGCAGCCGGACGATCTCCGCCTCGTCGTCGCGGGCGGTGACGATGATGACGGGGACGTCGGTGATGCCGCGCAGCATCTTCAGCGCCTCGGAGCCGTCCAGATCGGGCAGTCCGAGGTCCAGGACGACCACGTCGAAGCGGATGTGGGCGACCTCGCGCAGCGCCTCCAGTGCCGTACCGACGCTGCGCACGGTGTGCGAGGCGTCGGTCAGGTGCCGGATGAGCGCCGAACGTACGAACTGGTCGTCCTCGACCACGAGCACGCTTGCCATGCGCCGCACCGTACGCCATGCGCACCGAGCCGGTGCGGGCCTGTGGACAACTGCACGCCGTCCCCGACCACCTGTGGACAACCTCACCCCGGCCGTCTCCCGGGGACACCGCTGGGGCGCGTGAGGCACTATGGCCGCGATGCACAGAGGACTCGTACACGTACTGGCCTGGTCGCTCGCGACGAGCGCGGCGGTCACGCTGTCGTGGTGGGGCGTTCACACGGTGATGGCGGGCACCGCCTACGACCCGCCGCGCGCCCTGCCCATCACGGCCGCCGGGGCGAGCACGCACGACTCGACGCCCCTTGCCTCCTCCACGCACCGGCCGGCCCCGTCGAAGAGTCCGTCGCGGCGGCCGAGCGAGCCGTCGCGCACACCGGCCGCCCCCGACGCCTCGAGGTCGGCGCCCGCCTCGAGCCCCACCGGCCCCTCCCCCACCGTCTCCGGCCACATCAAGAGCTACGACACGGCGGGCGGCCGGGCGGTCTTCGACCTCGGCACGGCCTCCGCGACCCTGGTCTCCGCGACCCCGGGCACGGGCTGGTCGATGCAGGTGTGGAAGACGTCGGCCTGGATCCGGGTGGAGTTCACCTCGGGCACGGACCGGGTGTCGGTCATCTGCACCTGGCACGACGGACCGCCGCATGTGGAGGTGGGCACCTACTAGGGGCTGTCCGACGAATGAGGGGAGGACAAGGAGGGGTGTCTGGCGCGAGCGTGCGTGCCGGGCGCCGGGACGCCGCGGGTATGTGTCGGACACCCCCAGTGCCTGTCGGGCACTTGGGCTGCGCCGGTCCGCCCCGGCGGTGCTCAGCGGAAGACGGAGGGCGGCGGGGCCGGTGAGGCGACCGCGGCGGCGTCCGTGACGGGGACGGCTCCGCCGGTGAAGTCGGCGAGGGCGCGGCCGTGTTCGACGCGGCCCGGGTGCGGGTCGGAGGCGGCGCGGCGGGTCAGTTCGGCGACCGGCAGCGGGAGGTCGCCGGCGACGAGCACCGCGTTGCCGAAGCGCTTGCCGCGCAGCACGGTCGGGTCGGCCACCAGGGCGAGTTCCGGGAAACGGGCGGCGGCGGTGGCGATCTGGCTCCGGACGTGGGTCAGCGGCGGGCCGTCGGCGAGGTTGGCGGCGTAGAGTCCGCCCGGCCTCAGGGCCCTGCGGACCTCGTCGAGGAACTCGGTGGAGGTGAGGTGGGCGGGCGTACGGGCACCGCTGAACACGTCCGCGACGACCAGGTCGGCCCAGCCGTCCGGCACCTTGGCGAGCCCCGCTCGGGCGTCCAGCGACCGCACCCTGATCCGGGCGTTGGCATCCAGCGGCAGTTCGCGGCGCACCAGTTGGACGAGGGCCGCGTCCCGCTCGACGACCTGCTGGGTGGAGCGGGGCCGGGTGGCGGCGACGTACCGGGCGAGCGTGAGCGCGCCTCCGCCGAGGTGGACGGCGTGGATCGGTTTCCCGGCGGGCGCGGCGAGGTCGATGACGTGCCCGAGCCGGCGCTGGTACTCGAAGGACAGATACGCCGGGTCGTCCAGGTCGACGTACGACTGCGGGGCACCGTCGATCAGCAGGGTCCAGCCCCGTGCCCGCTCGCGGTCGGGTATGAGCTCGGCCAGCCCGCCGTCGACCTGTTCGACGACGGCCTGGACGCCTCCGCGCTCACGGCGCGGGTTCCTGGACCTTCCCATGGGGTCATTGTCGCAAGCGGCGGCGGGCCGCACGCGCGGGAGCCGGCCCGGGCCGGGCGTCCCGCCCCCGGCACCGGCGCCGCCGGGGTCTCAGCAGCAGCTGTCCGCCGCCTCGATCATCCGGGCCGCCTCGCCCAGCGCGCGCCGGAGCACCGCGGGGTCCGTGGCCGGGTCGGCCTCACCGGGCGGCACCAGCCAGTCCGAGCCCGCCACCGGCGGCTCGGGGTCCAGCCGCAGGCCGCGGCCGTCCGTCCTCGTGCACGTGCTCCCCGGTACGTCCCAGCCCGCGGCCGTGCCCGCCGGCACCACGAAGCCCAGCGTGTCACCGCCGTCGTCGTGCAGTACGGGCCCCACGGCGTCCCTCGCCCCCCGGCGCAGGATGTCGACGGCCTCCAGGCCCTGCCGTGCCGGCACCGTCACCAGGTCGCACCCGGTCCCGGTCGCCTGCGGCGGCGCACAGGGATCAACGCTCCGGTTGGTCTGCATCCCGGCCTCCACCACGCATACCCCTCCTCGTGAGCGAGCGGGTCGGGAGTCGGGCGGCTCCCGGTCCACCGGGTTCAACGCGGCAACGCGTCAACGGCTACGCGCAAAGTCAGCCGCAAAGGATGGCAGTTCATGGCAGATCACGGATGAGATATCCGGTTTGTAGCCAAACGCAGCGTGGCGGCCCGGACACAGCAGGTACGTTCTTGCTCGCCGGAAACAGGGTGCCACTCGGGTAAGTCGGACAACTCATCCCGTATCCGGCATGGTTCGACGGTTCGCACGAGAGGCCCGGCCATGGCGTCGTCAACGGTGACCTCGTCTCAATCCCCCCGGCCACCGCGGCCGAATCTCGCCTTCCGGCGACTGCGCGGACAGCGCTCGCCGGCCGAGTTCGCCGCGGCGGTGCGGCGGGCCGCCCGCGAGATCGGTGAGCGGGTCAGCTGCGACGCGCGCTACATCGGCCGGGTCGAGGCGGGCGAGATCCGCTGCCCCAACTACGCCTACGAGCGGGTGTTCCTGCACATGTTCCCCGGCCGCACACTCGCCGACCTGGGGTTCGCGTCCCGCTCGTCCGTCCGCGGGCGAGCGGCGCGTGAGCATGCCGACGACGCGCCCCCCGCGCGCACCACGAGCCGGGAACGCGCCCCGCATGAAACGGCGGGGGCGGACCACCCGTATCACCCGTACGACGAGTACGACCCGCAGGGCACGCACGAGTCGTACGGCACGCACGATCCGTATGACCCGCACGACCCGTACCACCCGCACGAAGACCACGAGGAGAGCGACGTGCTGCGTCGCGCATTCATGACCCGCGGGGGCGCCACGGTGGCCGCCGCCTCGCTGGGACCGCTGGGGTTCGCCTTCGACGCCTCCGCCGCGGACCGCCCCGTCCGCCGTGTCGGGGCGAGCGAGGCGGGCGCCCTCGAAGAGGCCGTCCGCAGAATCCGGTTGCTCGACGACCGGCACGGCGCGGACGGTCTCTACCGGCGCGCGGCGGCTCCGCTGCGTGCCGCGTACGCGCTGCTCGACGCGGGCGCGACCCGGCAGGCCACCGCTGACCGTCTGCACTCGGGCGCCGGTGAACTGGCCATCTCGGTGGGCTGGCTGGCCCACGACTCGGGCCGCTTCGACGACGCCCGCTCGCACTACGCGGAGGCGCTGGCCACCGCGCGTGTGACCGGAGACCCGGCCCTGGAGGCGCACGCGTTCTGCAACACGGCGTTCCTCGCGCGCGACGCGGGACGGCCGCGGGAGGCGGTGCGCGCCGCGCAGGCCGCCCAGCGCGTTGGGCGCGGGCTGGGCTCGGCGCGGCTGATGTCGCTGCTCGCGCTGCGCGAGGCGGGCGGCTGGGCGGGGCTCGCCGACCACACCGGCTGTGCGCAGGCGCTCACCCGCGCTCAGGCTCTGTACGAACGAGGCCCCTCGGACGCGGACCCGGAGTGGATGAGCTTCTACGGGGAGGCCGAGCTGGAGGGGCTGGAGGCGCAGTGCTGGTCCACGCTCGGCGACTGGGAGCGTGCGGCACGGCACGCGCGGCGGGCCGCACACCTGCAGGACCCCCACTTCACGCGGAACATCGCGCTGTACACGGCCGAGCTGGCCGACGACCTCGCGCGCGTGGGGCGTCCCGACGAGGCGGCGGCGGCCGGGATGCGGGTCATGGACCTCCTGGACCAGGTCCAGTCCTCCCGCATCCAGACGATGCTGGCGGGGACGGCACGGTTGCTGCTGCCGCACCGGCGGGCCGGTGGGGTCTCCGAGTTCCTCGAGAGGCACGCCAGCGCGCCGCGGCAGGCGTGACCCGGTCGCGGGCGGCCCCTCCCCGGCGCGGGCGAGTGCCGGCCCGCCCCCGGCCCCGACGGCTGCGGCGACTACTCCGCTACTCCGCGAGGTGCCCCAGGTCGTTCCAGCTCTCGATGGCCGGTTCGCCGTAGGCCCAGCCCAGCACCGACAGCGACGTCGGGTTGAGGCGTATGCGGGCCGCGAAGTCGAGCGGCAGTCCGAGCCAGCGCGCGCCGATGGACCGCAGGATGTGCCCGTGGGCGAAGACCAGCACGTCACGGTCCTCGGCACGCGCCCAGGCCACCACCTCGTCGGCGCGGTCGGTCAGCTCGGCGAGCGTCTCCCCGCCCGGGACGCCGTCGCGCCAGATGAGCCAGCCGGGCCGCTCGTCCTGGATCTGCTGCGGCGTCAGACCCTCGTATGCGCCGTAGTCCCACTCCATGAGCGTGTCCCAGCACATCGCGCGGTCGCCGAAGCCGGCCAGTTCGCACGTCTCCCGCGCGCGGGACAGCGGGCTGGTGCGGACCTCGACGCCGGGCAGGCCGTCGAACGGCGCCCGGTGCAGCCGCTCACCGAGGAGCTTTGCGCCGCGCCGGCCCTCCTCCAGGAGGGGGACGTCGGTCCTGCCGGTGTGCTTGCCGGACAGCGACCACTGGGTCTGTCCGTGCCGGGCCAGCAGGATGCGCGGTGCCATGGGGAGCCCTTCCGGGAAAAAATACGATCTTCAGGCGTAACCCCTCCATCATCGCGCACCTTGTACGTGAGCAACCCGGGGGGCGAGGTCTGCGTCTTGAGGGCCGGGGCGCCCCACGGGGGTGGGTGCATACACCGTAAAGTGGCACGACCGGCCGGACACCACCGGAGATCACCGGGAGCCGCAGCACCGAGAAGAAGCGACGACACACGGGGAGGGGCATCGGATGCCGCAGACCGAGGCACCGGCACGGCGCATCGAGGCGGCCCCGCGGACCCGGCTGCGCTGGTGGACCGAGCTGCCGCTGATCCTGCTGGTGTACGGCTGCTATTCGGCGGGCCGGCTGCTGGCCCGTGGTGACGTCTCCAGCGCCGTCGACCACGGTCTGGCGATCCTGCGCCTGGAGAAGCTGCTGCGACTCAACGCGGAGCATCCCCTCAACCGCCTGTTCACGCGCGAGCCCTGGCTCGGCGTGCCGGCCGACTTCTGGTACGCGTCGCTGCACTACGTGGTGACGCCCGCGATCCTGGTGTGGCTGTTCCGGGCGCGCGCCGCGCACTACCGCGCGGCCCGCACCTGGCTGATGGGGTCCACCTTCATCGGGCTGATCGGTTTCACGCTGCTGCCGACCTGCCCGCCCCGGCTGCTCTCCCCGGACTACGGCTTCGTGGACACCATGGCCCACTACAGCTCGTACGGCTGGTGGGGCGGCCAGGCCAGCGCACCGCGTGGCCTGGGCGGCATGACGAACCAGTACGCGGCCATGCCCAGCCTGCACGTGGGCTGGGCGCTGTGGTGCGGGGTCATGCTGTGGCGGCACGGCGGCACGCGCTGGGCGAGGGCGGCCGGAGTCGCCTACCCGCTGCTGACCACGCTGGTGGTGATGGGCACCGCGAACCACTACTTCCTGGACGCGGTCGCGGGCGTGGCCGCGATGGGGGTCGGGCTGTTGCTCGCGCCGTTCCTGATGCGGGGCCTGGACCGGGCCCGGACGGTGCTGGCGGCCCGCGGCCCGGCCCTCGCCGGGCGCTCGGGCGGCGCGGGTTCCCCGATTGTCAGTGGCGGATGCCAGACTTCGGCGGGTGAGCGAATTCCACGGCAGCGCGAAGCACGGTTCGGTTCCGGAGCCGAGCCGGGTGCCTCCTCCCAGGACGCGGGGGACGGCGCTCCGGCACCGGCTCGCTGAGCTGCGCGGCTCCGGCGTACCGGCCCGGGCGCTGGACGCCCGCGCGCTGGCGGCGCTGGCCGCGAACCCGGGCTGCAGGCGGCGCGCGATCCTGGACGGGGCGGGCGTGGACAAGGCGGTGCTGGCGGGCGCGCTGGGGGCTCCCTCGGCGTTCGGTCAGTCGCAGTTCGCCTTCATGCGGGGCAACGCGTTCGAGGCGCGGGTCAAGGCCGACGGCGGTGCGGAGCTGCTGCGGCTGGTGCACCAGCGGCTGGACGCGGGCGCGGAGCCGCCTCAGAAGGCCCTCGTTCCGGACCTGGCCGCCGCGGGCCCCGAGGGACGCGCGAAGCGTACGGCGCTGGCGCTGCGCGAGGCGACGGCGGCGGGCGGCTGGACGCTGCTGGACCACCCGATGCTCGCCCTGGAGGTGGCGGGCTCCCCCGCCTACCTGGAGCCGGACGCGGTGGTGGTGCACCCGGACGGCAGCTGGACGGTCGTGGAGATCAAGTCGTTCCCGATGCTGGACGGCTCCGCGGACCCGGCGAAGGTCGGCGCGGCGGCACGGCAGGCCGCGGTGTACGTGCTGGCGCTGGAGGAGGTGGCCGCCCGGCTCGGCACTGAGCCCGGGATGCGGAGCGCCCAGGAGCGGACGCCGGCCCCGCGCGTGCGTCACCGGGTGCTGCTGGTGTGCCCCAAGGACTTCTCCAACCTGCCCACCGCCTCCGCCGTCGACGTGCGCAAGCAGCGCGCGGTGACCGCCCGCCAGCTGGCGCGCCTGACGCGCATCCAGGACATCGCCGACACGCTCCCCGAGGGGGTGTGCTTCTCCCCCGAGCTGCCCGCCGAGGAGCTGACGGCCGCGGTCGAGGCGGTCCCGGCGACGTACGCGCCCGAGTGCCTGGCCGCCTGCGAGCTGGCCTTCCACTGCCGGGCACGCTCCCGCGCCCGGGGCGCGGTGACCGCCCTGGGCCGCTCGGTCCGCGCCGAACTGGGCGGCCTGACGACGGTGGAGGACGTCCTGGCCGCCGCGCACGGCGAGGCGGGTGACCCCGAGGACCCGGCCGTGGCCGCCCTGCGCAGGGCGGCGCGGCTGCGGGCGGAGGCGCTGAGCGGCCACCGGGAGGCGGCACCCGTCCCTCGGCAGGAGGCGGCATGTCGCTGATCGCCACTCTCGCCCGGCTGGAGGCCGTGCGGGCCGGGCGCGCCCAGCCCGCCGCGACCGTCCGCCACCGGCATCTGTCCGAGCGTCCGCTGGTGTTCGTGCCGCTCACCACCGCCGGCGAGGCGGGCGCCCCGCTGGGCGCGCTGGTCGGCACCGACCGGGACGCACCCCGGCTGCTGGCCGTGCCGCAGCCGCGCGACCGGGACCTGCGGTTCGCGTTCCTGGCCGAGCTGGCCGACGTCGTCCTGCCGTACATCGACTCCCACGCCGACGCCGTGGAGGCCGCCGAGCGCAGCGAGACCGACCCGGAGACCGGCAAGCGGGTCAAGGTCGAGGTCGAGCTGTGCGCGGACGCGCCCCAGCTGATCGTGCCGAGCCGGGCGGGCATCGACTTCGTGCGGCTGCTCGGACGCTCCATGCGCTTTCGGCGCACCGCCGAGCAGGATCCCGAGGCCCCGCACCCGGCGCCGCCCAGGGTGCCGCTGCTGGGACGGTGGCTGACCCACTTCGGGGAGCGGGCCCGCGTACCCGGCTCCTCGCTGCTGCTGGCGCTGAGCGATGTGCTGGCCCGGCACTGGACCACCGGCCAGTCCAGCCTGGAGGACCAGCACCTGGGGGCGCTGCTGGCGTGGATCGCCCCGCCCCAGGGCGCCTCGGGCGCCGAGGCCGCCCTGCGCGCGGAGCTCGCGCGGGACGCGGTTGGGCAGCTTGAGTGCCCACCCGCGGGCCCGGCCACCGACCCGGCCTTCGACAACAGGCTGCTCGCCCCCGCCATCGAGCGCTACGACCGCGCGCGTTCCGCTCTCGCCGCCTCCGAGGACGGACTGGAGGCGGACGACCGGCTGGGCTCCCTCACCACGGCCGAGCAGGACATCCGGAGGCTCGTCGAGCGATGCGCGCTGCCCACCTGGGAGAAGGTCTGGGACGGCCTGGACCTGCTGCGGACGCTGCCCGAGGGCGCGCACGTGGAGGAGCGGTGGACGCGCGACCGCTGGTCGTTCACCGGCCACCGCGACCGCGTTCTGGCCGGCGAACCGCCGCAGCCGCGCCGCGACGACGCGGTGACCGCGGCGAACAAGCTGGCCACCCGCGAGCGCGAGCAGGCCCGCCTGGACGCCCAGGAGGCGCTGGACGACCCACTGGTCATGGCGGGGCGGCGGCTGGCCGGGGAGGCGTTCGCGGGCGAGGTGACGGACGTGGTCATGACGTACAGCGAGGGAAAGCGGCCCAGCCCGCGCCCGCTGGTCACCGTGCGCACCGACGACCGGCCGCACCTGGGCGAGCGGGTCCGGGTGTACCGCTCGCTGGGCGGGAAGCCGCAGTCGGCGGAGTTCGTCGCCCGCGAGGAGGACGGCGGCCCGGAGACGGACGGGACGCTCATCGTGCTGCGGATCCTCGACAAGATGGGCCGCGGCAAGGAGCCCGAGGCCGGTTCCGTGCCGGAGAAGGGCGACCACCTGTGCTTCACGCTGTTCGAGCACGAGCAGCGGGGCGGCGCGAAACTGCCCGACCCGGAGCAGACCCCGTGGACGCACGGCGGCCCGCCGGGCGAGGAGAGCGTGCCGGAGGCCCCCGACCCGGTGACCGAGGAGGACGTGCTGTGACCGCCCCCGCGCACCCCGCCCGCCCCGCCGCCCAGGACAACCCGGGCGGCGTGCGTGACCCGGAGAGCGCCGCTTTCGACCCGGGCACGGCAGCCGCCCGGGTT